>NZ_AP019373.1:1520730-1824876 GCF_004323595.1 Sulfuricystis thermophila
CTCGTGTTCGGCGAGCTCCTCTGGCTTCGGCGCGAGGACGCGGATCGGCGGACGTTCGCCGGCGGCGAAATCGCTCGCCGTCACGCCGGCGTCGAGCGCGATCATCAGGCTTTCCTGCCCGCGCGTCATCGCCAGATAGACCTCGGCAAGGAGTTCCGCGTCGAGCAGCGCACCGTGCAGCTGCCGGTTCGAATTGTCGATGCCGAATTCGGCGCACAAGGCATCGAGGCTGTTCTTCTTGCCGGGACGCAGCTCGCGCGCCATCTTCAACGTATCGGTGATCGCGCCACAGACCTTCGCCAGCGGGCCGCGCCCGATCAGGCTCAGCTCGTAATCGAGGAAACCGACGTCGAAGGGCGCATTGTGGATGATCACCTCGGCGCCGTTGAGGAATTCGAGCAATTCGTCGGCGATGTCGGCGAACTTCGGCTTGTCGGCGAGGAACTCGTCGGTCAGGCCATGCACCGCCTGCGCACCGGCGCCGATCGGACGTTCGGGGTTCAGGTACCGATGCAGGCGCCGGCCGCTGGGCCGGCGATTCAACAGCTCGATGCAGCCGATTTCGATCACGCGGTCACCCTGGCGCCATTCGAGACCCGTGGTTTCGGTATCCAGAATCACCTGTCGGTGGGCACTCATCTTTTCCTCCCTTGTTCGATCGCCGCACGGGCCAGGGCATCGACGCGCTCGTTCTCGACATGGCCGGCATGGCCGCGCACCCACACCCATTCGATACGATGACGACTGGCGAGCGCATCGAGCGCTTGCCACAGATCGGCGTTCTTCACCGGCTGACGGTCGGCGGTCTTCCAGCCGCGCTTCTTCCAGCCGTGGATCCATTCGCTGATGCCTTTCTGCACGTATTGCGAATCGGTATGCACGCGCGCCGTCACCGGCCGTTTCAAGGCCTTCAGGGCCTCGATCACTGCGGTCAGCTCCATGCGGTTGTTGGTGGTGGCCGGATCGAAACCCGACAGTTCCTTTTCCTGGCGGCCTGCGCGCAGCAGAGCGCCCCAGCCGCCCGGGCCGGGATTGCCGCTGCAGGCGCCATCGGTATAGATCTCGACGATGTCGGTCATTATTCTTCGCGTTTCTGCGTCAAGGGCTTTTGCGGCAAGAGCGCCAGCGCCTTCGCCCGCGCCATGCGGTCTTTCCATTTCGGCGTGACGAGCCGCAGGCCGTGCTGGCGCTTGATCGCCTGCAGCACATACACCGCCCCCAGGAAAGGCCACCAGCGGTCCCCCGCCGCTTCCAGGAAATGCAAACGTTGCAGCCATTTTTCCTGCCGCAAGGGCGGCGCATAGCAGCCGAAGGCGCCGCTGTGCGTCTCGAAGCCCAGCAGCGCGAACCAGTCGCGCAGGCGCGGCACGGACAGATAGCGCCCCTGCCAGGGCGGCTCGCCGCGCCCGCGGGCGAACAAGCGCCGCAGACCCCAGAGGCTGAAGGGATTGAAGCCGATCACCAGCACGCTGCCCTCGGGCACCAGCACGCGATCGACCTCACGCAGGATCTGGTGCGGGTTGGCAGCGAATTCGAGCAGGTGCGGCAGCACGACGAGATCGACGCTGTTCGTCGCGAAGGGCAGATGATGAGGGTCGGCACGGGTGGTGCAAGCGCCCTCCTCACAACAGGTGAAGCGAAACGGCATGCGGTTGGCACGCAGGAAATCGATCTGCGGAAAGCCGATCTGCACCGCATTGAAGCCGAAGATGTCGGCGGCCAACAGATCGGTCTTCGTCTGCTCCCAGGCCAGCGCGTAACGGCCCTGCGGCGTTTCCAGCCAGGCGGCGAAGCTCTCCACAGCCATTACAATCCCCCGCCATGCACATCGAACCGATCCCCGCTTTCGAGGACAACTACATCTGGGCGCTCCGCCGGCAAGGCCATGTCGCCCTCGTCGACCCCGGTGAAGCGACGCCGGTGTTGCGTTTCCTCGCACAAAGCGGCGACCGTCTGGCGGCGATCCTCGTCACCCACCGCCACGGCGACCACATTGGAGGGATCGCCGAACTGGTCGCGCAGCATCCTGTGCCGGTATACGGCCCGGCGTTGGAGGCCACGGATGTCGTCACCCGGCCCTTGCAGGATGGTGATCGGGTGTCGGTGCTGGGCACCGATTTCGAGGTGTTGCATCTGCCGGGACATACGCGAGGCCATATCGCCTATTATCGCCTGGGGATGCTGTTGTGCGGTGACGTGCTGTTCGGCGCCGGCTGCGGCCGAGTCTTCGAAGGCACGATGGAGGAGATGCATGCCTCGCTGGCGCACATCGCCGCCTTGCCGACCGAGACGCAGATCTATTGCGCGCACGAATACACACAATCCTGCCTGCGTTTTGCCCAGCAGGTAGAGCCGGACAATGCCGCGATCGCTGAACGCAGCGCAGCGGTCGCCCGCTTGCGCGCGTCCGGCGCGCCTTCGGTGCCGTCGACGCTCGCAGCGGAGCTCGCCACCAATCCCTTCCTGCGCTGGCGCTCGCCCGGCGTGATCGCCGCCGCCACCCGCTGGCTCGGCCATCCTCCGGCCAACGATGTGGAAACCTTCGCCGCGATACGGCGCTGGCGGGACAGCCTGTAATTCTTCGAGGAAACGGCCGGGCGATTCGGCTCATGGTTCGCGTTCGGGGGCCTCGTAAGGCTCGCGCACGGGCCGCCCACAACTCGCTGCGCTCGAACAAGTGGGCAGCTTTTCCGTGCGCTTCGCCAACGATGCCCGACGAACGCTCTCAAATCGCCTCACCGCCCGGCCGATTCCTCAACGCTCTTCTCGACGGTTGCCGATCGGCTACAGTCCCAGCATTTCCCGGGCGTGTTTGCGCGTCGTCTCGGTGATGTTCACCCCGCCGAGCATGCGGGCGATCTCCTCGACGCGGCCGGCGTCATCGAGCGGGGTCACGCGGCTCACCGTCCGCCCCTCGCGCGTTTCCTTGCGGATCGACCACTGCCAGTGCGCGCAGGCCGCGACCTGCGGCAGGTGAGTGACGCACAACACCTGCCGGTCGCTGCCGAGCTGCCGCAGCATGCGGCCGACGATCTCGGCGACGCGCCCGCCGATGCCGACATCGACCTCGTCGAAGATCAGCGTATCGACGGCATGGCTCTGGCTGGCGATCACCTGCAATGAGAGTCCGATGCGCGAGAGCTCGCCTCCCGAAGCCACCTTGGCGAGCGGACGCAAGGGCTGACCGGCATTGGCGCTGACGAGGAATTCGACCGTCTCGAGCCCATGGGCGCCCCCTTCGGGAAGTGTCGCCAGCTCGATGGCGAAGCGCCCCCCCGGCATCGCCAATTCCTGCATCGCCTGGGTTACGGCGGCGGAGAGCTTTTCCGCCGCCTGCCGCCGCGCCTCGCTCAGCTGCCGGGCGACTGCGAGATAAGCGGCCTGCGCCTCACGTTCGCGCTCGGCGAGCAATGCCGGGTCGGCGGCAAGCTGCAATTCGGCCAGCCGCGCTTCGAGCCGCGCCTGCACTGCCGGCAACTCTTCCGGCGTCACCCGGTGTTTGCGCGCCAGCTGCGTCACGGCGTCGATGCGCGCATCGAGCTCGGCGAGCCGCGCCGGATCGAGGTCGAGTCTCTCGCGATAGCGCCGCAGTGCCAGCGCCGCCTCGTCGAGCTGGATCAGCGCACTTTCGAACAGTTGCGCCGCCTCGCCGAGGTTGGCATCGACCGCGGTCAGCTCGGTGAGCCGGCCGCTGGCCTGCTGCAAGAGCGGCAGGACGGGCAGCTCACCCTCCTCGAGCGCGGCCAGCGCCGCGCTACTCGCCTCGAGCAGGCTCGCGGCATGGGAGAGCCGCCGCTGCTCGGCTTCGGTCTCCTGCCAGTCGCTCGCCTCGAAGCCCAGCGCGGCGAGTTCCTTGACCTGCCATTCGAGCAGTTCGCGCTCGCGCGCGCTCGCCGCGACATCCCGCTCGGCCGCCGCACGTGCCGAGCTGAGCTTGCGCCAGTCGGCATGGCGCGCCGCCACGTTGCGCGCCAGCGCTTCGACGCCCGCATAGGCATCGAGCAGCGCGCGCTGGGCTTCTGGACGCAACAGCGAATGATGCGCATGCTGGCCGTGGATGTCGCAAAGGAATTCCGCCACCTCGCGCAACTGGGCGAGCGTCGCTGCCGTGCCGTTGATCCAGGCGCGCGAACGCCCCGTCGCCTCGACGACACGGCGCAGCAGACAGGTATCCGTGGCGAAATCGTTCGCGGCGAGCCAGTCCGCGAGCGGCGCATCGGGCGTCAGCGAAAACTCGGCCGCGATGTCGGCTCTCAAGGCGCCGCTCCTCACCACCGTGGCATCGGCTCGTTCGCCCAGCGCCAGCGACAGGGCATCGACGAGGATCGACTTGCCGGCGCCGGTCTCGCCGGTCAGCGCGCCGAAGCCGGGCTCGAACTCGAGATCGAGCCGATCGACGATGACGAAGTCGCGGATCGTCAGGCTGAGCAGCATCGATCACCTGTGCGGCGTCGCGCTCCAGTGCAGTTTCTCGCGCAGCATCGCGAAATAGCTGTAGCTCGGCGGATGCAGGAGGGTCAGCGGATGCTGCGAACGCGTCAGCTGCACGCAATCGCCGGCCTTGGCATCGAAGAAATTCTGGCCATCGCAATGCACGCGGCCATCATACGAATGCACCAGCCGCAGCTCGACGGCGCAGCTGTCGGCGATCGTGATCGGCCGGTAGGTGAGCCCATGCGCGCACAGCGGCACCAGCGCGATGCCCGGCACGGCGGGCTGCAGGATCGGGCCGTTGGCCGACAGCGCATAGGCGGTCGAACCGCTCGGCGTGGCGACGATCATGCCGTCGGCACGCAGCACATAGAGGAATTCTTCATCGACGCGCACCTCGAGCTCGATCATGCGGCCGAGATCACCCTTGTTGACGACGACCTCATTGAGCGCCAGCGTGCGGAACACCTCTGTGCCGTCGCGCAGCACACGCACTTCGAGGCGCATGCGCCGGTCGGCGGTGAATTCGCCCGCCAGCAGGCGGTCGATCGCCCCCAGCATGTCGGCGCGCGCGATGTCGGTCATGAAGCCGAGCCGCCCCAGATTGATGCCGACCAGCGGCACCTCGGCGGCATCGAGCTTGCGCGCCGCGGCGAGCAGGGTGCCGTCGCCGCCGACGACGATCGCGACCTCGGCCCGTTGCCGGATCGTCGCGATCTCGGCGCAATCCCGGGCAAGCCCCGCGACGCTGCAGAACGCATCATCGACCAGCACTGTGATGCCGCGCTGAATGAGGTAGTCGTGCAGTTCACCCAAGGCCTCGGCGACGAGCTCGCTGTCCTGTTTGCCGAACAGGGCGATGGTGCGATAGCGACTCATGCGGCCGTCCTCATACGCTGGGTTTGCGCTTCGGCCATTCGGCGCAACTTGTCGAACACTGGCGGCAACAGGCAGTGCTGCAGCGTGCGCTGGGTGAACAGAAAGCGCCCGTCGCAGACGAAGCCGAGCTCGGCCCAATCGACCGCGTCGTTCAACATGTCGGCGGCGAGCGCCACATCCAGCCCCGGCAGGCGCGGAAACAGCGCCAGCACCGAGCCATCGTAATTCGGGCAGTCATGGACGAAGAACGGCCGCGGCCGGCGCGTCTTGCCATTCACATAGACGCGTGGTGCCGTCGAGACATGGTGCAACCGCCCCCACTGCCACCAGTTCGACTCGTCGAAAGGCCGCACGCGCCGGGCCAGCAATCTCTCCTTGAAGGCCTCGAGATGCGGATGCGGCGTATTGAAGATCATGCGTCGCGTGCTGCCGTCATCCACCGTGCGCGAGCAGACGAACTCGGCGTTGCCTTCCGGATGCTCGAAGACGTCGTCGGCCCCGGAAACCGCACCGACCTTGACCTCGAACAGCTCGGCGAGCGGCACCCGGTAGTCGCCGCGCAGGAACATCAGCTGGCCATCGACCAACGCGAAACGCCGGCCGTCGGCCAGGCGCCGCTCGCGGCGGCCGCGCTCGAAGCGGAAGATCGCGCAGTTGGGCGTATGCTCGCCAAAGACGCGCGCATCGCCCAGCTCGATGAAATCGGTGATGTCGCCCTCCTCGAAGAGAAAGGCATTGAGCCGCCGCGCCGCGGTGAGCTTGGTGAATTCGCGCGGCACGATGAAGATCAGTTCGCCGCCGCGGCGCAGATGGCGCACCGCCTTCTCGATGAAATAGAGATAGAGATTGCTGCGCCGGTCGAACATTTCGTGGTCGAGCAAGGCCAGCGTGCGCGGCGGGATGTCCTGGAAACGCACATAGGGCGGGTTGCCGATGATGGTGTCGAATTTTTCGTCGAGTGGCAGCGCGAAGAAATCCATCACCTGTGCGCCTGCGGGCGCCACGCCCGGGTCGATCTCGATCGCCTCGCACCCCGGAATGCGCGTCGAGAAGGCGCCGTCTCCGGCGGCCGGATCGAGGGTACGGCCCCGCCTCTGACGCAGGGCGAGCATTCTCTCGACCACCGATGGCGGGGTGAACACTTGCCCCAGGGCATGTACATTGAGTTGTTTTGGCATAGTAAAACCCGCCGCTGAAAGTCGGCGCTGGCAAGACGGCACGATTGTAATCCACGCTAACGCTACAATCTTCCTTGCCATGATGCTCGATGCCCGTGCCAAGACCCTGCTCAAGACCCTGATCGAACGCTACATCGTCGAAGGTCAGCCGGTCGGCTCGCGCACGCTCGCCAAATACTCCGGCCTGGAACTGTCGCCGGCGACGATCCGCAACGTGATGGCCGATCTCGAAGAGCTGGGCTTCATCGCCAGCCCACACACTTCGGCCGGCCGGGTGCCGACGCCCAAGGGTTACCGCCTGTTCGTCGACACCCTGCTCACCGTGCAGCCGCTCGATCCCCAGCACGTCTCCGAGCTCAAGGAGGCGCTGTTGCCCGATGTGCCGCAGCGCGTGATCAGCCATGCCTCGCAGCTGGTCTCGGAACTCACCCACTTCGCCGGTGTCGTCATCGCGCCGCGCCGCCAGGCGCCGAAGATCCGCCAGATCGAGTTCCTCAACCTGACCGAGACGCGCATCCTGCTGATCATCGTCACCACCGAAGGCGAGGTGCAAAACCGCATCCTGCTCACCCAGCGACCCTATGCCCAGAGCGAGCTGATCGAAGCAGCGAATTACCTGACGCAGAATTTCGCCGGTCTCGACTTCATGCAGATCCGCCAGCGGCTGCACCACGAGCTGCAACAGCTGCGCAGCGACATGACCGAACTGATGAATGCCGCCGCCGACGCCGGCGCCCAGGCGGCCAGCGAGGCGAGCCAGCAATACGTGATCAGCGGCGAGAAGAACCTGCTCGACAGCGAAGATCTGGCCGCCAACATGGCGCGGCTGCGGCAGCTGTTCGATCTTTTCGAACAGAAAACCGGCCTGATGCAGCTGCTCGACCTGTCGAGCCGTGCCGAGGGCGTGCATGTCTTCATCGGTGGCGAATCGGGCATCGCGCCGCTCGACGAATGCAGCATCGTCGCTGCCCCTTACGAGGTCGAAGGCCAGGTCGTCGGCACCATCGGCGTGATCGGCCCGACGCGCATGGCCTACGAGCGCGTGATCCCGATCGTCGACATCACCGCACGATTGCTGTCTTCCGCATTGAGTCCCAATTGAGCCGCCAAGCCCTCCTGCTCATCAACCTCGGCACGCCCGATGCGCCGGATACGCCGGCCGTCAGGCGCTATCTGGCCGAGTTTCTCGGCGATCCGCGCGTCGTCGAGCTGCCGCGCCTCCTTTGGCTGCCGATCCTGCATGGCATCATCCTCAACACCCGGCCGGCGAAATCGGCAGCGAAATACGCGACGATCTGGACCCCCGAAGGCTCGCCGCTCAAAGTGCATACCGAGCGCCAGGCCAAATTGCTGCGCGGCCTGCTCGGCGAACGCGGCCGCCAGGATTTGCTGATCGACTGGGCGATGCGTTATGGCAATCCGGCCATCCCCGCCGTGCTCGATCGGCTGACGGTTTCAGGCGCAGAGGAAATCCTCATCCTGCCGCTCTATCCGCAATGGGCCGGCAGCACCACTGGCAGCACACAAGACGCCGTGACCGGCTGGCTTAAGCGCCAGAAACGACCGCCGGTGATCCGCTGGATCGAAGATTTTCACACCGACCCCGGTTACATCGGCGCGCTGGCCAACGCAGTCCGCGAGCACTGGCAGGCGCACGGACGCGGCGAGAAGCTGGTGATGAGCTTCCACGGCATTCCGCAGCGCTCGGTGGATCGCGGCGACCCTTATGCGCGTCAGTGCCACGCCACGGCGCACGCACTGGCCGCCGCGCTCGGCCTCGAAACCGGCGAGTGGCTCGCCACCTTCCAGTCTCGCTTCGGCGCGGCGAAATGGCTGCAACCCTATACCCAGCCGACGCTGGAAGAACTCGCGCGCAGCGGGCTCAAGCGCGTCGATGTGATTTGTCCAGGCTTTCCGGCCGACTGCCTGGAAACACTCGAAGAGATCGCCATGGAATGCAAAGAAGCCTTCTTGCATGCCGGAGGGCAGGAATTCCATTACCTGCCCTGTCTGAACGAACGCCCGGACTGGATCGCTGCGTTAGCCGATCTGTGCCAGCCCCGCCTGGCCGATTGAAATCGCATTTCCGGCACCTATATCAGCGAAAACCGATATAGGAGATTGCCATGTCCGACTCACTGATCATCGTTTGCCCGCACTGCCACGCGCCGAACCGCGTACCTCATGACAAGCTCGCCGCCGGCGGCAGCTGCGGCAAATGCAAGCAGCCGCTGTTTTCCGGCTACCCCGTCGAGCTCGACGCGGCGAGCTTCGAAAAACACATCGGCCGATCGGAGATCCCGGTGCTGGTCGATTTCTGGGCCCCCTGGTGCGGCCCGTGCCGGATGATGGCGCCGGCCTTCGTCCAGGCCGCGAGCCAGCTCGAACCCCAGGTCCGTCTGGCGAAGCTGAACACCGAGGAACATCAAGGCATCGCCGCACGCTTCGGCATCCGCAGCATCCCGACGATGATCCTGTTCAAGGGCGGCCGTGAGATCGCCCGGCAATCCGGCGCCATGGATGCCGGCAGCATCGTGCGCTGGGTCCGCGCCGTACTCTGAACCTCGCCCTCCTACCGGCTTCGCGTAACGCCACATCGCCGACCTCGGCCACCCGCGCTCGATCGAATGCGAGGGGTCGCGGTCGGCATGTCAGGCGTTTCCCGCTATACTCCCCCCACTTTCGTGGGGAGATGATTCATGCGCCTTTCCGACATGAAAATCTGGCTGCGCCTGACTGCCGGAATCTGGTTGATCCTGGTGCTCGTGTGGACCGGGATGATCTTCTGGCAAAGCCAGGTCAATCGTGACACCGCGATCGAGCAGGCCACTCGTTTTTCCCTATCGATGCACGAGGCGACGCTAGCGGGGCTCACCGGCATGATGATCACCGGCACCATCGGCCAGCGTGAGGTTTTCCTCGACCAGATCAAACAGCTGTCGGTGATCCGCGACCTCAAGGTCATCCGCGGCGAAGCCGTCACCAAACTTTACGGCCCCGGCAAGGGCGACGAAGGTCAGCCCGACGCGATCGAACAGCAGGTGCTCGCGAGTGGTAAGGAATTCCGCGAAGTGCAACAGGACGCCAAAGGCGAATTTCTGCGCGTGGTGCGCCCAACACTTGCCAGCAAAAACTATCTCGGCAAGGATTGCATCGCCTGCCATCAGACGCCTGAAGGGACGGTTCTGGGCGTCGTCAGCATGAAGGTCTCCCTCGACGACGTCGAAGCGGCCATCGCCGCGCAGCGCATCAAGATCCTGCTGGCGGCGATCGGCGTCAGTATGCCCGTGCTGCTGTTCATTTGGTTCTTCGTCACACGCGTCGTGACCCAGCCGCTCGACGACATGGTCGCTGGGCTGCGCGCCATCGCCAGCGGCGAGGGCGACCTGACGCGCCGTCTGGAAGTGAAGAGCAACGACGAGATCGGCCAGGCGAGCCGGGTGTTCAACGAAATGATGGCGAATTTCGCCAATTTGGTACGCCAGGTCGACACTTCGGCGAAACACGTCTCCGCCGCCGCCCGCGATCTGGTCGGCGGCGCGCAGCAGGTCGCCGCAAGCTCGCGCCAGCAAAGCGAGAAATCCGCTGCCGTGACAGACGCGGTCGAGCGCATGGTGAGAAGCATCGTCGCGGTCGCCGAGAGCGCCGAGCGCGTCCACGTCCAGTCACAGGAAAGCCTCGCCCGCTCGCGTGAAGGCAAGGAAACCCTCGAACGCCTGATCGGCGAGATCGGCCGCGTCAAGTCCGCCGTCGATGAGATGGCCGAAGCCGTCAATGAATTCGTCAGCAGCACGGCATCGATCACCAACATGACGCGCGAAGTCAAGGACATCGCCGATCAGACCAACCTGTTGGCGCTCAATGCGGCGATCGAGGCGGCGCGCGCCGGTGAGCAGGGACGCGGTTTCGCGGTGGTGGCCGACGAAGTGAGGAAGCTCGCCGAGAAATCCGCCGCTTCGGCCAACGAGATCGACGTCATCACCCGCACGCTGAACAGCAAGTCCGATCTCGTGCGCAGCGCGATCGAAACCGGTCTGGCCGACATCGCTTCGAGCGAGCAGTCGCTCGCCGCCGTCGCCAATGCGATCAACCAATCCAACGCCTCGGTCGAAGAGGTGGGACGCGGTCTCGACACGATCGCCGCTGCCACCGAAGAACAGCGGCAGGTCAGCGCCGCTGCACTGACGGACATCGAGGCGATCGCCACGATGGCGCGCGAAAACAGCACCGCCGTCGAGCAGAATGCCCTGGCGGCGGAACGACTCGAAACGCTCGCAGACGAGCTGCAAGGCACCGTCGGCCGGTTCCGCACCTAATACGCCCCCAGCCGGAAAATGCGCCGTCGCCCCTTGAAAAAGGGGCGGGGAGCCCATATTCCCTCCATGGTTTAATTCTCGAGGCCCCATGCCATGCAGGACGATCACACGCCCAACTCCCCCGAAGCTCCTGAACTGACAGCCAAACTCGGCGCTGGCGAGACGGCAGCCGAATCCCCGGTCGACGCCCCCGAGCCGGCGGAAGTCATGCCGAGTCTGGAAGAACTGCTCAAGGCCGCGGAACTCAAAGCCGCCGAGCATCATGATGCCTGGCTGCGCGCCAAGGCCGAAACCGAGAACGTGCGCCGCCGCGCGCAAGAGGACGTCGCCAAGGCGCACAAGTTTGCGATCGAGAAATTCGCCGGCGAATTACTGGCGGTCAAAGACAGTCTGGAAGCCGCGCTCGCCAACGAAACGCAGACCGTCGAGGCGCTCAAGGCCGGCGTCGAGCTGACCTTGAAACAGCTCGCCGCCGCTTTCGAGAAATCGGCGCTCACCGAGATCAATCCGGTCGGCGAAAAGTTCGACCCCCACAAGCACCAGGCGATCGCGATGGTCGATGCCGATCAGGAAGCGAACACGGTCGTCACCGTGCTGCAGAAGGGTTATGCACTGCACGACCGCATCCTGCGCCCGGCGCTGGTCACCGTCGCCAAACCCAAGGCTTGAAGCCTCACGCGATAACCCCATATTGAGCGCAGGTTAATTTTTCTCCCTGCAATTCACAAAGGAAACGAACATGGGCAAGATCATCGGCATCGACCTGGGCACCACCAACTCTTGCGTGGCCGTCATGGAAAACGGCAAACCCAAGGTCATCGAAAACTCCGAGGGCGCGCGCACCACGCCGTCCATCGTCGCCTACACCGAGGATGGTGAAATCCTCGTCGGCGCGGCCGCCAAGCGCCAGGCGGTGACCAACGCGAAGAACACGCTCTATGCCGTCAAGCGGCTGATCGGCCGCCGCTTCGAGGAAAAGGAAGTGCAGAAGGACATCGATCTGATGCCCTTCAAGATCGTCAAGGCCGACAACGGCGACGCCTGGGTCGAAGTGCGCGGCAAGAAGCTGGCGCCGCCGCAGGTTTCGGCCGAAGTGCTGAAGAAGATGAAGAAGACTGCCGAAGACTACCTCGGCGAGGAAGTCACCGAGGCGGTGATCACCGTGCCCGCCTACTTCAACGACAGTCAGCGCCAGGCCACCAAGGATGCCGGTCGCATCGCCGGCCTCGAAGTCAAGCGCATCATCAACGAGCCGACCGCGGCCGCGCTCGCCTTCGGTCTCGACAAGCAGGAAGGCGACCGCAAGATCGCCGTCTATGACCTGGGCGGCGGCACCTTCGACATCTCGATCATCGACATCGCCGAAGTCGATGGCGAGCACCAGTTCGAAGTGCTGTCCACCAATGGCGACACCTTCCTCGGCGGCGAGGACTTCGACCAGCGCCTGATCGACTACATCGTCACCGAATTCAAGAAGGAACAGGGCGTCGATCTGAAAAACGACGTGCTGGCGCTGCAGCGTCTCAAGGAAGCGGCCGAGAAGGCGAAGATCGAGCTCTCTTCCTCGATGCAGACCGAGATCAACCTGCCCTACATCACGGCGGACGCCAGCGGCCCGAAGCACCTGGCGATGAAGATCACGCGCGCCAAGTTCGAAGCGCTCGTCGAAGATCTCATCGAGCGCACCATCGAACCCTGCCGCATCGCACTGAAGGATGCCGGCCTGAAAGTCTCCGACATCAGCGACGTGATCCTCGTCGGCGGCATGACGCGCATGCCCAAGGTGCAGGAAAAGGTCAAGGAGTTCTTCGGCAAGGAACCGCGCAAGGACGTGAACCCGGACGAAGCCGTCGCCATCGGTGCGGCGATCCAGGGCGGCGTGCTGCAGGGCGAAGTGAAGGATGTGCTGCTGCTCGACGTCACCCCGCTGTCTCTCGGCATCGAAACCCTGGGCGGCGTGATGACCAAGCTCATCCCGAAAAACACGACCATCCCGACCAAGGCGACCCAGGTCTTCTCCACGGCGGATGACAATCAAACCGCAGTGACCATCCACGTGCTGCAAGGCGAGCGCGAAATGGCCGCCGGCAACAAGAGCCTCGGCCAGTTCAACCTCACCGACATTCCGCCGGCGCCGCGCGGCGTGCCGCAGATCGAGGTGACCTTTGACATCGATGCCAACGGCATCCTGCACGTCTCGGCCAAGGACAAGGGCACCGGCAAGGAAGCCAAGATCACCATCAAGGCCAACTCCGGGCTCTCCGAGGAAGAGATCCAGCGCATGGTCAAGGATGCCGAAGCGCACGCCGAGGAAGACCGCAAGGCGCACGAGCTGGTCGAAGCACGCAACCAGTGCGATGCGCTGGTGCATTCGGTGAAGAAGATGCTCGCCGAGCATGGCGACAAGCTCGACGCCGCTGAAAAGGCTAAGATCGAGGAAGCGCTCAAGGCCGCCGAAGAGGCGATCAAGGGCAACGACAAAGCCACGATCGAAGCCAAAGCCCAGGCGCTCGCCGCGGCTTCGCAAAAGCTCGGCGAGAAGATCTACGCCCAGCAGGCCGGCGGCGCGGCGGGCGCGCAGGCGGGCGCGACCGGCGGTGAAGCCAAGAAAGACGACGCCGACGTGGTGGATGCCGAATTCACCGAGGTGAAAGACAAGAAAGCTTAAACCGGCCGCTGGCGCGGCGTTTTAAGTGGCCGAGTTCAAGCGGGCGGCGCATGCCGCCCCTTAACTCGGCCGTATCGCTTCAACAGATCGAAGGCCGACATGGCAAAACGCGACTACTACGAAGTGCTTGGCGTCAATCGGGATGCCTCGGAAGAAGAAATCAAGAAAGCCTATCGCCGCCTGGCGATGAAATACCATCCGGACCGCAACCCGGACAATCCCAAAGCCGAGGAACTCTTCAAGGAAGCGAAAGAAGCCTACGAAATCCTCACCGACGCGAGCAAACGCCAGGCCTACGACCAGTTCGGCCATGCCGGCGTCGATCCCCAGGCCGGCATGGGCGGCGGCTTCGGCGGCATGGGTGGTTTCGCCGATGCCTTCTCCGACATCTTCGGCGACATCTTCGGCGGCGGCCGCGGCCGCTCGAACGTCTATCGCGGCGCCGACCTGCGCTACAACCTGGAAATCACCCTCGAAGAAGCCGCACGCGGCACCGAGACGCGCATCCGCATCCCGACGATGGTGGAATGCGAAGCCTGTCACGGCACCGGTGCGCGAAAGGGCAGCGAGCCGAAAATCTGCCCGACCTGCGGCGGCCACGGTCAGGTGCGCATCCAGCAGGGCTTCTTCTCGATCCAGCAGACCTGCCCGAGATGCCACGGCAGCGGCCGCTACATTCCTGACCCCTGCCCCACCTGCCATGGCGCCGGGCGCCTCAAACAACACAAGACGCTTTCGGTCAAGATTCCCGCCGGCGTCGACGAAGGCGATCGCATCCGCCTCTCCGGCGAGGGCGAACCCGGCGTGAATGGCGGCCCACCCGGCGACCTCTACGTGCAGATCCACCTCAAGGCCCACGCGGTCTTCCAACGCGATCGTGACGACCTGCATTGTGAAATGCCCATTTCCTTCGTCACCGCCGCGCTGGGCGGGGAAATCGAAATTCCCACCCTCGATGGCGTCGCCAAACTGAAGATTCCCGCCGAAACCCAGACGGGCAAGGTGTTCCGCCTACGCGGCAAGGGCATCAAGGGCGTGCGCTCCTCTGCGCCGGGCGATCTGCTCTGCCATGTCGTCGTCGAAACGCCGGTCAACCTCACCGAGCGGCAAAAGGAACTGCTGCGCGAGTTCGAAGAGATCAGCCAGGGCAATGCCGCCAAACACAACCCCAAGGCGCAGGGGTGGATGGATAGGGTGAGGGAATTTTTCGGCGGCTAGGTCCTCGGCCGAGGTCGAATCGAAACCTCTGAATGATGGCAGTTCGGCGGGCGATGCGATAATGCGCGCCCTGCCCGACCCTCCTCCACCATGTCGTTTCAGCTTGACTTGCCCGCGCCGCCGAAAGCCGGTCAGCGCGTAGTTTTACCCTACCTTGCCGGCTCGGCCGATGCCCTGGCGCTCGCGCAGCTTGCCGACGGCAAACATCTCTTGACGATCGTCGCCGCCACCCCGCTCGAAGCCCAGCGGCTTTACGATGAGATCGGCTGGTTCGCGCCGAACCTGCGCACACACCTGCTGCCCGACTGGGAAACCCTGCCTTACGACCATTTCTCGCCGCACCAGGATCTGATTTCCGAGCGGCTGGCGACCCTGTTCGCGGTCTCGCAGGGGCAGTGCGACGTGCTGATCGTCGCCGCCTCCACCGCCGCCACACGTCTCGCACCCCCCGCCTTCCTCGCCGCCCACACCTTCTTCATGAAGAAGGGCGACACGCTCGACATCGAGCGTTTCCGCACGCAGATGACCCTGGCCGGCTACCAGCACGTCACGCAAGTCGTCGCGCCCGGTGAATACAGCATCCGGGGCGGCCTCATCGACCTCTTTCCGATGGGATCGAGCCTGCCCTACCGCATCGAGCTCTTCGACGACGAGATCGAGACGATCCGCTGCTTCGATGTCGACAGCCAAAGGAGCCTCTATCCGGTGCCGGAGATACGCCTTCTGCCGGCGCGCGAGTTTCCCACGACGGAAGCCGGCCGCACGAAATTCCGCCAGCGCTTCCGTGAGACCTTCGAGGGCGACGCCTCGCGCATCGCGCTCTACAAGGATGTCTCGAACGGCGTGTTTCCAGCCGGCATCGAGTATTACCTGCCGCTCTTCTTCGATGAGACGGCGACATTGTTCGATTACCTGCCGCAGGATGCCCGGCTCGTGCTGCATGGCGACGTGTCTCGTGCGCTCGCCGAGTTTTGGAGCGACTTACAAGAGCGCCACAACATGCTCGGCGGCGACAAATCGCGCCCCATCCTGCCGCCGCAGGCGCTCTTTGTGCGCGACGAGGAATTTTTCGTCACGGCGAATCGCTTTGCACAATACGTTGCGAAAGTCGGCGCTGACGGGACGGCATCTCTGCCGAATGTCGCCGTCGATCGCAAAGCCGATGATCCATTGGCGGCCTTGCGCCGCTTCCTGGACGGATATCCGGGCCGCGTGCTGCTCATTGCCGAATCGCCAGGCCGGCGCGAGACGCTGCATGAATCTCTCACGGAGCATGGGCTTGCCACGACGCTCGTCGCCGACTTCGCGGCCTTCCTTGCCGGCTCCGCTGCGCTCTCTCTGACAGATGGGCCGGTTTCCGGCGGCTTTGCGCTCGATGATTTCGCCCTCATCACCGAAAACGAGCTCTATGCCGCCACCGCGCGGCCGCGCCACAAGCGTTCGGAGGCGCGGCGCGCCAATCTCGACGGCTGGCTGCGCGATTTGTCGGAACTCAAGATCGGCGATACGGTGGTGCATGAAAACCACGGCATCGGTCGTTATCTCGGCCTCGTACGCATGGATCTCGGGCAGGGCGAGGAAGAGTTCCTCCAGCTCGAATACGCCAATGAAGCGAAGCTCTACGTGCCGGTCGCCCAGCTCGAAGTCATCTCGCGCTACAGCGGCGTCGATCAGGAAAGCGTGCAATTGCACACGCTGGGCTCCGGCCAGTGGGAGAAGGCGAAGAAGAAAGCCGCGCTGCAGGTGCGCGACACCGCCGTGGAACTGCTCGCGCTCTACGCCCAGCGCGCCGCGCGCCAGGGCCATAAGTTCAGCTTCAAGACCCACGATCTGGAAGCCTTCGCCGCCGGTTTCGGCTTCGAGGAGACGCCCGACCAGCTCGCCGCGATCGGCGCGGTGATCTCCGACATGGTCTCCGGCAAACCGATGGATCGCCTGGTCTGCGGCGACGTCGGTTTCGGCAAGACGGAAGTCGCCTTGCGCGCCGCCTTCGTCGCGGTGGCCGACGGCAAGCAGGTCGCCGTCTTGTGCCCCACCACACTGCTGGCGGAACAGCACTATCAGACCTTCGCCGATCGTTTCGCTGACTGGCCGGTAAAGGTTGCCGAACTCTCCCGCTTCAAATCGAAGCAGGAGCAAGCCGCGGCCATCGAGCAACTGGCGATGGGCACCATCGACATCGTGATCGGCACGCACCGATTGTTGCAGCCGGATGTGAAATTTGCCCGGCTGGGCCTCGTGATCATCGACGAGGAGCACCGCTTCGGCGTGCGGCAGAAGGAAGCCTTGAAAGCCCTGCGCGCCGAGGTCGATGTACTGACCCTCACCGCGACGCCGATTCCGCGCACCCTCGGCCTGTCGCTCGAAGGCTTGCGCGATTTTTCGGTGATCGCCACACCGCCGCAAAAGCGCCTGGCGATCAAGACCTTCGTGCACCAATGGTCGAACGGCCTCGTGCGCGAAGCAGCCTTGCGGGAATTCAAGCGTGGCGGACAAGTCTATGTTCTGCATAATGAAGTCGAGACGATCGAAAATATGCGCGACCGGTTGCAGAAATTGTTGCCGGAAGCGCGCATCGTCGTCGGCCACGGCCAACTGCCCGAGCGGGAGCTGGAGCGCGTGATGCGCGAATTCACCCAGCAGAAACACAACCTGCTGCTGTGCTCGACGATTATCGAAACCGGCATCGACAATCCGCACGCCAATACCATCATCATCCACCGCGCCGACAAATTCGGTCTGGCGCAGCTGCACCAATTGCGTGGCCGGGTCGGCCGCAGCCACCATCAGGCCTATGCCTATCTGCTCACCGACGAGCACGCCAAACCCAGCGCACAGGCACAACGGCGGCTGGAGGCGATCCAGGCGATGGAAGAACTCGGCTCGGGCTTCTTCCTCGCCATGCACGATCTGGAGATTCGCGGCGCCGGCGAAGTGCTCGGCGAAGCCCAATCGGGCGAAATCCACGAGATCGGTTTCGCGCTCTACACCAACATGCTCAACACCGCCGTGAAGGCGCTCAAGGACGGCAAACCGATGCCGGACCTCACGCGGCCGCTGTCGGTCACCGCGGAAATCGATCTGCACACCCCGGCGCTGCTGCCCAACGACTACTGCCCCGACGTCAACGAGCGGCTGACGCTCTACAAGCGGCTCGCCAACTGTGAGACGGAAGACGCGCTGCGCGCGATGCAGGAAGAGCTGATCGACCGCTATGGCGAACTGCCCGCCCAGGCCCAGGCGCTGATCGAAACCCACCGCTTGCGCATCCTCGGCAAGCCGCTCGGCGTGGGCAAGCTAGATGCCGGCGAGAAATCGATTCAGCTGCAGTTCGTCGCCAATCCCCCGATCGAGCCGGCGAGCATCATCCGGCTGATCCAGAACGATCGCAGCTTCAAGCTCGCCGGGCCGGACAAACTCGTCTGGCAGAAGGCCACGAACACGCTCAAGGAGCGCGTCGGCGCGGTGAAGGAACTGTTTGCCCAACTGAAACTTGCTTGATCGATGATGGTCATGTAGGATGACCAATCATTTGTTTCAGCGACAGCCATGCCACAGTTCAACATCGCCGAAGCCAAGACCCATCTCTCAGAACTCGTCCACAAAGCCATGCGAGGCGAAGAAGTCATCATCGCGCGCGACAACAAACCCCAAGTGAAGATCGTCCCGCTCAAGCCGCCGAGCGGAAAGCGCGTTCCAGGCTCTGGCAAAGGCCAGATCCGCTTCATCGCCGATGACTTCGACGCCACGCCGGACGACTTCGCCGATTACCTCCGATGAAGCTGTTGCTCGACACCCACGCTTTTTTGCGCTGGGTGGAAGATGACCCCCAGCTGTCGGCGAAGGCACGCGGCGCCATCGCCGACTTGGACAACGAGGTGTTCGTCAGCTTGGTCGTGCCTTGGGAACTCGCCATCAAGTCGGCGCTAGGCAAGATTCGCCTGACACAACCGGTCGGTCGCTATGTAGCGGATCATGTCGAAGCGAACGGCTTCAGCCTGCTGGGCATCGATCTAGCCGACGTTGCCCTCGTTGAGAAAATGCCGTTGCACCATCGCGATCCCTTCGATCGCCTGTTGATCGCGCAGGCGAAGAACAGAAAACTCACCGTCGTCAGTAGTGATGCTGCGTTTTCTGCCTACTCAATCAAACGTCTCTGGTAACTACGCCATGCAGCCCACCGAAAACCTCAACATCGAAACCTTCGAACCGATGCCGACGCCGGCGGAGATCCATGCCCGCGTGCCGATGACCGAAGCCGCGGAAAAATCGGTGCTGGCGGGACGGCACACGATCGAGGCGATCCTTGACAGGAAGGATCCGCGCCTGTTCGTCGTCGTCGGCCCCTGCTCGATCCACGACCCCGGCGCCGGGCTCGATTATGCGCGGCGCCTCAAGGCGCTGGCCGACGAAGTCGCCGACACGCTGTTTCTCGTCATGCGCGTCTATTTCGAAAAGCCGCGCACCGCCACCGGCTGGAAGGGCTTCATCAACGACCCGCGCATGGACGATTCCTTCCACATCGAGGAAGGCATCTACAAGGCGCGTGAATTCCTGCTCGCCATCAATGAGCTGGGGCTGCCCGCCGGCACCGAGGCGCTCGATCCGATCACCCCGCAATATCTCGGCGATCTGGTCAGCTGGACGGCGATCGGCGCCCGCACCTCCGAATCGCAGACGCACCGCGAGATGGCATCGGGCCTATCGACGCCGGTGGGTTTCAAGAACGGCACCGACGGCTCGGTCGAGACCGCGGTGAATGCGATCCTCTCCGCCTCGAAACCGCACAGCTTCCTCGGCATCAACATGGAAGGCCGCACCTCGGTCGTCCGCACCCGTGGCAACCGTTATGGCCATCTCGTCTTGCGCGGCGGCGGTGGCCGGCCGAACTACGATTCGGTCTCGGTGGCGATCGCCGAACAGGCGCTCGCCAAGGCAGGGTTGGCGCAGAACATCGTCATCGACTGCTCGCATGCCAACAGCTACAAAGACCCGGAACGTCAGCCGCTGGTGCTGCACGACGTCGTCAACCAAATCCGGCTCGGCAATCGCTCGATCGTCGGCCTGATGATCGAAAGCTTCCTCGAAGCCGGCAACCAGCCGATCCCCGACGATCTGACGCAGCTCAAATACGGCTGTTCGGTCACCGATGCCTGCGTGGACTGGCCGACCACCGAAAAGATGATCCGCGAGGCGTATGACATCCTGCGCGGCCCACTGGCTGGCCGTGCCGTGCGAAAGGCCGCCTGATGTCGACCCTGATCAAACCCTTGCGCGGGCTGTGCCCCGCTCCCGGTCGCGCTCAGGACGTCGCCGCGCCGCCCTACGACGTGCTCTCCTCCGACGAAGCGCGCATCCGCACCGCCGGCCATCCCTGGTCGTTCCTGCACATCTCGAAACCGGAAATCGACCTGCCCGTCGACATCGATCCTTACGATCCTGCCGTCTATGCCAAAGCCGCCGAAAACCTGCAACGCATGATCGCCGCCGGCGTGCTGCTGCGCGATAGAGCGCCCTGCTACTACGCCTATCGGCTGACGATGCGCACCGATCGCGGAACGCACGAGCAGACCGGGCTGGTCGCCATCGCCTCGGTCGCCGCTTACGAGGCCAACCGCATCCGCAAACACGAATTCACCCGCCCGGACAAGGAAGACGACCGCGTGCGCCAAATCGAAGCCACCAACGCCCAGACCGGGCCGGTGCTGCTCGCCTACCCTTCCTCGGCGGAGGCAGACCGGCTGATTGCCGCGATGGCGCAAGGCGACCCGGCGGCCGACGTCACCCTCAGCGAACCGACGCACACGGTGCGTCACCAGATCTGGCGCTGTGATGACCCCGTGCATCTCGATGCGCTCACCCGCTGCTTCGATGGCATGGCGGCGCTCTACATCGCCGACGGCCATCACCGTTCGGCGGCCGCCGCACGCGTGGCCGCGGCACGGCGCATCCCCGGCCGCGAAATTTCTTCGGATTACTTCCTCAGCGTGATCTTCCCGCATCGGCAGATGCAGATCCTCGACTACAACCGGGTCGTCAAGGATCTGAACGGCCTGACGGCGGACGAATTCCTCGCCCGCCTCGGCGAAAAATTCCGCATCTCGCCGAGCTGCGATGCGGTCCGTCCAGCCTGCCCCGGCGAATTCGGCCTCTATCTGCCCAAGCGCTGGTACCGCCTGAACATCGATCCGCAGCTGTTTTCCCAGGACCCGGTCGCCGGCCTAGACGTCTCGTTGCTCTCCGATCACGTGCTGGGGCCGATCCTCGGCATTCGTGACCTGCGGCGCGACAAGCGCATCGATTTCGTCGGCGGCATCCGCGGCCTGGCGGAGCTGGAACGGCGCGTCGATTCCGGCGAAATGGCGGCCGCGTTCGCCCTCTATCCCACGCGCATGGATCAACTGATGGCCGTGGCGGACAGCGGCCAGGTCATGCCGCCGAAATCGACCTGGTTCGAGCCCAAGCTTGCGGACGGGCTGGTGTCCCACGTACTCGACTGAAGACAAGCCCGGCAATGCCGGGCCATTCCGTAGCTTGGAAAACGATCAGGGAACGCTGAAAAGTCGTCGCGAGCGGCCGGAGGGCAAGGCGCCCGGAGCGCAGGATGCGAGACATACCTGGTAGGTAGGCGAGCATCCGAGCACCGCGCAACACCGCCATCCGGTCGCGCAGCAGACTGATTCAGCGTTTCCTCAAAGCACCTTCAGCGCCGCCTCGTAATCCGGCTCTTGGGCGATTTCGGGCACCAGCTGGCTGTGCAGCACCTTGTCGTTCTCATCGAGCACCACCACTGCCCGGGCAGTGAGGCCCAACAGTGGCCCTTCGGCCATCTTGACACCCCAGGTCGCCATGAATTCGGGATGGCGGAAGGTCGACAGGTGCACAACGTTCTTGAGGCCCTCGGTGGCGCAGAAGCGACCGGCGGCAAAGGGCAGATCGGCCGAGATCACCAGCACGACGGTGTTGTTCAGACCGGCCGCCTTTTCGTTGAACTTGCGTGTCGAGGTGGCACAGGTGGGGGTGTCGAGGCTCGGGACGATGTTCAGGATCTTGCGCTTGCCGGCGAAGTTCGCCAGGGTGACATCGGCCAGCTCGCCGTTGGTGAGCGTCAGCGCAGGCGCCTGGCTGCCGACCGGGGGCAGCATGCCTTCGACCTTGAAAGGATTTCCTTGCAGGGTAACGGTAGTCATGGGTGTTCTCCGTGGGTGATGAAGTTTTCGAGTCGCGGCAGTATGGCCAAAGCATTGCCGCGGGTCACCGCGGCGATTTCCGTCAGCGGCATCCCCCGCAATTGTGCCAGCGTTTCGGCGATCGGCACCAGATCGGCGGGCGTGTTTCTGCCGCCTGCTTTCCAGGCCGGCGGGATGTCGGGCGCATCGGTCTCTAGCACGATCGTCTCGAGCGGCAGGCTGGCCGCCAATTCGCGGATGCGCTTCGAGCCGGGAAAGGTCATCGCGCCACCGAAACCCAGTTTGAAGCCGAGTTTGATGAGCTGCTCAGCCTGTTCCCGACTGCCGTTGAAGGCATGGGCGATGCCGCCGGGCACGGGGACTTCGCGCAGGGCCTTGAGAATCGGATCGATCGCCCGACGCACATGCAGCAGCACCGGTAGCCCAAACTCAGCCGCGATCTTCAGCTGCTCGACGAAGTAGAACCTCTGTCGCGCATCATCGCGCGGCTCGACATGACGATCCAGGCCGATCTCGCCGACCGCGACGGCCGGTTCGCGCTGCAAGCTGTCGCGCAAGGCATCGAGATCTTCGGGACGCGCACGATCGACATAGAGTGGATGGATGCCATAAGCCGGGGCACAGCCCGGATACTCGCGGCAAACACTGGCGACGGCGCCGAAGTTGGCGCGCTCGACCGCCGGGATGACCACGACTTCGACTGCCGTGCCGCCAGCGCCGAGTTTCGCGGCCGCGAACACCTCGTCGCGATCGGCGTCGAATTCCGCCGCATCGAGGTGGCAGTGGGTATCGATCAGCGGGGCCAACGGCAAGCTAACGCGCATGCCGGCAATCGGCGCCCGCAGAGGATGAAATACCATGCGCAAAAATAAACGTCCGCCCTCCCCCAGCCTGTCCCACGGCCGGCTTTGCACAGCCGGCCGGCTCCGGCGGCGCGAAGCAGTGCTTCGCGAAACCCCGCCTCCGCCCCTCGCGGGAGGGGAGACTATCAGCGCGGCTTGCGCTGCGAAGGTAGGCTGCCGTCAAGGAAACGAAAGGCGGCGCACTTTTTGCTTTGTATTTCACGTTAATCGACCTCTTCTATCCAGGCCTGCTGGATGGCCTCCAACTTCTTCTCGCCGCAGTGGCGCTCATCCTCCTCGAAACCCGGCAACTCCATCACCCAGCGCATCAGATCGACGAAGTTGATCTTGGTCGGATCGACGTCGGGATGACGTTCGGCGAGCTGAATGGCGATCTCGAGACTGTCGGTCCATTTCATTTGCGTCCGCCTCCTTCCTTGACCATGTTGATCGTGTATTTCGGAATTTCGACCACTAGCGGTGTCTCGGCGACCATCGCCTGACAGGAGAGCCTCGAAGTCGGCGTCAGCCCCCAGGCCTTGTCGAGCATGTCTTCTTCGAGCTCATCGGGCGGTTCCAGCGACTCATAGCCTTCGCGCACGATCACATGGCAGGTCGTGCAGGCGCAGGACATTTCGCAGGCATGCTCGATCTCGATTTCGTTGGCGAGCAGCGCCTCGCAGATCGAGGTTCCCGGTTCTGCTTCGATGACCGCGCCGGCGGGGCAAAGCTCTTCGTGGGGCAGAACGACGATTTGAGTCATAGCTGTTCCATCTCTTCGATTTTCTTGCCGGCCAGCGCGCGCTGCACGCCCTGATTCATGCGCCGCGCGGCGAATTCCTCGGTGGCTTTGGAGAGCGCATCCATCGCCGCATCGATCGCGCGCCGGTCGTCGCCAACCAGCACGCTTTGCAGTTTCGTCAAGCAGTTGTCGATGTGTGCGCGTTCCGCCTCGGAGAGCAGATGGGCATCTTCCTTCAGCGCCGACTGCACCGCCTCGACGAGCCGCTGCGCTTCGACCTGCGCTTCGCGCAAGGCGCGGCGGAAGGCGTCGTCGGCCGCATGGGCGAAACCATCCTTGAGCATCGCCGCGATCTCGTCGTCGGTCAGCCCATAGGAGGGTTTTACCTCGATGTGTGACTCGACGCCGGTGGTCTGCTCGCGCGCCGTCACCGACAGCAGGCCATCGGCATCGACCTGGAAGGTGACGCGGATGCGCGCCGCGCCCGCCACCATCGGCGGAATGCCACGCAGTTCGAAGCGCGCCAGACTGCGGCAGTCGGAAACGAGCTCACGTTCGCCCTGCACGACGTGCAGCGCCATCGCGGTCTGGCCGTCCTTGAAGGTGGTGAAATCCTGGGCGCGCGCCACCGGAATCGTCGAATTGCGCGGGATGATCTTCTCGACCAAGCCCCCCATCGTCTCGAGCCCCAGCGAGAGCGGGATCACGTCGAGCAGCAGCCAGTCGTCGCCCGCGGCACGATTGCCCGCCAGCAGATTCGCCTGGGTCGCCGCACCCAGGGCGACGACCTTGTCCGGGTCGAGATTGTTGAGCGGCTCGCAGCCGAAGAAATCCTCGACCGCCTTCTGGATCTGCGGCATGCGCGTCGCGCCGCCGACCATCACCACGCCTTTCACGTCGTCGACCGACAGTCCGGCATCGCGCAACGCTTTTCGCGTCGGTCCCAACGTCTTTTGCACCAGCGTGCGGGTGATCTCGGTGAAGGTTTCCGAGGTCAGCTTCAGATCGACGAATTCGCCTGACGACAGCCGGGCGGTGATCGGCGCTTCGCCATTGAGCGTCAAAAACTCCTTGGCCTCGCGCGCCCGCATCAGGAGCAGACGCGCATCCTCGTGCGACAGTGGCGCGAGCTTCGCCTGCTCGATGATCCAGCAGAACACGCGGTGATCGAAATCGTCGCCGCCCAGCGCGGAATCGCCGCCGGTGGCGAGCACCTGGAAGACGCCCTTCGACAGCTTGAGGATCGAGATGTCGAAGGTGCCGCCGCCGAGGTCATACACCGCATAGATGCCT
Organism: Sulfuricystis thermophila; assembly: GCF_004323595.1. Taxonomy (GTDB): domain Bacteria; phylum Pseudomonadota; class Gammaproteobacteria; order Burkholderiales; family Rhodocyclaceae; genus Sulfuricystis; species Sulfuricystis thermophila. Next base: position 1,545,488 of record NZ_AP019373.1, read on the forward strand.
TCGGAACCATTGTCGAGGCCATAGGCGATCGCCGCCGCGGTCGGTTCGTTGAGCAAACGCAGCACGTTGAGACCCGCAAGCCGCGCGGCATCCTTGGTCGCCTGGCGCTGGGCGTCGTCGAAGTAGGCGGGCACGGTGATCACCGCTCCGGTCAATTGCCCACCGAGCGAAAGTTCCGCACGTTCGCGCAACACGCGCAGGATTTCCGCCGAAACTTCGACGGGACTCTTGACGCCCTGCGCGGTGCGAAGCTTCACCATCCCCTCGCCCTCGACGAAATCGTAAGGCATGCTCTCGACATGCTCGATGTCCTTCAGGCCCCGCCCCATGAAGCGCTTCACCGAAACGATGGTGTTCTTGGGGTCGATGGCCTGATGCGCCTGCGCCTCATAGCCGACCTCGACCTTGCCATCGGGCGCGTAACGCACGATGGATGGCAGCAGCGGGCGGCCGAGTTCGTCGTTCAGCACGACCGCCATGCCGCTCCTCACGGTGGCGACGAGGGAGTTGGTGGTGCCGAGGTCGATGCCGACCGCCAGACGGTGTTCATGCGGCGCGGCTGACTGGCCGGGCTCGGAGATTTGCAGCAGTGCCATTTTGTGCTTGGTGAGTGAGCTTCAGGTTTCCAAAACTTCCAGGGCGTCGCCGATTTCCTGCAGCAGTTTTTCCTGGAACATCAGCTGGCGAACGAGCTCGCCGGCGCGTTGCCGATCGCCGCCATCGAGCGCCGCCTGCAAAGCCGCATATTCATCGCGGATCGTGCGCCGCAAGCGCCGGTGGAGCGCATCGAGCGCATCGATGTCGCCGCTTTCCTTCGCTTCTGCCACCGCCTCGCGCAGTTCCATTTGTTCCATCAGAAACTCGACCGGCATCGCGGTATTGGTCTCGAGGCGCACATCGTGGCCGGCCAGCTCGAGCAGATAGCGCGCCCGCTTGAGCGGATCCTTGAGTGTCAGGTAGGCCTCATTGACGCGCGAGGCCCATTGCATCGCCTGGCGTTTCTCGGCGTCGGACAGATGCGCATAGCGGTCCGGGTGCACCTCGGCCTGCAGCTCACGATAGCGCGCTTCCAGCCGCTCGGTATCGAGCGCCTGGGTGCGCGGCAGTCCGAACAGCGCGAAGTGGTCTTGGCCCAGATCGAATGACTGAATCATTTGACGTTGAAGCTCTCGCCACAGCCGCATTGATCCTTGACGTTCGGGTTGTTGAACTTGAAGCCCTCGTTCAACCCCTCCTTGGCGTAATCGAGTTCCGTGCCGTCGAGGTAGGGCAGACTCTTCGGATCGACCAACACCTTGACGCCGTGGCTCTCGAAGACGATGTCCTCGGGCTCGGCCAAATCGGCGAACTCGAGCTTGTAGGCCATGCCGGAGCAACCGGAGGTCTTCACGCCGAGACGGATGCCGATGCCCTTGCCGCGCTTGGCGAGGAAGCGGGCGACATGCTGGGCAGCGGCTTCGGAAAGGGTCACGGCCATGACGTCACTCCGCGTGCTTCTTCTTGTAATCGGCGACGGCCGCCTTGATCGCGTCCTCGGCGAGGATCGAGCAATGGATCTTCACCGGCGGCAAGGCCAGTTCCTCGGCGATCTGGGTGTTCTTGATCTGCAGCGCCTCGTCGAGCGTCTTGCCCTTCACCCATTCGGTGACCAGCGACGACGAGGCGATCGCCGAGCCGCAGCCGTAGGTCTTGAACTTGGCGTCTTCGATGACGCCATCCTTGTTGACCTTGATCTGCAGCTTCATCACGTCGCCGCAGGCCGGCGCGCCGACCATGCCGGTGGCGACACCTTCCTCGTCCTTCGGGAATGAGCCGACGTTGCGGGGGTTTTCGTAGTGATCGAGTACTTTTTCGCTATAGGCCATGATGGTTCTCCAATATCAATGTGCCGCCCACTGGACGGTGGAAAGATCGATGCCTTCCAGATGCATCTCCCACAAGGGCGAAAGCTCGCGCAGCTTGCCGATCTTTTCATGTAGGAGCTTGATCGTGAAGTCGATTTCCTCTTCGGTGGTGAAGCGGCCGAGGGTGAAACGAATCGAGCTGTGCGCCAGCTCGTCCGAGCGACCGAGCGCGCGCAGCACATAGGAAGGCTCCAATGATGCCGAGGTGCAGGCCGAGCCGCTGGAGACCGCGATGTCTTTGACCGCCATGATCAGCGACTCGCCCTCGACGAAGTTGAAGCTGACGTTGAGGTTGTGCGGCACGCGGTGTTCCATGTCACCGTTGATGTAGGTCTCTTCGATGTCCATGATGCCCTTGAGCAACCGGTCGCGCAGCATGCGGATGCGTTCGTTTTCCGTCGCCATTTCCTCACGGGCGATGCGGAAGGCTTCGCCCATGCCGACGATCTGGTGCGTCGGCAGCGTGCCGGAGCGCAGCCCCCGCTCGTGCCCGCCGCCATGCATCTGCGCCTCCAGACGCACGCGCGGCTTCCTGCGCACGAACAAGGCGCCGATGCCTTTCGGACCGTAGGTCTTGTGCGCCGAGAACGACATCAAGTCGACTTTCAGCTTGGCCAGATCGATCGGCATCTTGCCGGTCGCCTGCGCGGCATCGACATGGAAGATCGTGCCGTTGGCACGGCAGACTTCGCCCAGTTCGGCGATCGGCTGGATCACGCCGATCTCGTTGTTGACCGCCATCACCGAGGCGACCACGGTGTCTTTGCGCAGTGCCTGCTTGAACTGCTCGACGGTGATCAGGCCGTTTTCCTGCGGCGTGAGATAGGTGGCCTCGAAGCCCTGGCGTTCGAGTTCCTTGACGGTGTCGAGCACCGCCTTGTGCTCGGTGGCGACGGTTAGGATGTGCTTGCCTTTCGTTTCGGCATAGAAATGCGCCGCCCCTTTGAGCGCCAGGTTGTTCGACTCGGTCGCGCCGGAGGTCCAGATGATTTCCTTGGGATCGCAATTGACCAGCGCGGCCACCTGCTCGCGCGCCTCCTCGACGGCCTTTTCTGCCTCCCAGCCGTAGGCATGGGAGCGCGAGGCAGGATTGCCGAATTTTTCCGTCAGGTAGGGGATCATCTTTTCCGCGACGCGCGGGTCGACCGGGGTGGTCGCCGAGTAGTCGAGGTAAATGGGCAGTTTCAGCATGTCGGGAATCTCCGGTTCAAACAGCCACGTGCGGGTGCACGGTGGTCAGGGATTGCAGTTGGAAAACGGTCTCAGTCAGCGTACGCAGGAACCCCGCGACATCGTCCGCCGTGTTTTGCCGGCCGAGGCTGACCCGTACGGCGCCTCGGGCAAGCCGCGGCTCGACGCCCATCGCCAGGAGCACATGCGAAGGCTCCGGGTTCGCCGAGGAACAGGCCGCGCCGCTGGCGACCGCGTAGCCGGCGCGGTCGAGCTTGGCGACCAGCGTCTCGCCATCGATGCCGGGAAAGGCGAAATAGACGGTGTTGGGCAGACGTTCGGCAGCCAAGGCGAAGATCGTCGCGCCCAGTTCCGCCAAGCCTCGTTCGAGCTCTGCACGCAATGCCGTCAGACGCTGCCTCGCGGCGTCGAGTCCGGCGACGGCTTCCTCGCAGGCGATGCCGAAGCCGACGATCGCCGGCACATTCTCGGTGCCGGAACGGTAGCCCCGCTCATGGCCGCCGCCATCGATCAGCGGGGCGAGCTCGACGCGCTTGTCGACGATCAGCGCACCCGCGCCTTTCGGCCCGCCCAGCTTGTGAGCAGAAAGGCTCATGGCATGGACGCCGGCGGCATTGAGGGCACGAAAATCGAGCAGCAACTTCCCCAGCGCCTGCACCGCGTCGGTATGGAACCAGACACCGATGCCGGCCGCCCTGGCCTGGGCCGCAAGCGTCTCGACCGGCTGGATCGCGCCGGTTTCGTTGTTCGCCAGCATGATAGAGATCAGCGCCGGCCGCTCTGCCAGAGCTGCTTGAAAGTCGGCGCTGGCGAGACGGCACTGCGTATCGACCGCGATCTCGCGCACGCGCCAGCCGAGCCTGCGGAGGGCCTTGGCCGGTTCGCGCACGCAAGGGTGTTCGATCGCCGAGATGGCGACGGTGCCGGCGGGCAGATAGGCCGCTGCGCCCTTGATGAACAGGTTGTTGGCCTCCGAGCCGCCGCTGGTGAAGATCACTTCGGTCGGATGCGCGCCGATGGCAGCGGCGACCCGTTGCCGCGCCTCATCGATCGCACGCCGCGCCGCGCGGCCGTATTCGTGCCGGCTCGAGGCATTGCCATGCCGGGCGCTGAAATACGGCAGCATCGCCTCCAGCACACGCGGGGAGACCGGCGTCGTGGCGTTGTGATCGAGGTAGACCGGCGCGAACATGGCGTTGGCAATCAGGCGGTGGCGAGCGGCGCGGCGCGTCTTCCAGCGGCGGTCTTGGCAAGCCGGACGGGCTGGACGTCGTCGGCACAGCGGGCCACGTTTTGCTGCCGCACCAGATCGTCGAGGCTCACCGAGCTCAGGTATTCGTGCATGCGGGCATTCAGGCTCATCCACAGATCGTGGGTCATGCACGGATGATCGTCGTGACAGTTGCCCCGCCCGCCGCAATTGGTGGCATCCAGCGGCTCATCGACGGCGCTGATGATGTCGGCCACCGAGATGGCGGCGAGCGGCTTGGCCAGCGTGTAGCCGCCGCCAGGGCCGCGCGTGCTCGCCACCAGATGGTTGCGGCGCAGCTTGCCGAACAACTGCTCGAGATAGGAAAGCGAAATTTTCTGGCGTTCGGCAATGCCGGCCAGCGTGACGGGACCGGCATGCTGGCGCAGGGCCACGTCGATCATCGCCGTCACGGCAAAACGTCCTTTGGTCGTCAGTCTCATGGGAATACCTCGTCAGGATCGCGCGTTCGGAATATCAGTCATTCGGACCGATGGCTGGAAGATATAGTTCCCGATTAAATTAGTCAAGTATTTCAATCGACGATTTTCGACAAACGGTTCGGATCGAACTTGTCGGCCGTCGCCACGTCGTCCTCCAAGGAGACGCCGGCCCGCTCGATCGATTTCAGCAGCGCCTCGATGCGACGATCGGTTTCGACCGCATGGTCGAGCAGCCCGTGGATCGCCAGCGCGATCGGATCGTCTTCGTTGCGTGTCACGGCATAGGCGGAAAAGCCCAGGTTCTCGGCTTTTTCCTGCCGCAGCTGCGCCTGGCCCGGCTCGATGATGCGCGCCGGGATGCCCACCGCCGTGGCTCCCGCCGGCACCTCACGCACCACGACGGCGTTCGAGCCGATCTTCGCCCCGGCGCCGACCGTGATCGGTCCGAGCACCTTTGCGCCGGCACCGATGACGACGCCCTTCTCCAGCGTCGGATGGCGCTTGCCCTTGTTCCATGAGGTGCCACCCAGGGTCACGCCGTGGTAGAGCGTGCAATCATCGCCGATCACCGCGGTCTCGCCGATCACGACCCCCATGCCATGGTCGATGAAGACCCGGCGGCCGATCGTCGCCCCGGGATGGATCTCGATCCCGGTGAGAAAACGCGTGAAATGCGAAGTGAACCGCGCCAGCCAGCGTAAGCCGTGATGCCACAGCCAATGGGCCAGGCGATGCATCAACAGGGCATGGAACCCAGGGTAGCAGGTCAGCACTTCCCAGGTCGAGCGGGCGGCAGGATCGCGTTCGAAAACGCAGGCAATGTCTTCTCGCAGGCGGGAGAACATGGTTTCCGGGAAGCCTTATAAATTTTGGGGGAATTCTAGAATTCCCGATCACACCGGTCAACTTAAGTTCGTTGATGGGGATATCAAGCTCCTTGGTGGTAACGCTTGCCAGTGGGTCGCTGAAACGAAGCCAGCAGTCCACGCAGGATGTTGACCTCCTCTCTTTCCAGTCCGGCACGCGCGAATAGCCGGCGCAGGCGCAGCATCAGCCTTCCCGGCCTTTCCGGATCGAGAAAGCCGCTTGCGACGGCCATGCCTTCGATCTGCGCGAGCAGCCCCTCGATCTCCTCATGGGTCGCCGGCATGCCGACAGGGCTGAAAGTCGGCGCTGGCGAAACGGCACCTTGCGCCGCCTCGATGCCGAGGCGCAATTCGTAGCACAGCACCTGCACCGCCGCGGCGAGATTGAGCGACGCATAGGCCGGATTGGCGGGAATCATCGCCCAGCGGTTGCAAAAAGCCAGCTCTTCATTGCTGAGCCCAGTGGTCTCGTTGCCGAACACCAGCGCGACCTCAGAACCGGTCACGGCCAGTCGCGCCAGTTCGGCAGCGCCCTCGCGCGCCCACAGCGGTGCCGTGGCCAGATCACGACGCCGCGAGGTCAGCGCCAAGGCGAGGGTCACGCCTGCGAGCGCAGCAGGGAGCGTTGCGACCGTCTCGGCCGCCGCCAGCACATCGGTCGCGCCGGAGGCCATCGCCTCCGCCTGCGCATCGGGCAAGGCTTTCGGCGCGACGAGCACCAGGCGCGCGAAACCCATCGTCTTCATCGCCCGCGCCGCCGCGCCGATGTTGCCCGGATGACTGGGTCGCACCAGCACAATATGCACCCGTCCGAAGGCATCGGGCGTCAGCGGAGTCGAAGGATTAGAATCCACGCATTTACTTCCAGCAAGCCACAAGCCATGCATCCCATGCTCAACACGGCCGTCAAGGCCGCCCGCCGCGCCGGCCACATCATCGGCCGCGCCAGCCTCGACCTCGGTCAGCTCAAGGTCGGCATCAAGCAGCAGAACGATTTCGTCACCGAAGTGGATCGCGCCGCCGAGGCCGCGATCATCGAAATCCTGCGCGAAGTCTATCCGAGCCACGCGATCCTCGCCGAGGAATCCGGCCACAGCGACCATCCCGCCGATGCCGAATACCAGTGGATCATCGACCCGCTCGACGGCACCACCAACTTCATCCACGGCTTTCCGCAATACGCGGTGTCGATCGCGCTGGTTCACAAAGGCGTGCTGACGCATGCGGTGGTCTTCGACCCGAACCGCAATGAGCTGTTCACCGCCAGCAAGGGCGCCGGCGCCTTTCTCAACGACAAGCGCATCCGCGTCAGCCGCTGCGCCAAGCTCGACGAAGCACTCGTCGGTACCGGCTTCCCCTACCGCATGTTCGAGCACGTCGATCCCTATCTGGCAATCTTCAAGGAAATGACACGGCGCACGGCCGGCGTGCGCCGCCCTGGCTCTGCCTCGCTGGATCTCGCCTGGCTCGCCGCCGGCCGCATCGACGGTTTCTGGGAATTCGGCCTCTCGCCCTGGGACATGGCCGCCGGCGCGCTCCTCATCCTCGAAGCCGGAGGACTCGTCAGCGATCTGGCCGGTGAAGGCAACTATCTCAAGACCGGCAACATCGTCGCCGGCACGCCGAAAGTCTTCAATCAACTGCTGATGGCCATCCAGCCGCATCGCACACCAGCGCTGAAAGCATGAAAAATCACTGACGACGCGTTGACACGGCCGGATTCGTTGGTAGAATGCGCCCCTCGTTGCGGGAGTAGCTCAGTTGGTAGAGCGCAACCTTGCCAAGGTTGAGGTCGCGAGTTCGAGACTCGTCTCCCGCTCCAGATTTCCGGGGAAAGCGCATGCTTTCCCCTTTTCGATTCAGCCTGGTGTATCTTTGCAGGCCACGGCGCGGTAGCAAAGCGGTTATGCACCGGATTGCAAATCCGAGTAGGTCGGTTCGACTCCGGCCCGCGCCTCCAAGAAAAATCCTCCAAAACCCGCATGGCTACGAGCTTTGCGGGTTTTTTGCTTTTATGCGTATGGAATCGGCAGCCTGTGGATAAGTGCCATCTTTCGATTCCGAGCGTCCCGCCAGTGTCCCGCGATACGCTCATTCTCCGCCAGTTCCCCGCTTATGTTACGTGCATTGACTGTCCCGTCAGTGTCCCGCGCGCTTGATAACTATTTATCGCGTAACATAATGATTTGTTACATGTTTTCATTGACAAGCGCTGCGTGTACGAATATACTAACAGCATGCAAAAAGACACGACAGCACGTCTAGCAAATCGCGCAGCAGCGCGCAGCAATGCGCACTGGCTTCGAAAACTGTCCCGCGCGTTCGGTTTTGATGAAGCGCGCGAGATGGTCAGGGCGCTGACGCGCTGCGGCAGCGCTGATACGAAAGCGATTCGCGGCTTGCGCGTATTCGCGCCGATGCTGTTGCAGGCGCTAATCACGATCAATGCCTTGCGCGCGATAGCTCTTGTCGCGCATTGCGTCTCACCGCCGCCGCCCCCGGCGGCTGACGGCATACGGTTAGAGATAACACCTCGACTGCTTCCGCTTCCTGCCGCTTGCCGCGCCTAAGCGCGCGGGCAGGCAGCCCACCGCGCGCGACTGGCGCGGTATCAAATCCCGGCAAACGGGCTGCATCTTGCAAAGGATGCAGAAATGGAAGCAAATCAGAAACTCACGATCAACTCGACAGAGCTCGCGCAAGCTCTAAACATCCCGCGCGTTGCGTTCGCGCGGCATCGCTCCGGCTTGATCAATCATCCGCTATTGCGCGGCTTGCCGGAGCCGCTGCAGCAGTATCCGCGGCTTGTCTGGTTGCGCGCCGACATCAACGACTGGCTCGCATCCCGCCGCACTTTCCGCCCCTCCGACGCCCCCGCCCAGGCCCCGACCCCGGCCCCGCGCCGTGGCCGTCCGCGCAAGGAAAGGGGTGCGGTATGACATGGCAAGCCCTCAGTATCGCGCATTGCATAGAAACCGAACCGCCGCAACTCGACTTTGTGCTGCCCGGACTGGTGGTCGGCACGGTCGGCTCGATTGTGGCCCCAGGAGCAACAGGGAAATCGTGGCTCGCGCTTGAGGCGGCGCTGCTGGTCGCAGTCGGCAAAGACTTTCTCGGCTTGTATTTTGATGAACTACGGTGCGGAAAAGTCGTAATACTGGCCGCCGAGGACCCTGCACCGGTATTGCATCAACGCGTGCACGCGCTCGCACAGCATTTAACGTCAGCCGAACGCGCGGAATTCGCCAACTATGTGTCGATCATTCCGACTTATGGCGAAGTCGGCAATCTGCTCGACGACGGTCAAACCGCCCGTCGAATCTTGGAAGCCGCAACTGGAGCGCGGCTTGTCATTATCGACACGCTGTCGCGCTGGCATACCGGCGACGAGAATGATCGCGGAGATGCTTCGAAAGTAATGCGCAAGCTGGAGCACATCGCCGGGCAAACCGGCGCGGCGATCGTATTTCTTCATCATACGAACAAAACCGCAGCGCTAGCCGGTGAAGGCGACAAACAGCAATCGGCGCGAGGCAGTAGCGTTTTCGTCGACGAAGCCCGTTGGGTAGCTTTTCTGCAAACGTGCACGGTGGAAGAAGCGAAAACCTTCGGGATTGAAGAAGAAATGCGACGACATTTTGTGCGCTATGGCGTAAGCAAGGCCAATTACTGCCCGCCGCTAGAGGATGTCTGGTTGCGGCGCGAGGCGGGCGGCGTGCTCATGAAGTATGACGGAGTAATGAAGCCTCAGAAGCAGCAGCAAGCAAGCAAGGAGCGGCAGACGAAGGCGAAGGAGGATGACTATGCAGACTTTTGATCGCCCCGCCCTGCCGACCGCGACAGCGCGCGAACATCGGCTACGGCTGTTTCAGCCGACGCGCAGGCCGCGCCCTCTGCGCGATGTGGAAATCGCGACCCCCTGGGGCCGGCTCATTATTACCGGCCGCCTTGGACAGTCGCATGCCGACGTAATGGACGCGATTTGCTACCACGCAGAACGCCGCGTCGACATGAACGACGGACGGATCAAGCTGCTTGTCGATCCCGCGCGCGTGCGCCGGGCATGCCGGCTTGGTGGCGAACAGCTCGAGAAAATCGCCCGGGAGTTGCGCGAGGCGACGATCCAGATCAAGGAACCGCAGGAAATCGCTTGCATTGGCGGCCTTGTCGATCATATCGACACCGCCCTGCGTGCCGACGGCTCGCCCATTACTCGCCACAACCCGCTGCGCGGGGGAGAGCGGGAACTATGGCGGGTGGAACTTGGAAAAGCGCTATGCAAGCTGATTGCCCGCGATGCCTGGGTCGGCTACGACCCGGCGCCGATTGCACGCTTGCAGCACGGCATAAGTCAGGCTGTCGCCCGGCACGTGCTCAGTCACAAGACCGCCCCGGCAGGCGGATGGAGGCTCGACACGCTCATCGCCGCCGCAGCCGGCGAGGTCGGCGGACAGGCACTGTGGGACAAGCGGCGCGAGCTGCGGGCGGACGCGGGCGGGCTGGCGGCGGTCGGGGTGCTGCTCGACGGCGAGCGGGTGCGGCGCCTGGAGCAAACGCCCGGCGGCATGGAGCAAACGCCCGGTGGCATGGAGCAAACGCCCGGCGGTAGCAGGTACACGTTCAGATGCACTTCAGGTGCATCTTCAGGAGCACCTGCCTGTCGCCCGTGATGGCGCCTGTCAGGTGCTCAGCGCCTTCGCTTCGCTCAGGCTCGGAGGGGAGGAGCAAAAGGAATTACCTTGCTCCCACCCATCCGCGCCTGAGTGAAACGAAGGCGATTTATCTCTCTATGATTCTCTCTCGTCGATCAAAAGATTTTCTCTCTGACGAAGAATCTCTCTGACGAAGAATCTCTCGCTGTTGACGTATCACTGCCCCAACGCCCTTGCTTCGCTGCGGCGCGGAGGGTAGGAGCAGCGGCTTCCTTTATTGCCTGGCCCACCTTTGCCAGCATTCATTTCTACCCGTGAAAGCAACGGGGATTCCATTGCTCCACCCCATCCGGGCCGAAGGCGCTTTAGCCGTCGTTTCAAGCTTTCATGCGGTTTTTCCGCTTTGCTCCTTATAAGTTACTGCGAGTGAGCGCAGGTGTTACTTAAAGGAGATCCTCTATGAAAACCCTTGCTGAAATGGCGACAACTGTTTCCGACCGTCGCACCGTGAAATTGTGTCAGCTGCTTCCTCAGATCGAGAAGGCCCGCAACAACGGCTGGGCGTGGCGCGAGATCGTTTATGCCTTGCGGGAATACGATCTCGGCATCGATCCCAATGGCAAAAACGCAGGTCGGCTACTGAGCAACGCCTACCACCAGGCGAAGAAAGCGGCGGAAAAGGGACTCTATAAGCCTGTTACCCGCCGCACAGAGAGTGCGGTCGGGAGCATGCCTGCCCTGAGCTCCAACAAGCGTGAACTGCCTCGTATTTGATGAAAGGAGCGGTGACATGAACCACAAGGTGCTCTATTTCTCCCACGGCGACAAGGGGGGTGTCGGGAAGTCCGTTGTCGCTAGCGTCATGACTGACTGGTTGCAGGAGCGGGGCCACTGTCTCGCTGTCGTTGATGGTGACGAGTCGAACAATGACGTTGGCCGCAGGTTTCTCGATGCCGAGGGGATTTATGCTGCGGCTCTTCGTCTGAACGACCCGTCGGACGCCGAGGCTTCCATCGCCCGTTTCTCGAACTGGCTCGAAGCCCGACCCCAGATCGATCGGGTAGTGATCAATTTGCCGGCGAATGCGTCTGAGACGCTCGACGGCCAGGCCGAGATTCTGCGTGATGTCGCCGAAGCGTTGGGGTTCAAGATGCGAGTCGTATATTCGGTTGGCAAGAGCGTGCCTGCTGCCCAGATGCTGCAGAAGAGCTTCACCAGTGGATTGATGAGTGTCGTGCACCCGGGAGACCGCATGGTGCTGTTCCCGGAGTTCGACGCCCGTCCTGAGGACACGGCCTGGTATGGGATCAAGGACGATTGCGTGGCGCATGAGGCGGTTTTCCCGGCCCTGCGTCCCGCCGAGGCGTTCAACCAGGTCTTGCGGCTCGAAATGCCCTATTCGGCCATCGTCCGCACGCGCCCGCCCGGCATCACCTTACATACCGTCATTTCCCTTAAACGATGGCTAGACAATGCCCGCAAGGCTCTGGCCCCGATCATGGACATTGAAGGAGAAGACAAATGAACATTCGCGATTCGGTTTTGCGCTCGTTGCCCGGTGAAGTGAGGGAAGAGGCGTTACGGCTTGCGGCTGACCGGAAGCTGGACGCCAACGATCCGGTCTGGGAAATCGTGGCGTTGGCGGCGGCGAGCTCAGCCAGTGCTCGCGAGACCATCGAGGCTGCCGAGCGCGTCGAGGCGTATGGCAATGAGATGGCGGCTCAGGTATCGAAATCGAGGGATGCGCTGCTCAAACTGGCCGAGCGTGTCGATGGCGCAATGAACCAGTTGGCTGACGACGCTCATAAGCTGGCCGATCATGCCGCTCAGAACGTGCGCAATGCCGGGAAAGAGGTTAAGGAATCGATCCAGCTACTCTCGCGGGAGTTGGGTTATTCCGCCCAGAGTGGTGTAGAGAGCGGTTTGATCAAGGTGAACCAGGCGTTCAAGCAGGCTCAGGGTGAGTTTGAGAGGAGCGTCGAGAGCTTGGCACGGAATAAGGCGTCTTTGATTGCCCGTGAAGCTGCTGCGGAGGCGCTTGCCCTGGACACAGTTGTAAATTGGGGTATTCCGATATTGGTATTCACGTTGGCTATCATGGGCGCCTATTACCTGGGCACTCTTAGCTTACTTCATACCAGACCATGGCTTGGCTTCGGGATGTTTGTGATTTCGGCGTCAGCTAGCTCCATATTGGTGACCCTTCGCAATAGGTACACGCCCTTGTGGTACGCCATCGCCAGTAACTTGGGATGGATTTTGATTGCATTATTTGCGGGGGCGACCTGGCTTATCGATGCCATTCGCTGAGGCTGGTGGGTGCCATAGCCACATGGCACCCCCATCCTCTCCGATCTTACATCTTCATCGGCGTTGTGCCCGTGTCATGGGTTGTCATCCACCTTCATCTTATTGCTTGCAAAATCACTTCCTTTGCGAGGATTTCACGACAAGCGCCATGATCCCAAGTGATCTGGGGTGAGATGCATTGATTTTCGATCAGGCGGCCAATCCATATGAATGGTGCAGGGTAAGGGCCTGTCCCCACGCTTTGGCAAGCCTTCGCGTGTTCGACCCCCTGGTCAGGGCTGCGCCCCGACACCCCTCCCGTCTCGCTGCGCTTGACGGCGTGCTTGCTAGCGGCGGGTGGCGAGCATGAAGGGGATTGGAAATTCGACTTTATAAAGTCAACTGTCGACCTTCCACTGTCTACTGTCGACTTTATAAAAATCCCGATAGTTTTAGTCGGCTGCTATCTGGCGTCGAAAGACATCATTATGTTATGTGAATTGACTTGACTAAGCGAAACTGATAGATATGCCAACTACGCAGCGCATTCCACCTATTCCTTCCAGACCGATATCATGGATAACGCCATGAAAATGCTTAATTATCCAGGACAACCAGAAGTCGATGATCACACAGAGGCAAAGGCTACCCAAGATAACCGATATGAATGTCCAAAATGTCATCAGCCCTATGTCACCATCACAGCGCCAGACCCCTACACGCTGATGGGCCTCATTGGGTTCCTGATCATCCTGGGTGGAATCATCGCCATGATGCTTGGCGTCTTCCTTCATGGGTTACTGACGATCATCATTGGCATCCTCATCAATCGGCTATTTCAAGGCACCAAGATCATATCGGTATGTCCGGTCTGTCACGCCCGCGCACCAGATAGGAGCTCATTCGCCTATATGCTCGGCAGATATATCGGCCGTCTGTAGTAGCCAATCCAGCATGATCTGATCATCCCGCCTTCGAGCGGGTTTTTTGTGATGCAGGGCCATTTGTGGCATGGCTTCGAAAGCCTCTAGGGACGTGAAACCACCACCTAGTTTTAGGTCGCCATGAAACGATTCCTCCCCTTTCTCGTTCTGATGATTGCTTCAATCACGCGCGTCTGGGCTTCGACCTCGGCATCCCACAGATAGCACCACTGTTCGAGCAGCAGCATCTTGAACATGACCAACGGTGGGTGCAAGGGACGGCCAGTATGGCTGTAGAGACTGCCCAGCGGCAACTCAAAAGCCGACCAGTCGATCAGCCGCTTGATCTTGAGCAGCCAATGATCGCCAGACACCCGCCCTGCCAGCAGGTCGTCGCCAAAGCCGATTTGACGGTTAAGCTTGCTTCCATTTCTTTCACCTCCGCGAACGATTCATCCTTCATACATGACAGAAGCAAAATCGTTCACGGGTTTCGCAGAACTTTCGTCACATTTTTTGCCAATTCGTGCAGTGCCTGTCCAGTTTTTGATGGAGTCACTTCCCAGGTCGCGTGCAATGTACAAATTGGTCGCAGCCCGTGCGCATTCCGACGAACGTGACCGACCGCACCGATGAACGTGACCGCTGGGGAAGCGCGGATGCGTGGTGTTCAAATTCTACCTCGACCGGTCACGATGCTCCGTGGCAGGGTTGTCCATAGGCGACCGCCAGCGCGCCTCTAACGCTGGCGGGCGGTCGCCTGTGGGGAACCTGTGTTTGGCGCACTGGCATCACGTCCTTCTCGCCTTGCGCATCGAGTCGCCAGTCAGCTTGAGCCGGTGCGAGGCATGCAGAATGCGATCGAGGATGGCGTCGGCGAGCGTCGGCTCGCCGAGATACTCGTGCCAATGCTCGACGGGTAGCTGGCTGGTGATGATGGTCGAGCGCGTGCCGACGCGGTCGTCGAGCACCTCGAGCAAGTCGGAGCGTTCCGCCGCCGACGGCGGCGCCAATCCCCAATCGTCGATCAGCAATAGGTCGGTCTTCGCCAGCGCTGAGAGGCGACGCGTGAAGCTGCCGTCGCCGTGGGCGATGCGCAGTTCCTCGAAGAGCCGCGGCAGGCGGACATACAACACCGAGAAGCCCTGCCGGCAGGCAGCGTTGCCGAGCGCGCAGGCGAGCCAGGTCTTGCCGCTGCCGGTGGAGCCGGTGATCAGGCAGTTCTGGTGATGGCGGATCCAGTCGCCGCCGCCGAGCGAAGCGAGGAGTTTTTTCTCCAGGCCGCGCCCGGGGCGGTAATCGACATCCTCGAGGCAGGCGCTGCCGACCTTGAGCTTGGCCTGCTTGAGCAGGCGGGTGAGGCGTTTGGAGTCGCGGAACGACATCTCCCGGTCGATGATCAGGGCGATGCGCTCCTCGAAGGACAGCGCCGCCGCGCCGGGCTGGGCCAATTGCTCCTCGAGGGCACGGGCCATGCCATCCAGGCGCAGGGTCTTGAGTTGGGTGAGGCTGTGGTGGGTGAGCATAGGTCTCCTGGGTTGAGGTCAGTGGTAGTACGAGGAACCGCGCACGTTACCGTGCGACGGCAGGGTCAGTTCCGCTTGGGTGTCAGGCAGCGGTTGGCGGTCGAGGCCGGCCTTGAGGATCGAGGCGACCGACTTGTAGCGGCGCGCGCCCAGGGTGACGGCCCGAGTGCAGGCGGCTTCCAGTCGTTCCTTGCCATAGGTCCTGGCCAGGCGCATGACGCCCAGGCAGGCGCGGTAGCCCTGTTCCGGATGCGGCCGCGACTCGAGCTGGTAGCGCACGATTTCCGTCGTCGCCGGTCCCACGGTCGCGGCCCAGTTGAGCATCCGGCCCGGTGTCCATTCGGCGTGGGCCCGGTGCGACGCGGGCATGTGCTCCGGGACGGTGCTGTGGGCGCCATGGCGCGGATTGCGCGCATGGGCCGCCACCCGCTTGCCCTTGAAGAAGCATTCAACGCTGCTGGCGGTCAGGCGGATCTCGATCTCCTGCCGGACCAGGGTGTGGGGCACGCTGTAGTAATGGCCGTCGACTTCGACGTGATAGTCGATGTTGGCGCGGGCCTTCTTCCACTGGGCGTACTGGAAGGGAATGGCCGGCAACGGGCGCAGGGCCGGGCGGTCGATGGACTCGAAGGCGTCCCGGCGGCAGCCGGGCAGCTTCTTGAACGGCCGGCCATTGAGGTCCTCGACCAGGTCGGCGATGGCGGCGTTCAGTTCCGCCAGCGAGAAGAAGCACCGATGCCGCAGCCGGGCGAGGATCCAGCGCTGCACGATCTGCACGCCGACTTCGACCTTGGCCTTGTCCTGCGGACGATAGGGACGCGCCGGCAGCACGGCGGTGCCGTAATGGGCGGCGAATTCCGCCACCGCCCGCTGCGGTTCCGGCTCGTAGCGATTGGCCTCGCCGATCATCGCCCGCGGGTTGTCGGGAACGATCAGTTCGGGGACGCCGCCGATGAAGGCGAGCGCCCGGCCCAGGGCGCCCAGCCAGTCGGCCTGGGTCTGCGCCGCCGTGGCGCAGGCATAGGTGTAGTTCGAGGCACCGAGCACGGCGACGAAGATCTGGGCGCGGCAAATCTCGCCCGTGGCGGGGTCGATGACCGGCACGGTGTCACCGGCATAGTCGGCGAACAACTTCTCGCCGGCCCGGTGGATCTGCCGCATCGAGCGCTTCAGGCTCCGGGCGAAGGCCCGGTAGAGGTCGCAAAAGCGCGAGTACTGGTAGGCAGCATCAGGGTACCCCTGGCGGTACTCCTCCCAGAGCAGCGCCAGCGTGACGCTCTTGTTCTTCAGTTCCTGATGGACGCGGGCAAAGTCCGGGACCACATGGTCGCTGGCAGCGCCGCGTCCCCGGCGCAGATTCAGACGGCGCTCCAGCGCGTCCTCATCCAGATCCTTGATCTGCCCCCAGTCCAGACCGACCACTTCCGCCGCCTTCACGTACTTGGCGACGACGCCCTTGGAAACCTTCAGCGCCCGAGCGATCTGCTCGAAAGACAGCGCGCATTCGTACTTGAGCCGCAACAGCTCCTTGATCTTGTGCATGGCAATCCGTTCTGCCGCCATCCCGTCCCTCGCAAAAAGCTCGGGAGAGTAGCGGCTTCTCAAACGTCGTTGCCACACACCCGCATTTCCATTCCGACACCGTAACCGGCGATTCCGACATCGTGACCGGCCGTTCCGACAATTCGGCCAAATCGGTCACGACTATTTCGGAATTCGCGGTCACGCCCTCGGAATCAGCGGTCACACTTTTTCGGAATCAGCGGTCACGTTGCGTCGGAATACGCACAGCCCGGATTCTGTGCCACTGTGGCATCATGAAAAGCCTTTAGTCACGCAAGGAGGATACATGAACCATCTCACCCTAATGACCGTCCTGACCACCTTTGTCACCAGCAGCGTCCTCGCTCAGGTGGAAGTCAAGGACCCTTGGGTCCGCGCCTCGGTGCCGGCGCAGAACGCCACCGGCGCCTTCCTGGAACTCACAGCCAAAGAGGATGCGCGACTGGTGGCTGCGCGGTCGCCCGTGGCCAGGACCGTGGAGATCCACGAAATGAAAATGGAAGGTGTTGTCATGAAAATGCGCGCCATCCCCGGGTTGGATCTGCCGGCAGGCAAACCAGTGGCCCTCACCCCCAGCGGCTACCACATCATGCTTTTGGGCCTTAAAAGCCAAGTCAAGGTGGGTGACAGCGTACCTTTGACCTTGGTCGTGGAAACGAGGGAAGGCAAGCAGGAAATCGAAGTCAACGCACAAGTCAAGCCACTGGGTGAAGCCCACGGCCATCACCACCACTGAAACAGCATTGGGGTGGCAGGCCAGCGCGGCCGACGCCATTCTCATGAACATCTGGGGTTTGGCCTTTTCCCGCTTGCTCTTTCATATGAAACGGTCCTGAGCAAACAACTGCTCAGCGCTGGCGAAGCGGGTCGGACCCTCCTGTTCCCAGCCATGATCTACTCTTCGCGTGAGCAGGGGATATTGCTGCGACAAATTGTCACAGGTGTTGATCCGATTGTCACAGCTAGGCCACGCTGCAAAGCCAGAGAGGCGATTTAACGCTCTGATGAATAATGAATTATCGTTTGTGGCACGAGCTTTGCTGATCAACGATGCAAAGCTGATGTGCGAAGACAAGCGTCCGCCACTTGCGGCAGGAAACCGCTGCGTTGTGCTCAGCACGAAACCATGTTCATAACAACGGAGGAGACAGATGATGAGCAAGAACTACCGATTCACGAGAGGCTTGAAAGCGGTCCTCACCGCGGCGATGGCGATGGCGTTGGCGTTTCAGCCACCGGCAGCTCACGCCGACGAAACCAGTTGTTCTCCTTTCACCCCCCTGATCAAGGGGCAGGAGGACTTCGTTTATGTCTGGACACTGGGGGTGGAAGGCGTAGGCGACGGCTCTGACAAGCTGGTCACCGTTGACGTGAATCCAAAATCGAAAACCTTCGGCAAGGTTATACACACCCTCTCCGTGGGTGGGCGCAACGAAGCCCACCACCTAGGCTTGTCCGATGATCGAAGGTATCTGTGGGGCGGTGGTCTGGATACCAGCAAAATTTTTATTTTTGACATTCACACGGACCCAGCCAAGCCAAGACTGGTGAAGATCATCACCGATTTCGTCGAAAAATCAGGTGGCGTCGTCGGTCCTCACACCTTCTATGCGATCCCTGGCCGAATGATCATCACCGGGCTGTCGAATAACAAGGATCATGGTGGGGAAACCGCTCATGTGATCTACAACAACAAGGGTGAATACGTCAAAACCGTCTGGATTCCCACGAGCGAAATGAACGGCGTCAAGGGCGACGGCTACAACTACGACGTGGCAATCAACCCCAGGAAAAGCGTCATGTTATCCACTTCCTTCACTGGATGGAATAATTACATGATGGATCTTGGGAAACTGGTGAAAGACCAAGAGGCCATGAAGCGGTTTGGCAGTACTTCGGTCATGTGGGACTACAAGACGCTGATACCGCTCAAGATCTTTAACACACCCGGAGCACCTCTGGAAGCTCGTTGGAACTGGGGGGGCGGCAAGGATTTTGCTGTAACGACGGCCGCGCTGACTTCAAAGATCTGGGTGTATACACAGGATGAGAAGGGAGAGTGGCAAGCACATGAGGTGGGCACTATTGGCAACCCGAGCGAAATTCCATTGCCCGTTGATATTTCCATCACAAGCGACGGAAAGGGCATGTGGATCAACACATTCATGGATGGCACCACGCGCTATTGGGATTTCTCGGACCCAATGAAACCTATAGAGGTGTACAAAAAGAAAATCGGTTCGCAGGTCAATATGGTCTCGCAAAGCTATGACGGCAAGCGCATTTACTTCACCTCGTCTTTGCTCGCGAACTGGGACAAAAAGGGACAGGACGACGAGCAATTTCTCAAGATGTATTACTGGGACGGAAAGGAACTCAAGCTTGGCTTTGCGATTGACTTCTACAAGGAGAAACTCGGGCGAGCTCACCATATGAAATTTCAGGCGCGCGACATGAGCCGACTCCGGCCTCTTCATGCCGACGCAGGGGAGCATGAATACGCCAAGCTGACCTTGGCAGAGTAATCCGTTCCATCGTGATGGGTAAGTCGGCCTTGATGGCAATGTCCCGTCCCCTTCCGGGGGGCGGGCGTTGTCGCCTTGCGATAGTGGGACTCTCATTCGGATTTTGGCTTTTCTTCCAGACAGCGCTGCTTTTCGCCGCGGAGACGAAGGCGGAGGATAAAGTGGCAGACCACAGCACAAGGGGTTTGCTTCCAGCGCCCGGTAGCTATGAACTTCAGCACATCATGAGGGCGGGTGATGGCAGTGTCCTGGATACTGAAGGTATCTCGCACAAGCTTACGGAATTCACCGGTGCCAAGGTAACCTTGCTTTCCTTCATTTACAGCACCTGTGCCGACCCGCAGGGTTGTCCGTACGTTTATGCGGTATTCCATGGTTTACGCGAGCGTTTGGCGCGGGAGCCGAAAGCGCGCAACCGCGTCCGATTGGTGAGTCTTTCGTTCGACCCCATGCGTGACACACCCGAAATGCTACGTCTTTATGCGGGTGAGCACTCAAGTCCTGACCACCCAGTCGAATGGTGTTTCCTGACGACGGCGGGTCCGCGCGATCTCGTGCCAATTCTGGATGACTTTGGCCAGGATGTGTTCCTCGAAGTGGATCCGGTGACCAAGGCGCACCTGGGTACATACAGCCACG
Source organism: Sulfuricystis thermophila (assembly GCF_004323595.1). GTDB lineage: Bacteria > Pseudomonadota > Gammaproteobacteria > Burkholderiales > Rhodocyclaceae > Sulfuricystis > Sulfuricystis thermophila. Next base: position 1,565,258 of record NZ_AP019373.1, read on the forward strand.
TTGTCAAGGTGTTTCTGATAGATGCTCGGCATTGGGTGCGCGAGATCTATACGACGACCTACCTCAACCCGGACATGGTGTACAACGATGTCATCACCCTCCTCATGGAAGACGGATGGAGATGAAAGACAGAGCCATACGAAGGCACTGCAGCAGGATGAGAGTGTCAGAGCTTGGCAGAACGCTTTTGGCACTGTTCGCCGTTACCCTGGTTTGCAATCTGGCGCTGGCGGGCGCTTTGGCACCGATCCCACCGTTGGGCCTGCCGGCCTTGCCGGTTCCCGCCGACAATCCTCTCACCGAAGAGAAAGTCGATCTCGGTCGGCGGTTGTTTATGGATCGTCGCCTTTCCCACAACAACACCATGTCCTGCGCCATGTGTCATGTGCCGGAGCAGGGATTTACCTCAAACGAACTTGGTACGGCGATTGGCGCCGAGGGCCGGAGTTTGCGCCGCAATGCGCCCAGCCTGTACAACGTGGCGTACCAGAAAACGCTGTTCCACGACGGTCGCGAGCTTCATCTGGAAGCGCAGGTATGGGGTCCTCTTTTGAACAGGACGGAAATGGCCATGCCGTCGGTTGGCTATGTGGTGGAAAAGGTCCGTCGCCTGCCCGAGTATGGCAGCCTATTTCAGCGGGCGTTTGGTGGCCCGGCTACCGCAGAACGGATCGGGCAGGCACTGGCAGCCTATCAACGTACCTTGCTGTCGGCTAACTCACGCTTTGATCAATGGTATTACAGCGGCGACAAGACAGCGTTGAATGTTCAGGAACAGCAAGGTTTTATGATTTTCGTGGGCAAGGGGCGCTGTGCCACATGTCACCTAGTCGGGGAGAAGGCGGCGCTCTTTACCGATAACAAGTTCCACAATACAGGGGTCGGATGGGAGCGCAGCATGTACCCCGAGCGTGCAAGTTACAAGGTGCAGCTCGCTCCAGGGGTCACCGTTGATGTCAAGGGGGAGCTGTTGCAGTCCTTCGAACCGCCCCAGCCGGACGTCGGGCGCTATGAGGTGACTCTCAACCCCAAGGATCGTTGGGCCTATAAGACACCCTCGCTACGCAATGTCGCCCTGACCGCTCCTTACATGCACGATGGTTCGTTTGCCACACTGGAGGCCGTTGTCGAGTTATACGACAAAGGTGGCATCGACAACGAATACAAGTCGCCCCTTTTGGCCCCACTGCATCTCAGCCCGGGGGAAAAAGCCGACCTTGTGGCTTTTCTCAAGACGTTGACTGGTAACAACATCGATGCATTGGCGCAGGACGCCCGGGCAGCGCCTGTGAACTTGCCATTGCTGCAGAAGGATCCTGCAGACGACTTCCTCGATCAGGCTCAGCAGCATCCTTGAGCGTCCTTTGGACGACACGAGTGATGGGTTCCGAGCATCACTTGAACTGTCGATCACGTCTCCGTGCGCCCCTGGATACCCAGTTGTCTCATCTTGCGGTAAAGCGTGTTGCGGCTGATGCCCAAACTGCGCGCAGCGACGGTAACGTTCCAGCGACAACGCTCCAGCTGGTCAAGAATGGCATCCCTCTCCGCCTGTTCCAGGGCAGTCATATCAGCCTCTTGGAGGTTTCCCGCAGAAGACCCTTTTTTGGTCAATCGTTGTTCACCCCGGATCTCGATCGGCAGATCGGCAACGTCGATGACTTTGCCGTCACACAATGCTAGACATGTACGCAGGACATTGCGCAACTGCCGAATGTTGCCAGGCCAGGAATAAGCCTCCAGGCAACGCAGCGCAGCCTCGCTCAACTGCACCGGTTCACGGTCGCGGCATTCCATGCGCAGCAGATGCCAAATCAGGGCTTGCTTGTCCTGGCGCTGACGCAACGGAGGCAAATTTAGCATCAAGCCGGCGAGACGGTAATAGAGATCCTCCCGAAATCTGCCCTCTGCAACCAACTCCCTGAGATTTCGATGGGTTGCGCTGATGACCTTGATATCCACACGGAGAGGGGTCTCCCCGCCAAGAGGAACTACCTCCCGCGTCTCGAGCACCCGCAGGAGGCGGGCTTGCAGCGGCAGTGGCATGTCACCAATTTCGTCCAAAAATAGCGTGCCGCCATTGGCCTGGACGATTTTGCCCCGACGCCCGTCGCGCACGGCTCCGGTAAACGCACCCGCTTTATAGCCGAACAGCTCGCTTTCGATCAGCGATTCCGGAATCGCCGCGCAGTTCACCGCGACAAAGGGCTTCTCCGGGCCGAGTCCTTCGGCATGGATTGCCAGCGCGAACCACTCTTTCCCAGTACCCGTCTCACCCGTCAGCAGAACGGGGATATCTTTCCCCACTATGCGGCGTGCGCAGCGTATGTTGTATTGCATGGTCGGATCCCCGAATTCCATTTGGTAAAGCTCGATCCCATACCGCCCGCTCGTATCCCCTTCCGGCGCCGAAAACCGCCTGACGAATACCGGTGTAGAAGTGAGCCGGCGTTCGGGCAGCCTGAGCAATCCAAAGAAACGCTTGCCTTTGCCTGCTTCATACAGGGGCAACGGACTAAGCCACGCCTGGCCCCTTTTCCCAAAGAGCGTGTTTACGCTGACGTCGAACAACTCCTCGACATTCCGGCCCACGACGTCGCGGGACTCCTTGAGCCCCAATTGAAAAAGGGCGCTGCGATTTGCAGCAATAATCTGGCCGTCTTCCGCCAAAGCCAGCAGTCCCTCCCATAATGTCCAAATGAACTCGGGCCGGCTGTGAAAGCGCAGCGCGAATTGGTCGCCAAACTGATACAGGAAAAATCTGTTTTCGATCATCTGCGCCGACATGTTGACCAGCACGAGAGTATGCTGCTGTCCCAAATGCGAATAACTCGACGCATCCAAGACCGCCAACAGGCTTCCATCGTGGGCGAAGATGGGAGCCGCGGAGCAAGTCAGGCCGATGTTTCGGAACAGATAGTGCTCGTTGTGGTGCACCGAGACAGGACGCCGCTCAATGGCGCAGGTACCCATACCGTTTGTACCCTGATGACGCTCGCTCCAGACGGCTCCTTCCATCATGCCGCAGTCGGCGGCGCTGTCGGTGAACGATGGATCCCCCAGTAGGTCGAGAATCACGCCATCCGCGTCGGTCAAGAGCACAGAGAAGCCAGAGCCGGCCAACTGCTGATATAGGCTGACCATCTCACCCTGCGCGATGTCGCGCAGGCCCTTCAACTGCTCCTGCCGGGCGTGAAGCTCAGTTCCGTTAACGACTGGAGGTTGCTGATGGTCGGCCGGATCCAGACCAAAATCGTTGTAACAACGCCTCCAAGAGCGAACGATGACCGGGGCCATTGTCGCCATTTCCAACGGACCCTGCGAGCTGACAACCGCGTTTACCAGATGAACATGCTCCAAGACCTGTCCCCGTTCCATCGCAACCAAACCTCCTCATGTGCAGCAAATTCTAGACCACGTACATTGTCGCGTTGGAGACGGATCTGTTCCTTAGTTACTACCCAAAAGTGTCCCTGCCATGACACTCTGTCTCGCAGGTGGAGCACCCAGCCTTGGCACTCGGCAAGGAACCCTTTTTGAAGACAGAATTTCTTATGCCTTCGCAAAATCGGCGTTTTTTTTGCTTGTACTAGCCATTGGACCAATGAAAGCACAAGAGGTAGTATGAAATATCGACAGGCAATTCTGACTGCGCTGTTGCTTTGTGTCCTTCTTCCCGCGTGGGCGGGCATTCCGGGTGGCGATTTCTTGTTGCACACCCCGGATGGAAGACCCGTTAGTCTGACCTCCTTGCGCGGTCGCGTTGTCCTTTTGTACTTTGGTTTTACCGCCTGTCCCGTTATGTGCCCTACAGAATTGCTAACCTTCCAGCGCCTCCTCGCCAGCATGCCAGCCGACAAACGCCATCGCGTACAACCCGTATTCGTCAGTGTAGATCCCAGACGAGACACGCCAGAAGCCCTAGAGTCTTATGTTGCCAACTTCGGAAATGGGATTTTGGCTTTGACTGGAAACGAAGACGAACTTCGCCGGATTGCGCAGCGGTACGGAGCATATTTTCGCTATGTGGATACGGGCTCCGATTACACTGTGGATCATACGGTGAACACTTACGTGATCGATCCCAACGGCCGCTTGGTGCGCATATTGCCCTATGGCACGCCGTTACATGAGCTGCAAGACACCGTGCTACGCCTGCTGCCCTAGAGCCTATTCTCAATTGATGAAATCCTGACATGCCATATGCAAGCTAGCCGAGAGATATTGTTCCCAGTCAATGACATGGCGAGGGGCTGTTCACAGTGGGTGAATTATGGTCATATCCTGACTTTTGCGCAGGAGTCAGGATGGACCGGACGATGTTACGAGATGACCAGTGGGCACGCATTGAACAGCTCTTGCCAGGCAAGAAAGGCGATCCCGGCCGTACCGCGAAAGACAACCGACGCTTCGTCGAAGCCGTTCTCTGGATCATGCGTACGGGCAGTCCGTGGCGTGACCTGCCGAAAGAGCTGGGCCATTGGCATCGGACCTATGTGCGCTTCGCGCGCTGGCGTGAGAAAGGTGTCTGGGAACGTGTGGCAACCGCACTGCAAGGCGATGCTGACATGGAGCATCTGTTCATCGACTCGACCATCGTGCGCGCCCACCAGCATTCCGCCGGCGCCCAAAAAAAGCCGGCCAACAGGAGATCGGCCGCTCGCGGGGCGGACTGACGACGAAACTGCATGTCGCCGTGGATGCCTTGGGCAATCCACTGCGGGTCATTCTCTCGGCCGGGCAGGTCGCCGACATCGAGCAGGCGGCAGCGCTGATTCAGGATCAGCCGGCCGAGTTCATCGTCGCCGACAAGGGCTACGATTCGGATGCCTTCGTCGAATCGATTACGACGCAAGGCAGCCAGGCGGTCATTCCACCGCGCTCGAACCGACTCAACCCCCGCTCGTTCGACCGGCATATCTACAAGAGCTGCAATCTGATCGAGCGCTTCTTCTGCCGAATCAAGCAATTCAGACGCATCGCCACGCGCTACGACAAACTCGCAGCATCCTTCTTGTCGTTCATTCATCTGGCCTGCACTATCGTCTGGTTGGCTTGATTGAGAACACACCCTAGCATCAGCCGATCTTCCGCGCCAGGTCTTCGGCGCGCGGATGGTAATACCGCTTGAGCATGCGCAAGTCTTTGTGTCCGGTAACCGCCGAGAGTTCGACGACGTTGGGCAGCTTCTCGGCTAGTCGACTGGTGGCTTCGTGGCGTAGGTCGTGGAAATGCAGATCATCGATACCGGCGCGCTTGCATGCGCTGATCCAGGCAAATTTGAGTGCGACTGACGTAGTCGCGAATACTCGACCATCGATGCTACGCGGCAGGTCTTGCAGGATCGCAACGGCGCGGCTGGATAGCGGCACCGTCCGGGCTTCGCCGTTTTTGGTCGCCGGTAAATGGGCAACTCGGCGCTTGAGATCGACGTTCTCCCATTGCAGCGCCAGGAGTTCTCCGCGCCGCATGGCGGTTTCCAAGGCTAGCTGCACAAATGCCAGGATGTAAGGGTTGCGGCTTTGCGCAAGCGATGCCATCAATCGCGCCTCTTCGTCGGCATCGAGCCGGCGATTGCGCGCATTGTTCGCCTGGGGCAGACGCACCGACGCAACCGGATTGCGCACCGGCAGGCCCCATTCTTTTGCGGCAATCGTATAGAGATGCGAGATTACCGCGAGATCGAGGCGCACCGTCGCGGCAGACGCGCCAGCTTCTAACCGTTCGTCCCGATACTTGGCAATGTCAGTCGCGCGTATCGTTGCCAACGATCGCTTGGACAGTGGATACTCTTTCCATAGGCGGATCCGGCTTGCTTCCTGGGCGTGTCCCTTTTTCTTGATCGAGACTTCCCGCAGATAACGATCCAGGGCCTCACCCAGCGTAACGGCTTCGGCTTCCTCGGTCGGCACGAATACGCCGCGATCCATTTCCGCCTCGACTTGACGCGCGTAACGCTCGGCATCGGCACGCCGAACGAATGTTCGAGATACCGGCGCATGACCCCGCCGCCGAACCTTTACTTGCCAGCCGGTGACCTCTCCGACGGCGTTTTTTCTCGCAACGATGCTTGCCATTTGCGCCCTCCGATAATAACCACACGCTTTAGTCAAGTGTCCCGCGAGCGTCCCCGCGAGCCGGTAATTTATCGCTGAATTGACGCGAAAGCAAGTAATGATGCGGGTTTTAAAAATTCACGTTTTCAGATTGCAAATCCGAGTAGGTCGGTTCGACTCCGGCCCGCGCCTCCAGATTCCCCCGTTCGGATTTACGGCGCCAGCGCCTTCTCCACCAGCCGCACCCAGTAGCGGATGCCGGTGGCGATGATTTCGTCATTGAAATCGTAGTGCGGGCTGTGCAGCATGCAGCCGCCCTCGCCGGGCCCGTTGCCGAGCCAGACATAGCAGCCCGGCACGACGCGTGACAGGTAGGCGAAGTCTTCGGCGCCCATGCTTGGTTTGAGATGCGTCAGCACCTGTTCGCCGCCAACGACCTGGCGCGCCACCTCGCGGCAGAGGAAGCTCGGCTCCGGGGCATTGATCGTTGGCGGGTAACCACGTTCGTATTTGAGCTCGATGCGCACACGGTGCATCGCTTCGATGCCGCTGCAGATGCGCTCCAGACCCGCTTCGAGCGTGTCCTGCAACTCTGGGCGGAAGCAGCGCACCGTGCCGCCCAGCACTGCCTGCTCGGGCAGGATGTTGTCGGCATGGCCGGCCTGAAAGCGCGTGACGCTGACCACGGCAGCCTCGAGCGGATCGACGCTGCGGCTCACCAGCGATTGCACCGCCTGCACCAGTTCGGCGCCGGCCAGGATCGCGTCGCTGCCCTGATGCGGCATCGCGGCATGTGCGCCGCGGGCGCTGATGACGATCTCGAAACGGTCTGCGCCCGCCATCACCGGCCCTTCGATCACAGCGATGCTGCCCGCCGGCAGCCCCGGCCAGTTGTGCAGGCCGAACACCATCTGCATCGGAAAGCGCTCGAACAGCCCCTCCTCGACCATCACGCGGCCGCCTCCCTCGTGCTCCTCGGCCGGCTGGAAGATGAAATAGACGCTGCCGGAACCGTTCAGGCGCCCCACCTCATGCAGGCGCACCAGCGCCTCGGCGGCGCCGAGCAGCATCGCCGTATGGCCATCGTGCCCGCAGGCGTGCATGCGCCCCTCGTGGCGCGAGCGGTGCGGGAAGGTGTTCAACTCGGGCAATGGCAGCGCATCCATGTCGGCGCGCAGGCCGATCGCGCGGTCACCCTTGCCCAGCTTCAGACGCGCGACGACGCCGGTTTTCGCGATGCCTTCGAAGACTTCGAGGCCGAGTTTTTTCAGATGCTCGGCAACCACGGACGCGGTGCGCGACTCCTGGAAGGCGAGCTCGGGATGGGCATGCAGATCGCGCCGCAACGTGGCGATGCGGGCGGACAATTCGGGCAGAAAATCGAGATTCATGATCATTTCCTCACAATGAGGAAACACTCTATCACCTACAATCACCGGAATGCACACCGCAATCCTGCAAGCGCAGGCGCTACGCGCCCTCGAAGCGGCCCATGCCGATGCCACGCCCTCGTTGATGGAACGGGCCGGCGCCTGCGCCGCACGCATCGCGCTGGAAATGCTGGAAGGTCGAGCCCTGATTCTCGCCGGCCCCGGCAACAACGGCGGCGATGCCTTCGTCGTCGCCCGCCTTCTCAAAGAAGCCGGCCACACGCCCGTCGTGCTGTTCGCCGGTGACTCGAACAAACTGCCCGCGGATGCCCGCGCCGCCCATGCCGCCTGGATGGAATGCGGCGGCCAATGCCTTGCCGATTACCCGGTCGAGCATTTCGGCCTGATCATCGACGGGCTGTTCGGCATCGGGCTCGCGCGGCCGATCGAGGGCCCGTATGCGGAATGGATCGAGCGCGCCAATGCCAGCGGCGCCCCGATCCTCGCGCTCGACACACCGAGCGGCCTGAATGCGCTGACCGGCCAGGTCACCGGCCCGACGATCCGCGCGACCCGCACCGCCACCTTCATCGCCCTGAAGCCGGGCTTGCTGACCGGCGAAGGGCCGGATTTTTGCGGCAAACTCGACCTCTGTGACCTCGGCTTAAATGTCGGCAACGGCGACGGCCAAGTCGTCACGCCTGAGTCGTTCCGCGCCTGCCTGAAGCCCCGGCCGCGCAACAGCCACAAGGGCAGCTTCGGCAACGTCGCGATCCTCGGCGGCGCGCCGGGCATGGCTGGCGCCGCGCTGCTCGCCGGCCGTGCCGCACTCAGGCTCGGCGCGGGACGGGTGTATCTCGGCATGCTGGAAACCCTCGCCGTCGATGTCGCCCAGCCGGAGCTGATGCTGCGCTCGCCCGACGAAGCGCAACGCTTGGCCAGCGTGCTCGCGATCGGGCCGGGGCTCGGCCAATCGCCCTCCGCCGAAGCGCTGCTCGCGCAGGCATTCGATGGCGGTTTGCCGCTCATCATCGACGCCGACGGCCTCAATCTGCTGGCCAAGACCCCACAACTGCAACGCAAGTGTGCCGTCTCGCCAGCGCCGACTTTGCTCACCCCGCATCCTGCCGAAGCCGCACGGCTGCTGGGTTGCCTGCCCGGCGCGATCCAGGCCGATCGCGTCAAGGCAGCGCTGGAACTGGCCAAGCGTTTTTCTGCTCACGTCGCACTGAAGGGCTGCGGCACGGTCATCGCCACCCCGGATGGGCGCTGGTTCATCAACACGAACGGCAACCCCGGCCTGGCGAGCGCCGGCACGGGCGACGTGCTCACCGGCATGCTCGCCGCCCTGCTCGCCCAACGCTGGCCGCCGCTCGAAGCCATGCTCGCCGCGGTGCACCTGCACGGCGCGGCGGCGGATGCCTGCGTCGCCACCGGCGATGGTCCCGTCGGGCTGACCGCCGGCGAACTGATCGACCCGGCGCGCCGCATCCTCAACCAATGGATCGCTGAGAGCTTGTGAAAAAATTCGTCGCGAGCGGGCTGATGGCAAGGCGCACGGAGCGCAGCGACCGAGACATAACATGGAGTTAGGCGAGGGAGCGAGCACCGCGCAACGCAGCCAGCAGACCGCGCAGCAGAATTTTCCACAAGCGCTGAAGTTGGCTGCTGAACACCACCCTTTCCGCGGCATGCTGTTGATGCTCGCGGCGGTACTCTGTTTCGCGCTGCTCGACGCCACGGCCAAGCATCTGTCGCAGACTTATCCGGTGCCGATGCTGGTCTGGGCGCGTTACACGCTGCATTGCCTGCTGATGCTGATCTTCCTCGCGCCTTCGCTGCGCTGGAAACTGGTGCAGACGAAACGCCCGCTGATGCAGGTGGTGCGCGCCTTGATGCTGGTCGTCACCACCGGTTTCGCGATGGCGGCCTTCCGTCACCTGCCATTGGCGGAAACCACCGCGCTGATCTTCGTCACGCCGCTGATCGTCGCCCTGCTCGCCGGCCCTTTCCTCGGCGAAAAACTGCGACCATTGCACTGGGGCGCGAGCCTGTGCGGCTTCGCCGGCGCACTTCTGATCGCGCGCCCGGACGGTGCGCTCAATCTCACCGGCATCCTGCTGGTGCTGGGTGCGGCGCTGTGCTACAGCATCTACCAGATCCAGACCCGCCTGCTCTCGCCGAGTGAAAACACGCTCACGCTGCTGTTCTACACCGCGCTGGTCGGCACGCTGAGCATGACGCTGGCCGCCCCTCTCTACTGGGGCGGGCCGATGCCGGACCTGCGCGATGGCCTAATGATCGCCGCGCTCGGCATCTTCGGCGGCAGTGGCCATTTCCTGCTCACCAAGGCTTTCCGTCTCGCGCCGGCCACGGTGCTATCGCCCTTTCTCTACGCCCAATTGATCTGGGCGACCCTATTGGGCTGGCTCGTCTTCGATCACTGGCCGGATGGTGCCACCCTCTCCGGCATGGCGATCATCGCGGCATCCAGCATCGTGCTGGCGCTGACGCAAAGACGTTAGAATTTTCCCATGAAAAAACACAACCCGACGTTGGCCGAAGCCATCGAACAGAACGTCCGCGCCGCGCTCGCCGAAGACATCGGCAGCGGCGATCTCACCGCCCGGCTGGCGCCCGCACAGCGCACTGCGCGCGGCATCGTCATCACCCGTGAGGCCGCGATCCTCTGCGGCACCGCCTGGTTCGACGCCTGCCTGCGTCAGCTCGACCCGGCCGCCCAGATCAACTGGCTGGCGCGCGACGGTGATCGCATCGAAGCCGGCCAGGTGCTATGCGAGCTGGAAGCCGACACCCGCGCGCTCTTGACCGCAGAGCGCAGCGCGCTCAATTTCCTGCAGCTGCTTTCCGGCACGGCAACGCAAACCCGGCGCTACGTCGAAGCCGTCGCCGGCACGCGCGCCAAGATCGTCGACACGAGGAAGACCATCCCCGGCCTGCGTCTGGCACAGAAATATGCCGTGGCCTGCGGCGGCGGCACCAATCACCGTCTCGGCCTCTATGACGGCATCCTGATCAAGGAAAACCACATCCTCGCCGCCGGCGGCGTGACCGCCGCCTTCCAGCAAGCGCAGCGACTGGCGCCACCCGACGTGTTCATCCAGATCGAGGTCGAGACGCTCGAACAGCTCGCCGAAGCCCTCGATGCCGGCGCGACGCTGATCCTGCTCGACAACATGGATCTGCACCAGATGCGCCAGGCCGTCGGCCTCACGGCCGGCCGCGCCCAGCTCGAAGCCTCCGGCGGCGTGCGTCTCGAAACCGTGCGCGCGATCGCGGAAACCGGCATCGACCGCATCTCGATCGGCAGCCTGACCAAAGACGTGCGCGCGATCGATCTTTCGCTGCGGCACAGCGAAGGCTGAGTCTGCTAGAATCTGGCCCCTCGCGCGGAGAGGTGGATGAGTGGTTTAAGTCGCACGCCTGGAAAGCGTGTTCAGGGTAATACCCTGACGCGGGTTCGAATCCCGCCCTCTCCGCCAGCCCCGCACCCCATACGGCTGGCGATCGTCATTACTGATCAACACCGACCGTAATTGTCTTCCAGCCGCACGATGTCGTCCTCGCCGACATAGTCGCCGGACTGCACCTCGATCATCACACAGTCGATCTTGCCGGGATTGGAGAGCCGGTGTGGCGTACCGGAAGGAATGTAGGTCGATTCGTCGGTGCGCACGAAGATCTCGCGCTCGCCATTGACCACGCGCGCCATGCCGGAGATCACCACCCAGTGCTCGCTGCGGTGATGATGCATCTGCAGGCTGAGGCTCGCGCCGGGCTTGACGACGATGCGCTTGATCTTGAAACGCGGACCTTCTTCGAGCACGGTATAGCTGCCCCACGGGCGATGCACGGTGCGGTGATGACGCACGCTGTCGTGCGCGGTGAGCTTGAGCTGCTGCACCACCGCCTTGACGTCCTGGGCACGATCGCGATCCGCCACCAAGAGCGCATCGGCGGTATCGACGATCAACAGGTTGTCGACGCCGACCGCGGCGACGACGCGATCCTCGCCCTGCAGGTAACAGTTTTTCGCATCGACGAGCACCGCCTCACCGGCGACACGGTTGCCGCAGCCGTCGGGCGGTGTCAGCTCGGCCAGCGCATTCCACGAGCCGATGTCGCTCCAATCGAAAGCCGCGGGCACGACGGCGACCCGCCCGGACTTTTCCATCACCGCGTAATCGATCGAGACATCCGGGGCCAGCTTGAAATGTTCGGCCGACAGCACTGCCGGCAGCTTGGCGAAATCGGTCGCGGCGAGCGTCTGTTCGACTGCATCGAGCAAATCGGGTGCATGGGCACGCAGCGCATCGAGCATCGTCGCTGCGGTAAAGCAGAACATGCCGGCATTCCAGCTGAAATTGCCCGCCGCGAGATAGGTCTGCGCCTTCTCCAGGCTCGGCTTTTCGACGAAGCGGGCGACTTTGAAACCAGCGCCGAGCGGCGTTCCGGCCTCGATGTAGCCGAAGCCGGTCTCCGGCGCGGTCGGCCGGATGCCGAAGGTCACCAGCCAGCCCTGCTGGGCCAGTTGCCGCGCCGTATCGACCGCTGCGGCGAAGGCCGTCTGATCGCCGATCAGGTGGTCGGCCGGCAGCACCAGCAGCGTGCTGTCGGCGCCGAAGCGGCTGATGGCATGCAGGGTGGCAGCGGCGATGGCCGGCGCGGTATTGCGGCCGAAAGGCTCGAGCAGATAATCGAGCGGCGGCGTATCAGGCACCGCTGCGTATTCGTCGCGGGTCAGAAAGTAATGATCGCGGTTGGTGACGGTCAACAGCGCCGTCACGCCGGGCAGGCCGACGGCGCGCTTGAGCGTCTTCAAAAGCAGGCTCTCGCCGTCGGGGAGCTTGATGAAAGGTTTCGGTAATGCCTCGCGGGAAACCGGCCACAGCCGTGTTCCGGCGCCGCCGGACAGTATGACGGGTATGAATGCGCTCATGCGCGCAATCTAGCACAAGCCATCGGTTTCGCGGTCGTTGGGTGTCAGGCGCAGCGAGAACAAACGCAAGGCGAAGGGCAGCAACGGCAGCACGAGCCATCCCACTACCACCACCCACATCAGCGGCGCATGGATGAATTTCCAGAGCAGGAGGAACAGGCCGGCCAGCAGCACGACCACCAGCACGCCGGCGATCAGTGCCCCATCTCGCTGCCCGCTCATCGTCTTGTCCATGTCGCTCCCCACCACCTGCATTTTCGCACCTTAGCAAAATCTAGTCCAAAAGTTATAGAAATTATACGGGGTGATCATGCCTTATTTCTATGCTTTACAGCGACATGGCAGAGATGGAGGACGAAAACCGGCGCTGGCAAAACGGCATCACCGCCGCTCAAGGAACGAAGCGGCGCAGGCGCAGGGCGAGGAGCCCCGCCCATTCGTGCGCGGCATACCAGGCCGCAAAGGCAGCCGTCGGGCTCGGCAGATAGTCGAGGAAGGCCATTTCCTGCAGTTCGTGCCCCTGGCGGGAAAGGAAGCCGAGCGGAGCGGGAATCACCTCCAAATCGCCCGGCAGCCGGGCGAATTCGGCCAGCGCGCGGCGCATGTGGGCCGCATGCGTCACCAGCACGATGCGGCGAATACCGGCGCGCTCGAGGATGGCCAGGGTGTTGGCGGCATTGTCCTGGGTATCGAGCGCAGCGCCGTCCAGCCAGCGTGGCGCAATGCCGAAATCGTTGCGCAGCACGTCCGCCATCGGCCCGATCTCGCCGCTCAGCAGCACCGGCAGGCCGCTCGCCCGCGCCAGGCGCGCGCCGTAGCGCAAGCGTTCGAGCGCCAGCCGGTTGGGCGCCGAACCACCGCCATATTCCGGCAGGTGGCGGTAGGCGCCGGCACCGAGGATGACGATCGCCTCGGCGCGCATCAGGTCGCGTTCCTGCAACACCGGCACGTCCTCGAGCGGCGCGACGATTGGATTGACGAAGGCAGGCGTGCTCATCAGCCAGGCCAGCGTCATGCCACCCCACGCGAACAGCCTGCCCAGCCGCGGCCGGCGGCGCATCAGCAGCAATCCGACGAGGATGCACAGCAACAACCCGCCCGGCGGCAAAAACAGCGCCGAGACGAATTTCTTCAACACGAAACTGGTCGGCAGGGAATCCATTTGCATGTTCGTGGCCAATGGGTGCATTATGCTGCAATACCCCCATGGGGAGGCCCACATGACAGACTCGTATTCGAAACTCGGCGCTGGCGAGACGGCACGCCATCCCGCTTCCACCCTTTGCCGCCGCATCCTCGCCCTCTTCGCCCTGACGGGCGTTTGGCTGACCTGTCAGGCCAACGACCTGCCCGGCGCGCCGCAATACTTGGGCGAAGTGCGCCGCGATGCCAGCGGCCGGCTCGTCACCGTCCCCTCGCCGGCGGCCGGCGAAACCGCCACCCGCCCCAGCGGCAAGGTCCTGAAGGTCGGGCCGAATCAGGAGATCCGCCTCATCTCCACCGCGGCGAAGCTCGCCCAGGACGGCGACACCGTCGAGATCGAAGCCGGTGATTACCCGGCCGATGTCGCGGTATGGAAGCAAAACGACCTGACGATCCGCGGCGTCGGCGGGCGTCCGCGACTGATCGCCGCCGGCGCCAGCGCCGAGGGCAAGGGCATCTGGGTGATCCGCGGTGGTCGCATCGTCGTCGAGAATCTCGAATTCACCGGCGCTCGCGTGCCGGACAGAAACGGCGCCGGCATCCGTTTCGAGCGCGGCCACCTCATCGTGCGCAATTGCCGCTTCCACGACAACGAGAACGGCATCCTCAGCGGCAGCGGCAACATGATGTTGGAAATCGAGGACAGCGAATTCGGCCACAACGGCGCCGGCGACGGCTACAGCCACAACCTCTACGTCGGCGCGATCCAAAGCCTGCGCGTGACCGGCAGCTATTTCCATCACGCCAAGGCGGGACATCTGTTGAAGAGCCGCGCCGCGGAAAACTTCATCCTCTACAACCGACTCACCGACGAGGCCGGCGGCCGCGCCAGCTACGAGCTCGAATTCCCCAATGGCGGCATCGCCTATGCGATCGGCAACATCATCCAGCAAAACGCCACACCGGAAAACGCGGTGCTCATCTCCTATGGCGCCGAGGGATACAAGCATGCCGCCAATCAGCTCTATCTGATCAACAACACGATGCACGATGAACGCCCGCAGGGCGGCTATTTCCTCGTCGCCAAGCCCGGCTTCCAGGTCGTCAAGGCCTACAACAACCTGCTGATCGGCAAGCGGCCGCTCAACAGCGGCGGCATCGATGGCGAATTCGTCAACAATCCGAACGTCGAATGGGAGCCCTTCGTGCTACCGCAACGCCATGACTATCGCATCAAGCGCGAAAGTCCGCTCCATCGCACCTGGCGCGACCCCGGCAGCGCCAACGGCTTCAGCCTCGTGCCGGTGCGCGAATACGTGCATCCCGCCTCGACCCGGCCGCTGACTACCACACCGACGCTGCCCGGGGCAAAGCAGACGCTGCAGCCCGACAATTCGAATTGAGAGTCGGTGCCTGAAGTTGCGAGCAACCCCGGGACGGCGCCTAGACCAGTATTTCGGTGACGGGCGGGTGCCCTAAAAACGCCTGCGGACTGGCGCTGGCGCCATAGGCGCCGGACTGGAAGATCACGACGAGATCGCCCGGCTCTGCCCTGGCCAGTTCCATCCGGTCGGCCAGCAAGTCGAGCGGCGTGCACAACGGGCCGACGACCGAGGCGATTTCCTTCTCCGTCGCATCCATCTTGTTGCCAATGGCGACCGGATAATTCTTGCGGATCACCTGGCCGAAGTTGCCTGATGCCGAGAGGTGGTGGTTCAGCCCGCCATCGCAGACGAGGAACACCTGGCCGCGCGAGACCTTGCGGTCGAGCACGCGCGTGACATACACGCCCGCCTCGCCGACCAGATAACGCCCCAGCTCGATCACCAGTTCGGCCTGCGGCAACTCGGTCTGCGCCCGCTCGACCAGCGCGGCGAGATTGGCGCCGATCGGCGCCAGATCGAGACGCCCTTCGCCCGGAAAATAGGGAATGCCAAAGCCGCCGCCGAGATTCAGGAAGCGCACCGGCGCGGGCGCATCCCCGGCCAGTCGCAGCGCGAGTTCATAGGATTTCTGCTGCGCCTCGACGATCGCCGCGGCCTTCAGGTTCTGCGAGCCGGCGAAGAGATGGAAACCCTCGAACGCGAGTCCGTTCCTGCCGATTTCGGCCAGCGCCTGCGGCACCGCTTCGGCGTCGATGCCGAACTGCTTCGGCCCGCCGCCCATCTTCATGCCCGAGGCCTTGAGCTCAAAATCGGGATTGACGCGCACCGCGACACGCGCCGGCAGGCCGAGCCGCTGTGAGATTGCCGCCAGCAGACGAATCTCGCGGAAGGATTCGACATTGACGACGATCCCCGCGGCGACCGCCTGCACGAGCTCATTCTCACGCTTGCCCGGCCCGGCAAAGCTGATCTCGCGCGGATCGGCGCCGGCATCGAGCGCCCCCTTCAATTCACCGCCCGAGGCGACATCGATGCCATCGACCAGCCGCACCATGTGCGCCACCAGTGCCGGCATCGGGTTGGCCTTCATCGCATAGTGGAGCTTCACCGCCGGCGGCAGAATCGCGCGCAATTCCGCCACCCGCCGCGAGAGCAGACTGCGGTCATAGGCATAGAAAGGCGTCGTGCCGACACGAGCGGCGAGCCGTGTCAGCGGCAGACCGCCGACGACCAGCTCGCCGGATTCGACCGGAAACTGGCTCATCGGCGCATGGGCAGGTGGGGTCTTGTCAGTGGCCATGACGTTCGATCCATTCCGTGCTCAAGGTCTTGCGGTCGATCTTGCCGTTCGGGTTGCGCGGCAGCGGGCCATCCCGCACCGCGATGCCCGCCGGCACCATGTAGGCCGGCATGCGCGCCCGGCACTCGGCGAGCAGCGCCTCGACGTCGAGCTGGCCGCCGTCGGGTGGGGTAGCGATCACCTGGATCGCCTGGCCGAGTGTCGGATGTTCGACCCCGAAGGCGACGCATTCGCCGACCAGCTTCGTCGCATAGAGGATTTCCTCGACTTCGGTCGGACTGACGCGATAGCCCGAGGTCTTGATCATTTCGTCACGGCGGCCGATGAAATACAGGAAACCCTCCTCGTCCATCTTCACCGTATCGCCGGAGAACACCGCCAGCTCGGGAATCACCAGCCCCGGCTCGCGGCCGGGCAACGGCCTGTAGCGTTCGGCCGTCTTTTCCGGATCGCTCCAGTAACCCATGCCCACCAGCGCGCCGCGATGCACCAGCTCGCCCGGCTCGTTCGGCGCACAGGGTGTGCCGTCCTCGCGCAACACGAGGATCTCGGCGTTCGGAATAGCCTTGCCGATCGAATCCGGTCGCCGGTCGACCTCCTCGGGCGGCAGATAGGTCGAGCGGAACGCCTCGGTGAGGCCATACATCAGATACGGCTTCGACTTCGGCAGCCTGGCGCGCAAGGCGGCGAGCGTCTCGCGCGGCATGCGCCCGCCGGTGTTGGCGAAGTAACGCAGATGCTCGGTGATCGTCGCCGGCCAGTCGAGCTGCGCGAGCTGGATGTAGAGCGGCGGCACGGCGGTGAGCCCGGTCACCTTTTCGCGCTCCAGCGCCTTGAGCACGTCGCGCGGCAGCAGGTAGTTGAGCAGCACCACACGCGCGCCGACATGGAACGCGGTGGTGAGCTGGGAGAAGCCGGCGTCGAACGACAAGGGCAGCGCGGCGAGCAGCGTGTCGCCGGCATGGTTTTCGAGATAGCTCGCGACGCTCTTCGCACCCGCCACCATGTTGCGGTGGGAAAGCACGACGCCCTTCGGCTTGCCGGTGCTGCCGGAGGTGTAGAGGATCGCCACCATGTCGGTGTCGATCACCCGGTGGCCGGCCCGCGTTGGCTGCGCCAGCAGCTCGTCCCAGCGCAGACAGGCGGGCGCCTTCATCGTCGGCCATGCCGCACCGTCCCCGATCACCACGACATGACGCAGATCGTGGCAGGCCGGCAGCACGTCGGCGAGCAGTTTGAGCCGTTCGCTCGAGGTGACCAGCACACGCACGTTGCAATCGCGCAGGATGTAGCCCACCTGCTCGGGTTTCAACAGCGGATTGAGCGGCACGAACACGCCGCCGGCGGCCGGTGCGCCGAAACTGGCGATCACCGTCTCGAAACGCTTTTCGAGATAGATGCCGACGCGCTCGCCGCGTTGCAGACCGAGCGCCATCAGGCCGCTGGCGAAGCCGCTCATGGCTTCCTGCAAGGCGCCGTAGGCGAGCGACTGTTTGCCGTAGGTGAGCGCGATCGCGGCCGCATCGCGCTCGGCGGCAAGGGTCACCAGATGGGGGAGCAGAAAAGCATCGCGCATGGCAGTGACATCGGCACGCAAATGCCGGCAAGTATCGCACAGCTCGTATAATCCGCGCCGTTCGATGATCTCCCGGAGCCGCCGTGAACACCCAGCAAGAAGTCCTCGCCCTGCTCGACGACATCCTCAGCCTCAAGGGGCGCGCCGCCGGCTTCACCGCCGACACCCCACTGCTCGGCGCGATCCCCGAGCTCGATTCGATGGCCGTCGTCGCGGTGATCACCGGCCTCGAAGAACGTTTCGGCTTCGTCGTCGAGGATGACGAAATCGATGGCAGCACCTTCGCCACGGTCGGCGCGCTGGTCGACTTCGTCGACGCCAAACTCGCCGGCTGATGCTTGCCGATGGCGGCCGAAGCCTTCTTCCTCCCGGTCGCCGCAGCCCAGCGCTTCTGCCTCTACCACGCCCCCGCCGGCGTTGCCCGCGGGGCATTCCTCTATCTGCACCCCTTCGCCGAGGAGATGAACAAGTCGCGCCGCATGGCCGCGCTGATGGCGCGCCGGCTGGCGGAAAGCGGCCATGCGGTGCTGCAGATCGATCTCGCCGGCTGCGGCGACAGCAGCGGCGATTTCGGCGATGCGAGCTGGCAAGACTGGTTGCAGGACGTCCTGAGCGCGCTCGACTGGCTACGCGCCCGTCATGAGGCCCCGCTGTGGCTGTGGGGCCTGCGCAGCGGCTGCCTGCTGGCGGCCGAGGCCGCACGCCGTTTCGACATTCCCGCCCACTTTCTGTTCTGGCAGCCGGTGGTTTCCGGCAAGCCGTTCCTGCAGCAGTTCCTGCGCCTGAAAGTCGCCGGCGAAATGCTCGGCGGCGAAGCCAAGGGGGTGATGGAAAAACTCAAAGCGCGGCTCGCCGGTGGGGAGCCGGTCGAAATCGCCGGCTATGCGCTCTCCCCGGCACTGGCGCAGGGGCTCGAAGCCACGGAACTCGCGCCGCCGGCACGCCCCGGCCGCCTCGTCTGGTTCGAAGTGTCAGCGCGGGAGGGCGCCACGCTCGCCCCGGCATCAACCAAGCGCATCGAACAGTGGCAGGCGGCGGGCTTTTCGGTCATGAGTGCCGTCCTGCCAGCGCCGAGTTTCTGGCAGACGACGGAAATCGAGGAAGCGCCGGCGCTCATCGACGCGACGCTGGCCGCGCTGCAGTCATGAAAATCCGCGAAGAGCCGCTGTGCTTCGACTGCGAGGGTGAGCGCCTGTTCGGCATTCTGGCCAGGCCAGAGCAACCGGCCGACCTCGGCGTCGTCATCGTCGTCGGCGGGCCGCAGACGCGCGTCGGCAGCCACCGGCAATTCGTCCTGCTCGCCCGCACACTCGCCGCAGCGGGTTTTCCCACGCTGCGCTTCGATGTGCGCGGCATGGGCGACAGCACCGGCGCGCCCCGCGATTTCGAGCAGATTCAGCCCGACATCGCGGCCGCGATCGCCACGCTGCAAGGCGCCTGCCCGGGTGTTGCGCGTGTCGTGCTCTGGGGCTTGTGCGATGCCGCTTCCGCCGCGCTGCTCTACGTCGATGCCACGCACGACCCGCGCATCGCGGGCCTCTGTCTGCTCAACCCCTGGGTGCGCTCGGCAGCCACGCTGGCGAAAACCCAGGTCAAGCACTATTACGGTCAGCGCCTGCTGCAACGGGAATTCTGGACGAAGCTGTTTTCGGGCCGCATCGACATCCTTTCCGCGCTCGGCGAACTGCTGCGCAAACTCGTTCAGGCGAGGAGCCGACCCACTGTCGCCCTATGCTTCCAGGAGCGCATGGCGCGCGGCTGGCGGCATTTCCCCGGCCGCATCCTGCTGATCCTGAGCGGCAACGACTACACCGCCAAAGAGTTCCTCGAATATGCCGCCAGCGATGCAAACTGGCATGGGCTGCTCGAACACGCCGGCGTCACGCGCATCGATCTGCCCGAGGCCGACCACACGTTTTCTTCACGAGAATGGCGTGATGCGGTGGCGAAGGCCTGTGTAACGTGGCTCGGCGCTATCTCGGCACGACCACCGGCGGCATGAAACCAAGCCGTTTCGCCCGGCGCGCGAACTTGCGGTCGTCGAACGAGCTCATGCGCCGACAATCGCGGTAACTGGCATGATGCAAGGCATCGGCGAAGTCGAGCCCTGCCCGGCAATGCGCGACGGCCTGAAGCACCGCTTCGCGGTCCTCGATCGTGACATTGGGCAGGGCACACAAATGTTCCATCACCGCCAGCGTCTGCGCGGTCTTGAAACCATAGTAGCCGCGCATCAGCCATTCGAATTCCAGCAGCACCGTCTTGCAGACCATCAGCGGCTGGCCGGATTCGATCAACTGGCGGGCCAGTTCACGCTGTCGCTGCGCCTCTGCATCAGCCGCGTCGGCAATGTAATAGCGTGCCAGCACGTTGGTATCGAGACCGATCATGGTTTGGCGAGCGATGCCGGATCGAAATCCGCGGGCACGGCTTTGCGACGGCTCTTCAACATGCCGAAGCCGCTTTCCGGCACGGCCACCGGCGTGCTCCTGACGCGCACTTCGATATGGTCGTCCACCAGTGCGAATTCCACTTTGGTGCCTTGCCGGATACCCAGCTTCTGCCGCACCGACTTGGGAATCGTCACCTGGCCCTTACTCGTGACCGAGCATGTCTCCATTGCACCCCCTTCGTAATACGAAGTAAGAATATCATTGCGGCATCGGCGCCACAACCGCCCCATCCCCCCCCCTATAATCTCCGGCAAATGACCATGGAACCCCCCCTCTGCCTCGGCCACCCGCGCTTCGGCGACCGCGAGCTCGCCGATCTCGCCGCCCGCGAAGGCGACGTCGCCGCCTGGCGTGCCGCCTTCCAGAAGCATGGCGTCAGCGCGCCCGCCCGGGTGACGGGTGATTTCGCCGTCGCCGTGACCCTCGATGACGGCCGGCACTTCCTCGCCATCGACCGCTTCGCGATCCGAACGCTCTGCTACCGCATCACCGAGAGCCGGATCGCCGTCGCCGCGCGCGCCGACGAACTCGGCGCCAGCGAGCTCGACGCGCAGGCGATCTTCGACTACCTCTATTTCCACGTCATTCCCTCGCCGCGTACCATCTTTCAGGGCGTTTTTCGCCTGCCGCCCGGCCATTGCGCGCTATTCGAAAATCGTCGCCTGACGCTCGCACCCTACTGGCAGCCCGATTTCGCCGAAGTGCGCAATCCCTCGTTCCCGGCGCTGGCCGAGGAATTCCGTGCGCTGATCAAACAGGCCGTCACCGAGCGGCTCGCCGCCGGCCCCGCCGGCTGCTATCTCTCCGGCGGCACCGACAGCTCGACCGTGGCCGGCATGGTCACGCAAATCAGCGGCCAGCCGGCCGACACCTACTCGATCGGCTTCGACGTCGCCGGCTATGACGAAATGGAATATGCGCGCATCGCGGCCCGGCACTTCGGCACGCGCCATCACGAGTACTACGTCACGCCGGACGACCTCGTCGCCGGCATGCCCAAGGTCGCACAAAGCTACGACCAGCCCTTTGGCAACTCATCCGCGGTGCCGGCCTTCTATTGCGCGCAGATGGCGAAGCGGGACGGCTTCGATCGCATGCTCGCCGGCGACGGCGGCGACGAGCTGTTCGGCGGCAACACCCGTTATGCCAAGCAGCGCGTCTTTGGTATATACGAGCATCTGCCGCTGATCCTGCGCGAAGGACTGCTCGAACCCGCCTTCGCCGACAGCACGGTGTTCGACCACGTGCCGCTGCTCAAGAAAGTCGCCAGCTACATCCGCCAGGCGCGCGTGCCGATGCCCGAGCGCATGCAGACCTATAACCTGCTGATGCGCATGGGGCTCGAAAACGTCTTCGTCCCCGATTTCCTCGCCCGCGTCGATGCCGCCGAACCCGCGCGCCACCAGCGCGAGGTCTACGAGGCCGCGCCGGCTTCGTCTTCACTGGTCAATAAAATGCTCGCCTACGACTGGCGCTACACGCTGGCCGAAAACGATCTGCCCAAGGTCATCGGCTCGGCGCGGCTCGCCGGCATCGAACCCGCTTTCCCGCTGCTCGACGATCGCCTGCTGGAGTTCTCGCTCAAACTGCCGACCTCCTACAAGCTGAAAGGCCTGAAGCTGCGCTGGTTCTTCAAGGAAGCGCTGCGCGGCTTCCTGCCGGATGCGATCATCACCAAGAAGAAACACGGCTTCGGCCTGCCCTTCGGCCCGTGGGCGGTCGAGCACCCGGCGCTCAACCGACTGGCGACCGACGCCCTACACGGCCTCGCCGACCGCAACATCATCCGGCGCTACTTCATCGACCGCCTGCTCAAGGAACACCTGCCCGCGCATCCAGGCTTCTATGGCGAATTGGTCTGGATCCTGACGATGCTGGAGCTGTGGCTGCGCGTCCACCAGAGCGAAAAGCCGTTATTTTGACAATACTAAAATCAGCTTTTAGTATTTCAAAATGTATGTTCAGCGCCAACTCGCCGCCACCCTGCGACAAGCCATTACCGGCTTCCCGGCAATCCTGGTCACCGGGCCACGCCAATCCGGCAAAACCACTTTCCTCAGGCATGAAGCGGGCGAAGAAGTCGACTACGTCAGCTTCGATGACCCGTTGGAACGCGATTTCGCTACGCACGATCCCAGCGGCTTTTTGGGGCGGTTTTCGGCACGGCCGGTCATTCTCGATGAAATCCAGTACGTTCCCTCACTCCTGCCCTACTTGAAATTGCGCATCGATGCCGAACCCGGTCGGGTTGGCCGCTGGTTGCTCACCGGCTCGCAACAATTCGGTCTGATGCGTGACATCGGCGAGTCTCTGGCCGGTCGGGTCGCCATTTTGGAACTGCCGCCTTTTTCGCATCTCGAGCACTCCGCCCCCAGTCTCGAAGCCACTTTGTGGAACGGAGGCTATCCGATTCCTGCGCTTTATCCAGAACGCCGTGACCTTTGGCTGCGCAGTTATCTTGCCACCTATATCGAGCGCGATGTCCGCCAGATCCGCAACATTCCCGATCTACACGCTTTCAACCAGTTTCTCGGCTTGGCGGCCGCGCGGCATGGCCAAATCTTCCACCCTGCCGATTTGGCGCGGGAACTGGGCATCAGCCAACCGACGGTCAAGTCGTGGGCGAGCGTGCTCGAAGCTTCCTACTTGGCTTTTTTTCTGCCGCCGTGGTTTCGCAACTATGGCAAACGCATCGTCAAATCGGCAAAGTTCTATTTTCTCGACTCAGCCCTGGTCACCTTGCTGACCCGACTGCCGAATGCCACGGCGGCACTGGCCGGCCCGATGGGTGGCGCCTTGCTGGAAGGATGGATAGTCACCGAGGCCGTCAAAGCCTTCATGGCGCACGGCCGCAAGCCGGAGCTTTATTTCTGGCGTTCTCACGATGGACTCGAAGTCGACCTGCTCATCGTCATCGACGGTCGCTTGCAGCCCATCGAGATCAAGCTCACCGCAACGCCCAGCTCCGGTCATGTCGAACCGCTCAACCGCTTCATTGCTGCAGCAGGGCAGGAAGCAAGCCAGCAGGGGCTCCTCGTTTGCCGCACAGAAAAGCAGCAGCCCCTACCCAATGGCCATCTCGCCGTGCCCTGGCAAGCATTCCCTGGCTGGCTGAACGACCGACTCTTGCAGCAATGAACACACTCGGCGCTGGCGGAACGTCATCTTCCTCGCTCGCTCGCCAGCGACAGACACCCATCGGCTTCTGGGTCTTTTTGTCCTTCGTCGTCGTGACGATCGTCTATGGCTCATTGTTTCCGTTCGATTTCAGCGACCAGCCGAAACCTTTCGACAGCCTTTATTCCAACGCCAATCTCTTCGGCAACGTTGCCGACGCCATCGAAAACTTTTTTCTTTTCGCACCGCTCGGGATCGCCCTCTACGCCTGTTTTCCGCGAACGCACGAGCGGATGATTGCCGCGCTGCTGGCCATCCTGCTGCTCGGTTTCGGCATCCAGGTCATCCAGCTTTATCTCCCCAGCCGGACGGCCTCGCTTTCCGATGTCTTCTGGAACACCATCGGCCTGCTTTTCGGATTGCTCGCCGGAAGGGCATTCCACGGCTGGCTTGCCAAGCGCTTTGCACCTCGGACGAGCGCAAACACGTTCGCGTTGCTGCTCGTCCTGCTGTGGTTTTGCTATGAATCATTTCCCTTCGTACCGACACTCGATTACGGCCTGCTCCGGGAGCATGTCAAATCGGCGATCTACGCTCCGCCCTTCGAAGCGATTCGCTTCTTTCAGCACCTCCTGGCTGGAACGCTCGCCGGCATCGCCCTGCAGCGCTCACGTCTCGCTGCCAATACAGGCTTGCTAACCGCTTTCGCCGGCATCCTCGCCGTAGGGCTGGAAATCTTCGTTGCCTATGGCAGTCTGCGCCGCGAAACGCTGCTCGGCATCATCGTCGGCCTTGTCGGCGGGCACCTGCTTTCCAAAAGCGGTGACAAACCCGCCCGCATCGCGCTTGCCAGCGTCGCTCTGGCTGCCTATCTGATAACCATGGCCACCCCCTATCGTGGCCAAATCGCCGATGGTGGCTTCACCTTCACCCCATTTTCGAAATTCCTCTGGCACAACGTGACGAGCGATTTGCCACCACTCGCTTACGAAGCTCTCGCCATCGGTTCGCTGATCTGGGCCGGACTTCTCGTGCCGGGCAGGATCGCCCGGCAGCCGATCGGATGGATCATGCTGATCGTTCTGATCATTGCTGGACTGGAAGCGTATCGAACCCTGATCATCGGTTTGCATGGCGACACCACGACGATGCTAGTCACGGTAATACTCGGGACATTCGCGCTGGGCAGGCGGACGACCGCGGCCCCAGCGGCTTTCGCCCTACCCGCGACGCCATCGTCCTCGCCCCATGACCATCACGACAATTCTTTTCACGCATGGCCCCAAGGCGGCATGAGCCATGTCCTCACGATCGCCTTGCTCGCATTCCTGGCCTATGTTGTCGGCCATCTGCCGGGCGTGCCGTACAACGTGCGCGAACTGTTTCCGGCAGGAGGCGGCGGCATCATCGCTGCACTGGCCCTCGCCACGGCCCTGTACCTGGCAGTGAACTCGGCCTTCGTCTTCCTGGAGTCTGGGAATTGGCGGCGACTGGTGGCGTTTCCGCTGCTATTGCCCGTGCAAGGCATCATCATCTGGACCCTGCTGCGCATGGGCGTTCCGCTCGAAAGCATCCATGACATCGTCGGCGCACCGATTCTGGACTGGCCGTGGGAATGGGAAATGCTCCTGCGCTTTCTCGCACTGCATCAAGCCATCGCCACCCAGATGCTTGGTGCCGTCTTGCTGGTGGCGACCCTCTGTCATCCTTCGCTGTTTGCCGGTCTTCTTTATTGGCTGGCCGTCAGCCTGGTTTTCTCCTGGCCGCTACATTTGATCGTGGTCGAAAAAGCCGCCACCGACAATCTCGTCGAACTGATGCGCAACCATGCGGCCTTCAGCGCCAGCAGTCTGCTCGCGGCCGGCATCTTTTCGGCATTCGTTGGTGGTGCCGCGCTGAGCGCCGCATTCGTCATTCCGCACCGGCGGTTGGCGCTCCTTGCCACTACCATCCTTGCAGCACCGTTGGCTGCGCTTTGCTTCCACGCCGGGCTCGAACCAGTCATCGTCAAATACGGCAAGGTCTTTTCGGCTGCCCAATTTCTCCTCAGTCCCGATCGCAGCCATTACATACATTCAGGTGAGCTTCTGGTCAGGGCTGCCATTGCATATCTGGCCCTCACGACCAGTATCGCGATGTTGCAATGGCAGGCATGGCGACGCATGACATCACTCGCTGGCAACGGAAACAAAACCCGATGAGATCGGCAATCGGCGCTGGCGGAACGGCACCCAAGCTGGCCTTGGCCCTGCTGATGGCTCTCGCCCTCCCCCTTGCACAAGCCGATACCCTGCGCGTCGGCCCGCACGAAGCCCTCAGCCGCATCGCCGATGCCGCCCGGCTGGCCAAGGATGGCGACACGGTCGAAATCCTGCCCGGCGAATATCGTGCTGATGTCGCCGTCTGGCTGCAAAAGCGGCTCACGCTGCGCGGCATCGGTCAGCGACCCGTTTTGATCGCCGATGGTATGAGCGCGGAAGGCAAGGCCATCTGGGTCATCCGCAACGGCGAATTCCACCTCGAAAACCTCGAATTCCGTGGCAGCCGTGTGCCCGCCGGCAACGGTGCCGGTATCCGTTTCGAAGGCGGCAGGCTGACGGTGCGCCACTGTGCCTTCATCGACAACCAGATGGGTATCCTCACCAGCAATGACGGCGTTTCCGAACTCGTCATCGAACACAGCCGCTTCGCCGATGCCCCGCAGCAAATGCATGCGCTGCCGCATCTGCTCTATGTCGGCCGCATCGCCCGTGTCGAAATCCGCCACAGCCGCTTCGAGCACGGCTACCGCGGCCACCTGATCAAGTCGCGCGCACGGCAGAGCAGCATCCGCGACAACGTCATCGTCGATGGCCCACAAGGCGAGGCCTCCTACGAAATCGACCTGCCCAACGGCGGCATCGCCATGATCACCGGCAACACCATCGGCCAGAGCGCCAAGACCCAAAACCCCGTGCTGATCTCCTACGGCGCCGAAGGCAACGTCTGGCCCGACAATCGCCTCAGCCTGCGCAACAACGTGCTGATCAGCGACTACCTGCCCGGCGGCTGGTTCCTGCGCATCCATGGCGACAAATTCCCCACCCCGCCCCGCCTCGACATCGGCGACAATGAAACGCACGGCATCGGCATCCTGACGCCAACCGAAGAAACAGGCCGATGACGCGAATCCGGCGCTGACAGGACGGCATGCTGCTCGACACCCTGATCTTCGATCCCAGCCCTTGCGGCTTTCCCAGGCCGCGCCTGCCGTTGTTGCCCGTCGGCTTCGCCGGCATCGCATTCGCCGCCCCGCCGGCATGGGTGCCCGCCGCACATTTCCGCCACTTTTCACGCGGCCGCTATGCCCTGCGCGAAGCCTATCGTCTGGCTGGCATCGGCCCGGGCAGCACCCTCTTCGCGCCGGCCTATCATTGCCGCACGATGCTCGATCCGGCGCTGGCGCTGGGCGCCGGCGTGGCACTCTACCCGCTGCGACCCGACCTGTCGCCCGATCTCGCCGCGCTCGATGCCCTGTTTGATGCGGCGCCCACCCCCGTCAAGGCATTGCTCGCCACGCACTTCTTCGGCATAGCGCGCGACTTCGCGGCGCTCGCCGACTGGTGCGCCGGACGGAATGTCACATTGATCGAAGACGCCTCACACGCCTTCTTCACCCAGCAACACAGACCCCCTGCGATTGGCGGGTTTGGCGCATTCGTCGTCAGCAGCCCATACAAATTCCTTCCCAGCCCCGATGGCGGGCTGCTCTACGCGAAAGATGCCCGGCATCTGCAGGGCCTCAACCCCGCGGCAGCAGGCTGGGGCGATGAGCTGCGCGGAATCGTCGGTTTCTGGCAAAAGACGCGAAGCCACCAACGTCCCGATATCGCGACCCTCGACGCCGAGCTCGCCGCCATCGCTGCTCACCCCTGCCGGCCCGTCATCGACCGGCGCGAACTTGCCGGTACTTCGGCAGACTACTCTTCGGCCCGCGCAGGCCGCGCAAGTCTGCGCTTCTCGCGGCTCATTTGCCGCCACCCCGACATCGAGTTCATCATTCAGAAACGACGCGACAACTATCAGCGCTGGTCCATGGCGACGATGAATCTGCCATACTGTCGGCCGCTCTACCCCGAATTGCCGGAAGGCTGCATCCCCTACATGTTTCCACTGATCATCGATCAAGCCGAGACGCACTTCTACTGGCTCAAGCGGCTGGGCGTGCCGATCTGGCGCTGGGACAGCATGGCCGCTGCGACCTGTCCGACGGCGACGCACTACCGCTTACACTTGTTGCACCTGCCCTGCCACCAATCCCTCGATGAAAGCGAGATGGACTGGATGATCTCGGCTCTCACCAAAGTCGGCGCTGGTGGCACGGCACTTCTCCAAGCACGCCAATGAATCTGCTCGCCACTGCAAAGGCTGTCCGGAATCTGACCGGAAAAACCCTCGGCCGACAGCTGCGCGAAGCCATCGCGTTACGACTTGGCAAACAACGCATCGGCATCTCGGAATATTTCGAATACGGCATTTGGGATCCCAAACTGACTGCTGAGCAGCGCGCTGCATTCATCAGCTGGCGGACCAGCGCAGAACTGGACCGCCGTTTCAACAGCGATCATGCACGTGTGCTGGCAAATGACAAGCTGATCAACTACATCATCCTCGATTCACTGGGCTTTCCCTTCCCGCGCCCGCTGGCGACATATTCGGTCAGTGGCAGGCGCATCGCCAAAGAAACCCTGCTGAAGAGCCGCGGAGATGTCTTCCAATACCTTCAGACCGCCCCCTATCCGCTATTCGTCAAGCCCATTTCGGCCGGCTATGGTCGCGGGGCTGCCGGGTTGGCTGGCTTCGATGGCGAGCAGGTGCGGTTGTTGGATGGCAACAGGGTCGAGTTTGACAAATTTTTCGCCCCCTTCGATTTCCTTCCCTTCCAGGGCATGCTGTTTCAGGAGTGTGCAGAATCCCATCCGGCCATTCGCGAACTGACCGGCAGCGCCGCCATTTGCTGCATTCGGATGATCTGCATCGTTGCACGCTGCGAAACACTCGTTCATACCGCTTTTTTCAAGATCGTCACGGGACACAACATGCTCGACAATTTTTCCCATGGCGATTATGGCAATCTGCTCGCCGCCCTCGATACCGAACGGGGCGTCATTACACACGCCATTCGGCGCATGGGGCCGCAAGGTGCCATCGACAGACATCCTGATACCGGAAAGTCTTTGATCGGCTTCGAAATACCGCTTTGGAGCGAGGCCATTGCCTTGGCCAAGGAAGCATCACGTCATTTTCCAGGGCTGGGCATTCAGAATTGGGATGTCGCCATCACACCGCAGGGCCCCCTGCTGATCGAACTCAACACCGAATCGGAACTCGCCGTACCCCAGGCCATTAGCCACAGAGGACTGATGGATGCACGCCTGGTCGAGGCGCTACAAATCCTCGAAGCAGAACGCCAGGCCATTTTTGAAGCCATGCGCTTGGGTTGGCATTCGAAATGATGGGGTGGGATCTCAAACCGGCACGCGAGCACTTCCCAGCCTTCGCCGAAGCATGGGATCGGCTCAATGCCGAGCTTTATGCAAGCCATCCCATGTTCGACAGCCGCTTCGTCGGTTCCCTGCTCGAACACTTCGGTAATGGCGACGAACTGCTTTGCATCCATCACGGCGCCGGAAGTGTCGATGGTGCTTTGATCGTCCGTCCACGGGGCCGCGGCCGCTGGGCGCTTTTTCTGCCTTCGCAAGCCCAGGCCGGTGCGGTGATGCTGAAAAACGCCAAGTTGCTCGAAACCCTGCTGCTGGCTTTGCCCGGCTACGCCTGGAGCCTCGATCTCCTTTCCATAGACCCGCTCTACTCGCCCGATTGGACGCAGCTAGGCTTGCCACGCATCGTCATGCCACATGCCAACACGATGGCAATTAGCACCCGAGGCGATTTCGCCGCCTATTGGCAAGCGCGTCCAAAAAACTTGCGACACAATATCAGCCGTTATCTACGGCGTGCCAAACAAGTCGCAGGCGCGATTTCGGTTCACTGCTTCACCAAACCGAATGAAATCGCTGAAGCACTGAAGCGCTACGGCGTGCTCGAATCGGCTGGCTGGAAAGGCGAAGAGGGCACCGCCATCGCGCCGGACAATGCGCAAGGCAGGTTCTACACCGACATGCTCGGCCGCTTCGGCGCCACCGGTCAGGCAATGGTCATGGAACTGCATGCCGGCGAACGGCTGGTTGCCTCGCGCCTATTCATTGGCCACCCAACGATGTGGATCGCCCTCAAAACCACCTATGACGAAACACAATCCGCCTTTGCGCCGGGCCGATTGCTGCTGCACGACATGATCGAACGCGCCTTCAACGAAATACCGGATGGCAGCATCGAGTTCTATACCAATGCCACGCGTGACCAGGCCGACTGGGCGACCAGCTTGCGTCCCATCCCGCACCACCAAATCTTGCGCAACGAGCCCATCGCGACTGCACTCATCACCAGCAAATCCCTGCCTCATCGCCTGGCAAAAAACCAGAATCGCAATGCTTTCGATCCATTGCAGATTCACAGCTTTCCGAACGTCTCATCCCTGCCGTCCAGCGCCCTGGAACTTTTCGAGCAAGCCGAAACGCGCTATCCGGAATTCGCTGCCGGGTGGTTCGACAACCTCCATCGCAGCGTGTTCGCGGAAGACCCAGGGATGCGTTATTACGTGGCAGAACGCGCCGGAAAAGCCGTCGCCATCCTGCCGGTGCGCCTCGCCCGCTATGGTCTCGTGCGGCGCGTAGAGGCGCTTGGCAACTTCTACACGTCGCTATACAGCCCCATCCTCGGCGACGATGCCACCGAAGTCGAACTCGCCGCATTGCTGGAAACCGCCAGCCGCAATCATGAGGGCGCCCATGAAATGCGCTTCGCCCCGATGGACCCAGAGGCGCCCGCCTATGCCGCCACACTCGCTGCTTTACGCAGCATCGGCTGGATACCTTTCCGCTATTTCTGCTTTGGCAACTGGCATCTGCCCGTCTCTGGCAGCCGGCAGGATTATTTCCAGCAGCGCGAAGGGCAGCTACGCAACACGATCAAACGCAAAGGCAAGAAATTCGCCGCTGCTGGCGGCACGCTGGAAATCATCACCGAGCCGACGCAAGCCGAAGCCGCGATTGCCGACTTCATTCACGTCTACTCACGCAGTTGGAAGAAGCCAGAGCCTTATCCAGAATTCATTCCAGGGCTGATCTGCTGGCTGGCAGCCAAAGGCTGGCTACGCCTCGGTATCGCGCGGTTCGGTGGTCAGCCCATCGCGGCCCAGCTCTGGATCGTCGCCCATGGCAAGGCCTACATTTACAAACTTGCTTACGACGAAGCCCATGCCCAATATGCCCCCGGTACCCTACTCACGGCACACCTGATGGAACACACAATCGATCGCGATCGCGTGCGAGAAGTCGATTACCTGATCGGGGACGATGAATACAAAAAGACCTGGATGAGCAACCGAAGGGAACGCTGGGGAATCGTCGCCTTCAACCCAAGAACTTTTCAAGGAGCCTTACAGCTCCCTAAACAAATCATTGGCCAGGTGATCCGTCTGACGCGCGAGAAGAAGGAAGCTCAGGCTGGCTGACAGCAGGTGATGGCAGATCTTTCCATTTCCCGATTTTTTCCAGCTTGTTGCGCAAACCCGGCAACTGAAAGCCCAACTGATAGGCCTTATGCGCGCTGGCAAGCGCCTTGTCGTAATCCCTCAGATCGAAATAAGCCAAACCAAGGTTGTAATACACATTGGCATTGTCACCAGCAAGGGTCAATGCTTCTTCCAGCTTTTTGGCACCTTGCTCCGTTTCACCCCGTCTGAGCAAATACACCCCATAGAGCATCTTCACCATGCCATCGTCGGGTGCGAAACGTTCTGCCCGGTCGAGCCAACAGCTGATGCTATAGCGCGATCCCCTCGGTTTTTCAGTTTTCTCCTTCTTCGCCAGATTCATCATTGCCAGCAAGGCCCGATGGTGATTGGGCGAAGCCCGCAGGGTGTAATCGATGTCCCCGCCCGGCGTGGTAGAGGTGTTTCCTCGTTGCAGATTTTCGACGAACGGAAGGAAATGAGCGCCTTCGACGATTTCGAGCTTGGGTTTCTCAGTGCGGTAATCGAAAGGACCATACCCATTTCGCAGACTGCCGCAGGTTTCCTGCGCCTGCACCGACGGCACAAAAATCGAAATGCCAAAGAAAAACGTCATCAATATTGAATACCAATGCATCATTGTGTCCTTTCAACGGTATTCTGACCGGCGAGATAACGTTGCTATCATAGCCTGATAACCTTCACATACGCTTTCCTCATGAAGTGCATCCTGATGATTGCCTATCACTTCCCACCATTAGCGGGAAGCAGCGGTATCCAGCGCACTCTGCGTTTCGTTCAGCACCTACCCGAATTCGGCTGGGAACCGATCGTTCTGACAACACAGCCTTTTGCTTACGAGCGCACCAGTGACGATCTGCTCGCTGACATCCCTGCGGGGACAATCGTGAGCCGTGCCTTTGCACTCGACACCGCGCGACACCTGTCGATCGCCAAGCGCTACCCCGGCTTTCTTGCACGTCCCGATCGATGGATGAGCTGGAAGTTCGACGGTATCCGTCGAGGATTGAAGTTGATTCGCCAATACCAGCCGCAGGTTATCTGGAGCACCTATCCAATCGCCACTGCGCACATCATCGGCGCCGAGCTTCAAAAACGCACCAAGTTGCCTTGGGTCGCCGATTTCCGCGATCCGATGGCTCAAGATGGCTATCCGCCCGACCCGATCACTTGGCAACACTTCAAACGTATCGAAATGACAGCCATGCAAAGTGCGAGCGTTGCTCTGTTCACAACGCCGGGTGCGGCGCGCATTTACCGGGAGCGATACCCGGAAGCAAAAGCGCGCATCGAAGTGCTCGAAAACGGCTATGACGAAGAGACTTTTGCGAAAGCAGAAGCCGAGCTTCATGATCGTGCGCCTTTGAATCCAGGCAAGTTGACGCTGTTGCATAGCGGCATCGTTTATCCCACGGAACGTGACCCGACGGCACTATTCCAAGCTTTGGCACAACTCAGGCATTCGCATCCCGATCTCGCATCGAAATTGAAGCTGCGGTTTCGCGCAGCAGCACATGACGATCTTTTGCGAACATTGGCAAGCAAATATGATGTCATGGAAAACATCGAGATATTTCCAGCCATTCCCTATCGAGAAGCTCTTGCCGAAATGCTGCGCGCAGACGGCTTATTACTGCTCCAAGCCGCCAATTGCAATGATCAGATTCCTGCCAAGTTGTATGAATATCTGCGCGCCAAGCGACCCATCATCGCACTCACCCCATTGGAAGGTGACACGGGATCGACCCTTCGCCACGCGGGGATTTCGACGATCGCGCCGCTCGATGATCCTTCCGCCATTGAAAAGTTGTTGTTTGATTTTGCAATCAATCCCCGTGTAGGGTCACTAGCCACCGACATTGCAATCAGAGCAGCATCCCGAAAAGGCAGGAGTGCTTTACTTGCGAAGCTTTTAGAAGAAATCGCTTGATCCATTTAACCTAAACCACCACACTGAAGCCATGGATCGCCTGCAAGCATATACAACCTCCCGTCCTGACATTTGTGCAATGGTGCCTGAAAATGCACTTTTGATACTCGACCTTGGATGCAGTGATGGCAGTCTTGGTGCCGCACTTAAACAGATGGGAAAGAATCGCCGAGTTTATGGAATCGAATTGTCATCTGAACTGGCATGCATAGCCGAGTCTCGTTTGGATATGGTGATTGTTGAAGATTTAAATCATGAAAACTGTTTAGCGAAGTTCGCTGATGAAAGATTCGATTGCGTAGTTGCAGCGGATGTATTGGAACATTTAGTTGCACCAGAAAGACTGTTAGCACAAATCACGAATATCATGGCAGATAATGCAACCTTGATCGTCAGCCTGCCAAATATTCGGCATCACTCAGCATTCACTTCCATTTATCTTGCAGGCAGATTTCCTCGTCGCGATAGAGGAATTTTTGACTACAATCACTTGCGCTGGTTCACTCTAAAAGATGCAAGATATTTATTGCAATCTGCTGGATTTACCATTGAGGCCGAACATTACACGCTGCGCGTGGGTGACAAGGGAAGCGGTTTGATCAACAAAATAGCTCTACGCACCTTGTCACCGATTGCTTCTTTTGCTCCAGTACGTGAATTCATGACATATCAGTTTGTTCTTCGCGCACACAATAAATGCCACGGATGAAAACAAACCGGCTCACCATTCTGACTGTCTCGTATGGCCATAAGGCTCTGCTACTTGAAAACATGCGGCTCTCCCAACTATTACACAAAGATTTCCTAAACGATGTCGAATGGCATGTTGCAGAGAATAGTCCGATCGATCATCCGGAGCGCTTCACTGAAAGCGAGGCAGGATTTTATTTACATCCAGGGGACGGTGAGAATGATAAAGGCATCAGCCATCATCACGCCTCTGCACTCAACAATCTGCTGCGCACAGTCAACCTCAATCGTTATGTATTGATTCTTGACCCTGATTTTTTCTTATTATTGCCAGAGTGGGCAAAAGTCATTCCAGATTACATGCATTCTCGTGCCCTCAGTTTTTTTGGAGTGCCATGGCATCCGCGGCATCATGAGAACTATCGCTATTTTCCTGCAGTGCATTGTTTCGCTTTTGACAGTCATGTAATTGATCGTGATTCGCTCGACTTTACGCCTCAACTAGATTTACTCGAATGGAAAGAAGGAAGACTTGCAAAACTTCTCACAAAGATTCCAGTTCTGGGATATCGCATATCGAGAAGAAGCTGGGATACTGGAACACGGGTTTGGAGACGTTATTCCATACTGTCGAACAAGTATGAAGTTGTTACACCCATATACCATCCAGACCCCAGTTTCCTTACTCTCAAAAATCGCCTGATCGAGTCTTTGCTTCCTGATTGGATGTGCTTACTTCCAAAAAGAACAGGTTATTTTGATGAGACGTCTTTCGAAAAACGAGGATGGGTGAATGAACAAATCCCTAATAATTGGGAGGCCTTCATGTGGAAGGACCAACCTTTTGGGCTGCATGTTCGTCGCAGTTTTGCACATCATATGCGTAGTGAAGCAGATGAATTGTCTAAGTTACCTATTATTTTGAAATCAATTATTACCAAAGTCAAGCTGAAATAGCGACATTTTCATATGATTTTTTTGCTACACTTTAGTAGTGATAATTAAGAACTCCAGTAAGTTCACACAACCAGTTTCTGTTGTCCGAGGGGCAGCCCTGGTCATTGCCATGCGCTGGACCGATCGGCTGATCGGCATCGCCAGCACGCTGATACTTGCCCGTCTCCTGGTGCCAGCTGATTTCGGCATCGTCGCGATGGCCTCTTTGGTCGTTGCACTCATCGACACATTACTCGATTTGGGCGTTGGCTCTGCGCTGATCCAAAACCCCAATGCCGACCGAGAGGATTTCGATACTGCCTGGACGCTGCGTTTATGCCAAGCCCTGGCCGCAGGATTACTGATCGCCTTGCTCGGCGCACCTCTTGCTGCGGAATATTTCAAGGAACCTCGGGTAGAAAACGTCCTCTATTTGATGTCGCTGACGATCGCGCTTGGCGGCCTGGAAAACATCGGTATCGTCGCTTTCCAGAAAAACATGGAATTCGGACGCGATTTTCGCTTCTTTTTTTTGCGCAGGCTGTCAGGCTTTGCAATCACCGTCGTCTTGGCATTCTGGCTGCGGTCCTATTGGGCCATGGTCATCGGTGCGCTCTGCGGCCGCATTGCGGGCGTCTGGCTCAGTTATTTGCTGCATAATTTTCGGCCTCGCTTTTCCTTTGCGCGCATCGGTCGAATTTGGTCGTTCTCGCAATGGATACTCGTCCGTAACTTGGGCACATATGGTGCGCAACAGACTGACAAATTACTCGTCGGTCGTTTCAATGATGCAGGAGCCATGGGCGCTTACTCACTTGCCGACGAGATCTCGGCAATGCCGACGAACGAGGTGTTGATGCCTTTAGGGCGGGTATTGTTCCCCGCCTTCGTGCGTGTGATCGACAAACCCGCCGAGTTGCGGCGTGCATTTTGTCTTGCCTTGGGCGTGCAAGCTCTTATCGCGCTGCCTGCCGGCATTGGTCTTGCACTGGTGGCACCGATCGCAGTTCCTCTGCTACTTGGTCCACAGTGGGCTGCGGCAATTCCGTTCGTGCAATTGCTCGCTTTGATGAACATTGCGGTGGCATTGACACATAGCAGCGGTTATCTACTTCTCGCTCTTGGCAAGGTACGCTTGCAGGCGGTGATCTCGTGGTTGCAATTTGGCGTGTTAGCCACTCTGGCCGTATTCGTTTTTCCATCGGGTAATGCTTTATGGATCGCAGGAATCAGGCTGGCCGTTTCTTTCATCGCGATGAGCCTGTTGCTCGTCCTTGTGCTCAAGGCGCTTCCTTTTCTGACCTGGCGCGAGCTATTTGCACATGCTTGGCGACCGGTTTGCGCATCAGCGGCCATGGTTGGGGTGTTTTCGATTATGCAATGGTCTTCTCAGTGGGAAAGCGCTGTAATCTTGAGCGCTGAAATCGCTCTTGGTATCGCCACTTATACGTTAGCTATTCTGGTGCTTTGGCTTCTTGCAGGCAAACCAGATGGCGCGGAATGCTATCTGTTGGAAAAGACACACTTGATACGCTGGAAATAAATTAATGCAGATAAATGCTTGTAGCCCAAATACCTATCAACAGCCAACCTAATAAGAATAGCGCATGTATAACCAACACATTCCGCTGAACAGACTCATGAAATTTTCTAATTGCAATTGCATAAGCTACTTCATAAATGATTCCTAGCATAACGAGCAAGGCGGATAACTTGATTCGGTAATACGTTAAGTCTCGCCATTGAGGATACAACCCTATAGCTTCCTCATAGGCACGCGCTAGTTTTTCCCTCATAGCATCTACAGGCGGAATTTCATCAAGACCTATCATAGCAACAAGATGAGAACCGTTCCGATCATTTTCAGATCGAACCTTTAGCTCCGACAACACTCGCGATAAAGTAATCGTATCATCAGCGCCGGTCCTGATAGTCAAACTCCACTGTTCGGGTGAGGCATCAGCAGACAAAATAGCTGTTGCTGGTTCATCGTCACTCTCCTCAGTTATGCGAAATAAAGAAGCTACAGTAGAATCTGGTTCAGAAAGAACGATTCGAAGAGCATCCGTTGGAGTCGGCTTGCCTTTAACTGCCACCCAACCAGCAAACGGCTGTGTCTCACCTCGGTAAATACCAATGTCCATACTATTTGGGGATGCAAAAGTAACATTCATCTTTCGCCCGCCCCTAGGTGGATTAGTAACAAACCCTTGCCCAAACCCATACTGATAAAAATTACTCACTGGGGCAGTTGTCCAGATTATTTCTGATCCATTATGCGCATTACTTGAAAAATCGACAATAATTAATAGCCGACTCTCGATTCCAATCACTTGGCGATTAAATTTAGCACCATCCGAATTTATACGTTCAATTTCAATAAAACGGATACCATCTTTACATCCGCTCATCAATGCACGAACAGTACGCTTGGACTGTGAAGATTCGTTTATTTCATGCTGAGCATTAGATGCTGTCCATCCATACGAGGCATCAGTTAAACTATCTCCATAAGGCCAATAACCTGTATTTGTCAGCCAGTCGACTCCATTTGACCACCACGTTACTGACCCCTCATCAGCATGCTTATGACCATGCCCATCGTGCTTGGCCCATGCTATTACCGTTTGGGAGATATCATTGTTCTGCGATATATTCCACCAGACGGAATATCCTGAAACCGGGAAGAGATATAAACCATTAAACAGGATCGAAGGCGCATCTGCACCATTGGACAGAGGAATTTGACCATTGCTAAGTCCTGATGGGAAGGAATATTGAGTTCCCTGCCTTGTATTACCAACAGCTGGCAAAGTACCATCAGGGCGTTTAAGTAATTCTAAAAATTCTCGTGCTTTTTCAATTTTAAAAGCCAATTCTTGGCTTGGAGACAATCCATTTAAAGCATATAAGCGAGCAATCATCAATAGCAACTCATATCCAAGTCTGTGATATTCAGCAGAATGCTCAAGGGTTACACCTTCTATCGAAACATAAAAAGGCAGTTGGATTGCCAGCCGCTCTAAAGCTAGATTTTTCCATGCTGGAGAATCAGGTAACGAAGGGAAGGCAGTAGCAAGTTGCAACAAGGCAATATTTTGCATTACACCATGATTAGTACGAACGGTAAAATGTGATGGCTTTGCAAGCAACCTGCCGCTGCGAACAATCAATCCAAATAAAGCCTCCCGTATCTTTATTTCAAGGTCAGGACGGTCGCGTACATGCATCCATAGCCGCACAAGAATAGGCACACGCGCAGCGATCGCATGATCATTCCAAAGAAACCCATCGTTTATACGACGACGATTTTCGTATTCAGAGAAATTTTTGATCCTAACAAGAGCCTTTTCCAGATAACGTAAATCGTTAGTCATCTCAAATGCATCTAGTAATATTGATTCAATACCAAAACCGGCTTTCGCAAGCTGGAATGATGGCGGTCCACCTCGCATATCATCTGGATACCCTTGTAAATTAGTGATACCAATATTGAAGGCACTAGAAAACAAACCCCCATTGAGAATTTCCTCAGCAGCAGGAATTACAGCTGTCGCTGAATCAAGCAAGGGAATACCCAAAGTCATACGACCTATTTCAGAAAGTATTCTGGTATTAGGCACAGTTTTTGCAGATTCCATTATCTCTTTTGGCGGAAATTTACGATCAATATCGTAATGAAGCCAAACAGGAATCCAAACACTTGCAACAACAGAGACAACTACAGCTATCCTTAAAATAACCTGAAATCTTCCGCTCATATCTGACTCAATAGGCAATTTCTTAGCAGACGTATGCCATAACCAACCCTCGACCGCTCCCACGGTGTAAAACGAGATAATTGAAACTCATCCGATGAAAAGCTATTGATGCCCCAGTTGGTTGTTACAGCGGCAGAAAAACCAATCTCTTTTACCATCGAGGCATGCTTGGGCAGGTAGTCACGATCCAACTTGCCATTCGGGTAAGCGAACAGAGCAATCCGCTCTTTGAGAAGATCTTCTAGGATTTCTCGGCTATTTGCTATTTCTTCCCTCGCATCGCTGTCGGGTAGCTTGGCAA
Organism: Sulfuricystis thermophila; assembly: GCF_004323595.1. GTDB lineage: Bacteria > Pseudomonadota > Gammaproteobacteria > Burkholderiales > Rhodocyclaceae > Sulfuricystis > Sulfuricystis thermophila. The sequence goes on from NZ_AP019373.1 coordinate 1,603,872, forward strand.
GAATTGGGTGTGTCACCGTGTGAGCGCCAATACTCATGCCGTGATGCATCAACTCCCGCAATTGCGCCGATGTCAGCATCAGATCGTGAGGTACCGGAGCTGCACAGGAGGAGCGAACGTGCTCGACGACTACACTGCGCTCCGCAGGTTGCCGGTGCTTGATGTCGCCAAGTATCAACTCGATCGCAATTTTTTTTTCTTCGATGGTACCAATGGCAACCGTTCCAATCCCATATGACTCCAGGTCGAGATGGTCTTTTCGTGCCGCGCGGATCGACTCGATGACGATGTCGTTCCACATGATGCCACCATCGAGGAAGCCCGTGGCGATGAAAAATGTCGCAGTCAAGCCATGCTTTTTGAGAATAGGGGCTGCAAAAAGCAGATTGTCGGCATAGCCGTCATCAAAGGTGATCGCCGCTGCCCTCGCTGGCAACTGGCCTCGTTTCAGCATTTCAATGGCTGTATCGAGCGGCAGGACATTGAACCAATCCGCCACCCAGCTCATCATCTGGTCAAAGCGGCGGACACAGGGCTCGTCCGGAAAAAGCGGATCAGGTGCCGGCAGCACTCGGTGGAAAATAAAGATCGACAATTTCGCTGAATGACCAGCAGGCGAGCATAGGTTAAGGAGGCCCTTTATCAGCATTGCCATCAGCGATGCGCTACAACTACGGGTTTGTTGCGCCGGAAACTGAGCATTTCCCACAGCGTGACATCTTTCTCGGTTTCCCAGGCGCGCTTTTCCACCCACTTGCGTGCCAGCACCACCATCACCATGAGGTTGTAAGGCAGGTCGAAATAGGGCAGCGAGAGAAAGGCACCCCCGACAGCGAAGCCCACAAAACTGACTTGAGCCATTGCACCAAGGTCGCTGACCCATTTAGCCTGTGGAATTTTTGTTCCTTCCTCGCGCAGCCAGCCGGCCGAACGATAGGTGGTAAGCCATATCAGCAGATATAGCATTAGCCCCACGAAACCGTGATTACCCAAGATCTGGAAATAGATGCTGTGCGCGGCACGCGCGATGTCTTCATACACGCCATACTGCATGAAATAGAAAGGATGTTGATAAGACATGCCGCCACCGAAGAAATGGTTCTTGGCCACTTCCCAGGCCACGATCCACGCATTGATGCGCCCCATTGCCGAAGCATCCTGCTCATAGGTCTGAATGGTGCGCATCCGCTCCCACCATGTTTCCGGCATGAAGGGTAAGAAGACTGCCACCATCAGAATGATCAGCATGCCCAGCAGCAGTTTCCTTTCGCTGCGCCACCACAAAAGGGCAGTCATTGCCGCAATGGCCAGCAAGGCACCCCGTGAGTAACTACCAATTGCCGAGATGGCGCACAACACCATGATTGCCGTGACTAAATGCCGTTGCCACGCCGAATGCAGCTGCAGCTGAAGGAAATGCAGCAGCGGGATCGTCATGATCAGGGCAAGGGCGAAATGGTTGTTATCCGCCACGAAAGATCCCGGCGGGCCCCAAACACGATAATTGCCTGCCGTCAGCAGGGTAAACAGCCCACCCTTGGCTCCAAGCAAAGCCAGTGACAGCGCCGTTACCCAAGCGAAAGCGATGATTTTCTGTTTGTGATTCAGCAACATCAGGGCGACGAAGGTCATGAGATAAATTTTGATTACCTTGTCCCACTGTGGATAGTCACCGGCCGTGTCGTAACCCGCCAGCCAGGAAATCGTCATCCAGATGGCGAACAAAAAAAGGATGAGGGTGGGCGCCCCCTGAAAAGGGGATTGCCGGTATTTCGTAAACAACGTACCGATCAGCACCGACACCGCTGCAATCGCCGCCACCGGCGCGTCGTAAGCGATGCCCCAAGCGTAACGATGAGGGTTCATGAGGCTGACCCACGTCCAGAGCAAGATACCGATCCATGGCCGCCAGAGTGCCACGGCTGCGCCGGCAATAACGATGGCAAGGATGATCAAGTCACGCATGCTTTTCGTCTTTGCGGAAGGCTATCCAAAAACCCTGCCAACTCAAGATTTCGTCATCGACCAACCGAAAGGGTTTGGCAAGGTTTGGGCGCTGTTCTGCTACAACATCATTGGAATATTTCCCTGTTGGGAAAAAGATAAAAGGATGAAGTCCCAAATGTGCCATGATGTCGATGTAACGATTCGCTCGCCAGCGATTCGGGACACCTTTGTGAGAATGCATCAATCGCCATAGCCACTGTGCCGGAGAAAGGAAATCAAGAGGGTTGACCACATGAAGCCCGTGACTGCGCAAATCGACTTGATGAATGGCAAGCGCTCCAGGTTTCATGGCACGCAGCATGTCGTCAAATGTGGCATTGAGGTCATTGACATGCTCCAACACTGCTCGCGAAATCACGATATCCGCTTTGTCTCGTAGTTCTGATAAACCATCCGGATGCACCAAGTACTCGATGTGTTCCGGATTGAAACCATCATCAAGCGCTTGCTGGTTCTTAAAACATTGAACGAAGCGCTGTCTTTCTCGCTCGTCGAGAAAATCATGCAGACATCGAATGACATCAACGTTTTTTTGAGTAAAGCTGACGAGGGGAAAACGGTCGACGCAATAAACTTTGCTTGCGCCATGAGCGACTAGAAGCAAAGCAACACCCGGTATATCTCCAGGCCCATATTCCAGTATCACCTTGTCTTTCAGATAACTAGCCCACTCATGCCGTGGAATAGATAACGTTTCCAGGTAGTCACTCACGCATTGCTGAAAATAATGGGCGATATCGGCCGCTGTTTCCTTTGCGCTGTCGCCTCGTCCAGTTTGTCCCGTGAGTTTGACATAAAGTCCTGGAGCAAACCGCGCCAACTGGTTGCTTGCTATCGCTCTTAATATCACGGGAAGGCTGTAGCTCATTGCCAAATTATGTCTTCAAAGTAATTTTCTTGTAACCGCTTCGAACGTCATCAAACGTCGCCATTGTTCAAATCGCGGCCCTCTGATAGAGCTATTGTTACCGAGAATCTTATCCAGAGCATCCTCATCGAACAGACCGGTCTGAATCATGATGGGTGCTTGCCTCCATTCGGCAATGCCAGTTTCACGCATCAAGGTGGAGTCGTCGGGTAGCGCTGTCGGCCTAACTCGTTTCGCATGCAAACCCAATTTGGCGGCGACTTTGCCCCAGACCTTGTGGCCATAATGCCCCAGCAGCGGTGTGAAGCGCCATAGGTTGAACGGCGAAGCCGGCACCGGCGGATAGCCATGTTCTAGTGGAATGTTTGCCAATGGTGGGACAAAGCGTTGAAACAGGCGCCGCACGAGCAGGCTGCGAAAGCGCGCGTCGGCGCGGGCAGCGAGGATCGGTTCAAGCACCTGGGAAAAACCGATCGGCGAAAACGCCGGCCACAGCTGGTTGGTGCTGCTGGCAATGCGCCCCTGCCAACGCTGCATGCGCAAGGTGTAATAAACGCAGTCCATTTGCGTCGTGTTGGGATAGTTGATGATGGGCGCAATGGCACGGCTGGCGACTTCGGCCATATGGGACGCGAGATCGAGCCGTGCGGCAGGTGAAAAAATCGAATTGTCGTAGGGAATGGCGGCAAAGCGTTTGCGCGCGACCATTGCAACATCGAGCGGATGACGTCGTGCCAAGCGGGGCCAAAGCAGTTCCCACCAATAACCGCGCGCCAGCTCACCGAACGAGCCGTTGAGGCTTATGCCATGTCCGTTGGCGAGTCGGCGGTGGATGTGGAGGATGCGAGCGAAGTCGAAAGCATCATATTCGCCATCGGTCATGCGCACGGCAACATCGAATTCCTCGGCGGTCGGCAGCGGCGGTGAGCTGATGTTCTGGTGCTGCAGACCGAGTGTCGAGGCAATTCGCCTAGCAACCGTGACATCCGGATGATCGCTGCTTCCCGAGACGGTGGTATGGAATGGCCGCTGTGCATCGAGCAGGCCAGCCAGCAGCAGACGTGAATCGTAGCCGCCGGTGAGATCGGAAATGAGGGGCTCGCGGGTATCAGGCAAGGCTTTGAGCACCTCGACCAGACCGGCATGGGTTCGTTCGACAGCTTCGTCGAGCTCCAGGCTTTCCGGCTCGACCGCCGAAAAATCCCAGTAGCGACGGTTCCGCGCGCCATCGGCATCGATGGTCAGCACCGTGGCCGGGCCGATCTTGCGGACATCGCGCCACAACGACCGGTCTTCGTAGATGATGCCAGTCGCGATGAATTCATGCACTGCAACGGGATCGAACGTGCTCGGTGCGCATTGCGCCAATACAGCGGAAGAAGTACTGACGGCTACGCCATCCGCCAACTGTCGCCAATAGATGTGCAGGCTGCCGCAGCGATCGGTGATGACATGCACCTGACGGCCACGTTGGTCGACGATGAATATCGCAAACAAGCCCTGCAGGCGGCACGCCAACCCTTCCGCGCCATGGGCGAGGTATTGCTCGATCAGCCAGCTTCCGTCGCGGCCTTTTTCAGCCGACAGAGGTAGCCAGGTGCCGAAATCGGCGATCCAGATTTGGTCGTCTGTTGAACGGGTGATGCGTTTGTCGGTTGCCTTTGCCGGCGGCGCCACCGCGAGGGAAGCGTTGGCAGAAATTGCGCTATCGCTGATCTGCACGCGCTTGAAGCTGCATAACGCTTGTACGCCTTTCTGGAAACTCGGCACTTCAAATTGACCGGCAGCAGGAATGAACAGGAAGGCGTGGCTCATCGCGAGAGGTGCTTCCGGGAAAAGTGTTGCGATCGATTATACGGACTGCATGGAGGTAACAGTTTTATCTGAGAAGGTGCCGTTCCGCCAGCGCCGACTATGCGCTGGCGAGAATCTGCCGGAATAGTGCCAGTTGCCCGTCGGTGGTCGGCTGCCAACTGAAGCGCTCGGCATAGGCACGGGTGAGGCTGCGGGACGGCATGCCGGATCGCAGCTGGGCGATGGCACGCACGATGCCGTTGGCGCTGCGTTCATCCATCAGCACACCCGCTTCGGGGGCTGCGACGACTTCCGGCGTGCCCCAGACGTTGCTGGCGACGACCGGTGTGCCGCAGGCCATCGCTTCGAGCAGCACGTTGGCCCAGCCTTCCCGGCTGGAGGCGAGCACCAGGCAATCGACAGCGCTGTAGAGGGTGCGCAGCTGGGTTTGCGGCATGGCGCCCAGGAAATGCACTCGCTCCGTCACGCCCAGACGTGCAGCCAGCGCGCGCAGGCGGCTTTCCTCTTCGCCGCCGCCGGCGATGAAAAGCTCGGCATCGGGAATCTGCGCCAGTGCTTCGATGACGAGGTGGTGGCCCTTGCGTTCGATGAGGTGGCCGACCGAAGCGATCGTGAAACGGTCGCTCATGCCGAAGGCAACACGGGCCTGTCCACGATCCTCCGGATGAAAGAGTTCCAGATCGACGCCGTTGCGCAGCACGGTGATCTTTTCCGCCGGGGCGCCGAGTTCCACCAGCGCATCTTTGAGCGCCTGGCAGACGGTGATCATGTGGTCGCACTCGTGGGCGGCCTGCAGGATCATGCGGCGCGGTTTTGCGAATTGTGGGATCAGGTTGATGTCGGTACCGCGCGCGGTGATGACCACGGGTTTCTTTAGCGCCTTGCCGATCAAGGTGGCGGCGACACCGTCCGGATAGAAGTAATGGGCATCGATGAGATCGAAATCGAAGCCCGCAGCGATGAGCTTTCTTGCCGCTGCCAGTCCGCATCGGGCGAGGCTCGCGGGCGCCAGGTTCATGCCAATCTTCGGCAGCAGCAGGTAGCGCGGATGACTGACCTTGATGCCGTGGCGACTTTCATGGGCCGGCACGGCGGCATGCTTGGCGTATTCACCGAATCGCGGGTGTTTGAAGGGAAACCACGGCACGGGGGCTACGACGCGGGTTTCGACTGCGCCGCTGGCCAGCAGATGCCGCAGCCTCGTTTCGACGAAGATGCCGTGGCTCGGCCGTACGCTGCTGGGATAGAGGGTGGAGAAGAGGAGCGTGCGGATCATGGAGATCGCTGTGCCGTCCCGCCAGCGCCGGGTTTTGACCTTACCTGCATTTTTTACACAGCCTCGATCCGTAGTCCAGCCCTCCCTGCTGCTTCGAGCTGTCGTGCGTCTGCCGATACGAAAACATCCGCCTGCAATGCAACGGCGCTACCGATATGAAGGGCATCCATGCCACGCAGAGCATTCGATTCGAGGCAGGCTATCGATTGGGCCAGCACCTCTGGCGTCAGATCACAAATCGCGGCATCTTCGATGTCCGCCAGCAGCAGGGTTTTTAACTGTCGATATTGTGTGTCGTCGACTTTGCCCTCACGGCGCAGGCGACAGAAAACAGAAACAATCTCGGGCAGCGCAATCGCGGAAAGCCCGATTTCCGTCGCCTGATCGCACCACTCTAGTACTTTGTCGGTACCGGCTTCGCTGATGTAGCGCTTGGCGAAGGCCGAACTGTCGAAGAAAACGCGCACCGGAAAGCACTCTTACAAGCCGGCCTGGCGTTGTTCGAGAATCATGCGGCTGATCGAAACGCCATCCAACACCAAAGGCTGCGCCTTGCGGCGTTTCCATGAGGGCAGATCAGCCACCACGGGAACGATATCGGCAATCGGCTTGCCATTGCGCAGCACACGCACGGTCTCTCCCGATTCGACAATGTCGAAATAGGCTTTGGCGTGGTTACGGACTTCGGTGAAGGTAGCCTGTCTCATATCCGTCTAGTAATCAGATTCGTGTAATCATACATCTTCATCTGGTACTGCCAGCGGCTGGATTTTTCGTGGTCTGACACTGGATTTTTATTGTTGTTTGCAATCTTGGGAGTCACCCTCCCAATTTTGCAAGGATGTTTATCCTTTGGCCACCAACACTTCATAAACACGCTGGTAATTCGCCACGCTGTTCCTCCAGTTCCGCTCTTGCTCGACGAAGCGGCGACCGGCGGCCCGGTAGGCAGGCCACTGCTCGCGTCGTGACAGCATGTCTTCGACTGCAGCGGCCAGCGCGCCGGCATCGCCGGCCTTGAACAGGCGACCGGTTTCACCGTCACGGATCAGTTCCTTGTGGCCACCGACATCCGAGGCGACGAAGATGCGCCCCTGCGCCATCGCTTCGAGCGGCTTGAGCGGGGTGACGAGCTCGGTGAGCCGCATCGAATGGCGCGGATAGACCAGCAGGTCGATCAGATCGTAGTAACGGCTGACCTCCTGATGCGGCACGCGGCCGGTAAAGACGACCTTGTCGGCAATGCCTAGACGTTCTGCCTGCTCTTTGAGGCTCGCCTCCTGCGGGCCACCGCCGACGAGCAGGATGCGCAGATCGGGGCGGCACGCGAGCATCGCGGGAAAGGCTTCGAGCAGCAGGTCGAGGCCTTCATAGGCATAGAACGAGCCGATGAAACCGATCACCGTCGTGCCGTCGAGCGAAAGCCGAGTTTTGAGCGCGGGATCGGGCGCGCCGGAAAGCTGGAAGTTTTCGATGTCGACGGCGTTGGGAATGACCGTGACCTTCTCGGCGGGGATGCCGCGGGCGAGGATGTCCTGGCGCAACCCTTCGCAGATCGTGAAGGCATGGGCGACACGCTGCAACACCCAGGTTTCGAGCTTGCGTGTCAGGCGATAACGCAGGCTGCCTTCGCGCGTCGTGCCGTGATCGACGGCGGCATCTTCCCAGAAGGCGCGGATTTCATAGACCACCGGGATTCCCAAGCGTCTGCCGACGCGCAGTGCCGGGATGGCATTCAGCACCGGGGAATGGGCGTGGAGGATGTCGGGGCGCAGTGTGCGGGCAAGCTGTTCGAGCCGGGCCGCGGTGGCCTCGATCTGGCGCAGTTCGTTGAAGATCGGCGGTGCGGGCGGTGGCACCGCGGTGCGGTGGAATAGCAGGCCGTCGACTAGTTCGGCTTCGGCTGTCACGCTGCCCTGCTTGGGCGAGGTGAGATGATGGGTTTCCCACCCCAACGCACGCTGTTCGCGCAGGATGGCAGCCGTGCGGAAAGTGTAGCCGCTGTGCAGCGGAATCGAATGGTCGAGGATGTGCAGGATGCGCATCAGCGGTTCCCGGCTGCCAACGCGTCCGCCAAGATGGCGACGATACGCTCCGCCGCCCGGCCATCCCACAGTTGCGGTCGGCGGCCTTGCTTGCCCTGTCCGGCGAGCACCTTGCGAGCTTCCGTGACGATGCGCGCCGGATCGGTGCCGACCAGGGTGTTGGTGCCCTCCTCGATGGTGATCGGGCGTTCTGTGTTTTCGCGGATCGTCAGGCAGGGCACGCCGAGGGCGGTGGTTTCTTCCTGCAAGCCGCCGCTGTCGGTGAGCACCACCACGGCATCCTTCCAGAGGTTGAGGAAGGGCATGTAACCTTGTGGCGCGACGAGGGTGATGTCGGGTCCCAGATCGATGCCGAATTTTTCGAGGTTGGCGCGCGTGCGCGGATGCACCGGAAAGATCAACGGCAGTTCGGCAGCGATTTCCTTCAACGCCGCGGCGATGCGCGTCATCGTCTCTGATTCGTCGACGTTGCTCGGCCGGTGCAGGGTGAGCACGCCGTAGCGCGCATGGCGGCGCTTGAAGGCATCGGTTTCGAAGTCGGTCTCCATGCGCGCGAGTTTTTCGGCCTGATAGAGCAGGTTGTCGACCATCACATGGCCGACGTGGTGAATCGCACTGTCGGGCTTGCCTTCACGGCGCAGATGTTCGATGCCGCTCGGTTCGGTGACGAAAAACCAGTCGGAGATGCTGTCGGTGACGAGACGGTTGATTTCCTCGGGCATCGACATGTCGCCACTGCGCAGGCCGGCTTCGACATGGGCGACCGGGATGTGCAACTTCTTGGCGACGATGGAACAGGCCAGCGTGGAATTGACGTCACCGACGACGAGCACTGCGTCGGGCGTTTCGGCCTGACAGAGTTCTTCGAAGGCGACCATGATCTTCGCGGTCTGCTGGGCATGGCTGCCGCCGCCCGCACCCATGAACACATCGGGCGCCGGGATGCCGAGCTCTTCGAAGAAGACGTCGTTCATCTCGCGGTCGTAATGCTGGCCGGTGTGGATGATCTTGAAGCCGAGCCCGCCGTGGGCCTGCAAGGCGCGCACGATCGGGGCGATTTTCATGAAATTGGGCCGGGCGCCGGCGACGAGATAAAGTGTGCTCATAGGGATGCCATTCCATCAGGCCGATGATCTTTGCTCATACTTTGCGCAAGCCGGTCGAGCCAATCGTGCATGAGTCGGCGGTAAACCGGTATTTGTCTGTAGATCTCATTGGCAAGATCTTCATTGTAGGTATGCGCAGTGAGGTTGCGATGATCGACCATGGCCAGTCCAGTGCGGGCTTCGTTTTCGTCGAGCAGGCCATTTTCGAAACAAGCGCGCACGACGGGTTTGGGCGAGGCGAGCTCGATACCAAAAAGCTCGGAAAGAACTGCCTGAGCAGCCTTCCATACCGCTTCGAAGGAATACTCGAAACGCTGGATCGTTGCATCACGCACCACGTCGCCATCCTCGAGCGCTGCCAGCGCTTCGAGGCTGGCCAATGCGCGACGTGCCGTCGCTAGGCGTTGCTGTGCTCGGGCCATGGGATGCCCTCCTGATCGATCGCCGCTTGCAGAGAGGGTGAAGCACGCGAATAATCGATCAGATCGATTCGAAACGGCACGTTCGATTCTTCGAGCGCTTCGCGGATCGCCGCCAGTTCGGCAGCATCGAAGTTTTGGTTGGCAATGATCGCGAGATCGATGTCCGAGGTGCGTCGCGCATCACCCCGAGCACGGGAACCAAATAGCTTCAGCTTTGCCCCCGTGCGCATCAACAATGGAGCGAGGATGCGCTCGATGGCAATCTGGTCGGCTGGGTTCAGCAGGCTTTCGATCGATTTATTCATATGCTTGGATGCTGTGAATCGCCTTGCTTGCCGTCCCGCCAGCGCCGACTTTCAATCCTGTCCGAACAGGTCGCGGCTGTAGACCTTGTCCGCCACGTCGCGGATCTCGTCGGTGATGCGGTTGGCGACGATGACATCGGCAAGACGCTTGAATTCCGCCAGGTCGCTGATGACGCGCGAGCGGTAGAACTCGGGCTCGCTGAGCACCGGCTCATAGACGATCACCTCGATGCCCTTGGCCTTGATGCGCTTCATGATGCCCTGGATCGAGGAGGCGCGGAAATTGTCCGAGCCGGCCTTCATGATCAACCGATAGACGCCGACGATCTTCGGATTCTTGCGGATGATCTCGTCGGCGATGAAGTCCTTGCGCGTGGTGTTCGAATCGACGATCGCGCGGATCAGGTTCTGCGGCACGTCGCGGTAGTTGGCCAGAAGCTGCTTGGTGTCCTTGGGCAGGCAGTAGCCGCCATAGCCGAAGCTCGGATTGTTGTAGAAGTTGCCGATGCGCGGGTCGAGGCAGACGCCATCGATGATCTGGCGCGTATCGAGGCCGTGCGTAGCGGCGTAGGTGTCGAGCTCGTTGAAGAAGGCGACGCGCATCGCGAGGTAGGTGTTGGCGAACAGCTTGATCGCCTCGGCCTCGGTGCTGCCGGTAAACAGCACTGGGATGTCGGGCTTCAGCGCCCCCTGCTTGAGCAGGTTGGCAAAGGTCTCCGCCCGCGCAGAACGCTCGCCGACGACGATGCGCGAAGGGTAGAGATTGTCGTGCAGCGCCTTGCCTTCGCGCAGGAATTCCGGCGAGAAGATCAGATTCGTGCAGCCCAGCTCGGCGCGCGTCTTGGCGGTGTAGCCGACCGGCACGGTGGATTTGATCACCATCACCGCAGCGGGATTGATGGCCATCACGTCGCGGATCACCGCCTCGACGGACTGGGTGTTGAAGTAGTTGGTTTCGGGATCGTAGTCGGTCGGCGTGGCGATGACGACGAAATCGGCCCCCGTGTAAGCCTCCTGCTGGTCGAGCGTGGCGCGGAAGTTCAAGGGCTTGTGGGCGAGATAATCCTCGATCTCGGCATCGGCGATCGGGGACACCTTGCGGTTGAGCATCGCCACCTTTTCCGGGACGATGTCGAGCGCGACGACTTCGTTGTGCTGCGCGAGCAATACGCCGATCGAGAGGCCGACGTAACCCGTTCCGGCAATGGCAATTTTCATGATCAGACCTTGAAATAGTCGCGATACCAGGCGACGAAGTTGGCCACCCCCTGCTCGACCGGCGTGGCCGGCTTGTAGCCGAAATCACGCACCAGATCCTGCACGTCGGCATAAGTGTCAGGCACATCGCCGGGTTGCAGCGGCAAGAGTTCCATTTCGGCCTTCATCCCCAGCGCCTTTTCCAGCGCGGCGATGTAGTCCATCAGCTCGACCGGGCTGTTGTTGCCGATGTTATAGACGCGCCAGGGGGCGAGGCTGCTGCCCGGATCGGGGTGATCGCCCGACCAGTCCGGATTCGGCTGCGCGGGCTTGTCGAGCACGCGAATCACGCCTTCGACGATGTCGTCGATGTAAGTGAAGTCGCGCCGGTGCTTGCCATAGTTGAACACCGGAATCTTTTCGCCGGCGAGGATCGCCTTGGTGAATTTGAACAGCGCCATGTCCGGCCGGCCCCAGGGGCCATAGACGGTGAAGAAGCGCAGGCCCGTGGTCGGCAGCCGGTAGAGATGGCTGTAGGTATGCGCCATCAGCTCGTTGGCCTTCTTGCTCGCGGCATAGAGCGAGAGCGGATGATCGACGTTGTGATGCACCGAGAACGGCATCGTCGTATTGGCGCCATAGACGCTGGAACTCGAGGCATAGACGAGATGCTCGACACCGTGATGCCGGCAGCCTTCGAGGATGTGGCCGAAACCGACCAGATTGCTGTCGATGTAGGCGAGCGGATTTTCCAGCGAATAGCGCACGCCGGCCTGGGCGGCGAGGTTGATGACGCGCTGCGGCTTGTGCTCGGCGAAGGCCGCCTCCATCGCCTTGCGATCGGCGATGTCGATACGCAGATGGGTGTAATGCGGGTGATGGGCGTGGCGCGCCAGGCGCGCTTCCTTGAGCGCCGGATCGTAGTAGTCGTTGTGGTTGTCGATGCCGATGACGTGATCGCCGCGTTCCAGCAGGCGCAGCGCCAGCGCCGAACCAATGAACCCGGCCGCGCCGGTGATGAGGACTTTCATGAAGGATTCCCTGTCGTTTCGTGCATTTTATGCGTTCATGACATTGCGCAGGAAGGCGTCGAACATCAACAGCACCCAGATCGGCGTGCTGTGGTCGCGGCGGCCCGCTTCGTGCTGTTCGACGATGCGGCGGATCGCGTCGCGCTCGAACCAGCCGGTACCGAGCAGCGGGCCGCCGAGCAGGCCGTCGCGCACGCGTTGCCGCAGCGGCCCGCGGAACCAGCGCGCCAGCGGCACGGCGAAGCCCATTTTCGGCCGGTACATGATGTCGTGCGGCAGATGCGGCTCCATGGCTTTTTTCAACAGGAACTTGCTCTCGCCATTGCGCACCTTGAGGCTGCTCGGCAGCGTGGCGAGCCATTCGACCAGCGGATGGTCCATCAGCGGTTCGCGCACTTCGAGCGAATGCGCCATGCTGGCGCGGTCGACCTTGGTGTTGATGTCGCCGATCAGATAGGTGTGCAGGTCGAGATACTGGATCAGCGCCAGCGGGTCGTCGGTGTCGGCGCGGGCGGCATGGCGGTCGAACACGGCCTGCGCGTTGTAGCCGCCGAGCTCTGCCTTGAAGGCGGCGCTGAAGATTTGCGCGCGCTGCCAATTGCGGATCACCGAGACGCTGTGGAAATAGGCTTCGACCGAGGTGCGCGCCAAGGCTTCGAAGGTGGTCTTGGCGCGGAAGATGCGCGGCGCCCAGTCGGCCTTCGGATAGAGCCGGCCGAGCAGGCCAAACAGCGGCCGACGCAGCCCCAGCGGCAGCAGAGCGCGCAGCTTTTCCTCCATCAGATGCAACTGGTAACGGCGGTAGCCGCCGAAGCTCTCGTCGCCGCCATCGCCGGAGAGCGCCACTGTCACGTGCCGCCGCGCCAGCTGACAGACGCGGTAGGTCGGGATCGCCGAGCTGTCGGCATAGGGTTCGTCATAGAGCCTTGCCAGCGTGTCGATCAGGTCGAAATCGTCGCTCTCGACCCGGTCGACGAAATGGCGTGTGTGGTAACGCTCGGCCACCTGCTGAGCAAAGCGCGCCTCGTCATAGGCCGGATCGGAAAACGAGATCGAGCAGGTATTGACCGGTTCCGCAGACAAACCGGCCATCATCGCCACCACCGCACTCGAATCGACCCCACCGGAGAGGAAGGCGCCGAGCGGCACTTCGGCGATCATGCGCAGGCGGATCGATTCTTCGAGCCGGCGCTCGAGCTCATGACAAGCCTCGTCGAGGCCGATGCGTTGATCGAGCGTGAAGCGCACGTCCCAGTATTCGCGCGGCTCCGGCAGTGCCGTGCCGCCACGGCCGACTTTCAGCGTGCAGGCCGGCGGCAGCTTTTTCGCCTGTTTGAAGATGCAGCGCGGCTCGGCCACATAACCGAGCGCGAAATATTCTTCGACGGCCAGCGGGTCGATCTCGCGCTTGAGGCCTCCGTGGGCGAGCAGCGATTTCAGCTCGGAGCCGAACAGGAAGGTGCCGTCGTCGAGCAGCGCATAGAACAGCGGCTTGACGCCGAGCCGGTCGCGGGCGAGAAACAACACTTCACGATTGCGATCCCACAACGCAAAGGCGAACATGCCGCGAAAGCGCTCGACACAGGCCTCACCCCACGCCTCCCAGGCATGGACGATGACTTCGGTATCGCTCTTGGTGTGGAAAACATGGCCGAGCGCCTGCAGTTCCGGAATCAACGCCTGGAAGTTGTAGATCTCGCCGTTGAAGACCACGCAGACACTGCCATCCTCGTTGTAGAGCGGCTGCTGGCCGGTGGACAGGTCGATGATCGATAGGCGGCGATGGCCGAGGCCGACGCCCGGTTCGAGATGCAGCCCGCCCTCGTCCGGCCCGCGGTGGAACTGGCTTTCGTTCATCCGCTGCAACACGTCGCGGTCGATGGCGCGCTTGCCGCGGGTATCGAAGATGCCGGTGATGCCGCACATGATTTATTGGCTATTCCTGTCCGAATGCTGCTCAGAAAGCAGCTGATCATAAACCTGCCGATAGGCCGCCACCATCGCCTCCAGGCTGAAGCGCCGCTCGACCTCCGCCCTGCCCGCGCGGCCATGAGCCTGCGCGATTTCGGGTTGCTGCGCATAGGCGAGGATCGCCTGGGCCATCGCTTCGGCATCGTCGGCGGCGACGAGTCGGCCGGTGTTGCCATCGCTCACCAGCTCGGGATTGCCGCCCACCCGTGTGGCGATCACCGGCAGACCGGTCGCCATCGCTTCGAGGATGGTGTTGGAAATGCCCTCGGCGAGCGAAGGCAGCACGAAACAGTCGAGGCTGCGCAGCAGTTCGGGCACGTCGTGACGCTCGCCCGGCAACCAGGCGAGATCGGCGATACCCGCCGCGGTGAGTAGTGCCTGCGCTTCTGTCCGCAAAGGCCCGTCGCCGACCATCACCAACCGCAGGCGGGGCCGCAGCTCGGGAGCGATCTCCAACGCGCGGATGAAGGCCCGCGCCAGCAGGGTTTGGTTCTTGACGGTCTGCATACGGCCGACCGTGCCGATCAGCCAGTGCTCCGGGCGCCGGAAAGGGCAGTCCGCGAAGGTCGCTTCCGACAAGCGGGCAGGATGAAATCGCTCGGCATCGACGCCGTTGTAGATCTGCGTCACCTTGCGCGATGCGATGCCAACGCGGTCGACGAGATAGCGCTGCAGATCGCGCGACAGAGCGATCCAGTGGCTGACGAAGGGGTTGTAGGCGCGGCGCACCCAACGATAGGTGGCATTGCTGCCATCGAGATCGCCGACGTCATAACCATGCTCGCCATGCAGCCGCACCGGCACGCCCGCCAGCCGGGCCGGCACGGTGACCTCCAGCGCGGCGAGATTGCGTGAATGGACGATCGCCGGTTTGAGTTCCCGCAAGATGCGCACCAGGCGCGGAAACAGCCGGTACAGATGCCCGGGCGGCTTGTTCAGGCTGATATAGCGTACATCGTCGCGCTGGATGCGCCGCTTGAAGTCGGTCACCTCGGTGAGGGCAAGGATCGCATGGCGGTAGGCATCTGCCGGCATGCGGTTGATCAGGTTGACGACGCCGTTTTCCAGCCCGCCGACATCGAAGCGGTAGAAGACGTGCAGGACCAGTGGCCGCTCATCGGGCTTGCCGGTCATTTGAGATGGTCGATGTACCACGCCATCGCTTCACGCAAACCGGCATCGATGCGATGCGTCGGCGCATAGCCGAGCAGCCGTTGCGCCTTGGCAATGTCGGCGAGCGAATGGCGCACGTCCCCCGGACGGAAATCGCGATGGATCGGTTTGAAGTCGTGCAAGTGGGGATAGCGTTCTGCCAGATGCCCGACGAGGAAGTCACAAAGCTGGTTGAGCGAAGTGCGCTCGCCGACCGCGACGTTATAGACATGATCGACGGCCAGGGGATTTTCCGTCGTCGCGGCCAGCAGATTGGCCTGCACGGCGTTGTCGATGTAGCAGAAATCGCGGCTCGTCTCGCCATCGCCGTTGATATAGACCGGCTGGCCACCGATCATCGCGGCAATCCATTTCGGAATCACGGCGGCATAGGCGCCATTGGGATCCTGGCGCTTGCCGAAGATGTTGAAATAGCGCAGACCGATGGTCTTGAAGCCGTAAGTGCGGGCGAACACCTGGGCGTAGAGCTCATTCACCAGCTTGGTGACGGCATACGGCGAAAGTGGTTTGCCGATCTTGTCCTCGACTTTCGGCAGATCGGGATGGTCGCCGTAGGTGGAGCTGCTCGCGGCATAGACGAAACGGCTGACCTTGGCATCGCGCGCCGCGACCAGCATGTTGAGGAAGCCGTCGATGTTGGCCTGATGGGTATTGATCGGATCCTCGATCGAACGTGGCACGCTGCCCAGGGCGGCCTGGTGCAGGACATAATCGACCGCATGCCGCGTCGCCCCCTGCTGCCACCACATCGCTTCGCGGCAGGTCGCGAGATCGCGAATGTCGCCTTCGATGAAGTGAAACAAGCCTTCCAGCTCGCTTCGTGCGCGGCCGGTGGCGGCGCTGGCATCAGCGAGCGCGGCATCGAGATTGTGGTGATAGCCGGTGGCGAAATTGTCCAGCCCGACCACACGCTGACCGAGCTTCAGCAGGGTTTCCAGCAGGTTGCTGCCGATGAAGCCGGCAACCCCCGTGACCAGCCAGGTGCGAGGGGAGGCACGCAGATAGTTACACAGTACGTCGTATGCCGTCATGATAACGCGGATCGTTGCACAGGTGCCAGCAGTTCTTTGACCTTGTCACCCGCCTGCTGGGCGAGCAGCGGATTCTGCAACCACATCTGGATGGCGAATTCGCGCAACTCCTCGGCCTGCTCCAGACGCAGCAACAGCGTCTCTTGCGGGATGATGACTTTGGCATCAGGTGGTACTTGTTCAGACATTCGGATCCTCTCCTCGCTGAATCTTTTCCAGTGCCTCGATATCGAGCCGATCCCTCGGTCGATTGGCATGACGTTTCAGTTCGAGCAGATCCCCGATCGAGGCAATCATCACTTTTCTGCCGAACAGTTCACCAACAACAGCGTTTTGGATCAAGCGTTCGAAAGGTACCGAAGGATGCACGAGGATATCGACAATCTTGCCGCCAGGCTGAGACTCGCGCAGAGAAAAAGCCAGCATACCCTTTTCACGGTGCCAAGCCTCTAGCTGAGCAGAATTGCGCAGCGCGTCGAGCGGTACCGGAATGTTCGGCTGTAACCCATATTTTCTGGCAACGCCGATGAATCTTTCGAGATTTGTATCGTCCATCGCCAAAACCAGATCGATATCCAGCGTTGCGCGCATATAGCCATGCAACTGCACCGCCAGGCCACCCACCAAAACGTACGAAACCCCGGCATCGGCCAGCGATTGCAGCAGCTCGGCAATTTTCATCGATGTGCCACCAGTCGCCTCGTCACATCCGCCAAAGCTTGAAGCCCGCCTTGGTGACGACCTTCGGATCGTAGGCCGACTTGACGTCGACGAACACGCCGCCGGGTTTCAGTTTGCTGGTCAGCCGCTTGAAGGACATGTCGAGATACTGCTTGTGCGAAACCGCAGCGACCAGCGCATCGGCCCGCTCCGGCAGCGCGTTCCATTTGACGAGCTCGATGCCATATTCGTGCAGCGCTTCGTCCGGCTCGCCGAGCGGGTCATGCACGGCCACCTTGCAGCCGAAGGATTGCAGCTCCTTGACCAGATCGGCGACTTTCGAGTTGCGCAGGTCGGGACAGTTTTCCTTGAAGGTGAGGCCGAGCACGATGACCTGCGCCCCTTTCACCGGGCAGTCGTTGTTGATCATCTGCTTCACGGTCTGCTGGGCGACCCAGCTCGCCATGCCGTCATTGATGCGCCGGCCGGCGAGGATCACCTCGGGGTGGTAGCCGAGCATCTCGGCCTTGTGCGTCAGGTAGTAGGGATCGACGCCGATGCAATGGCCGCCGACCAGCCCGGGCCGGAAGGGCAGGAAGTTCCACTTGGTGCCGGCCGCCTGCAGCACTTCGAGCGTGTCGATGCCGATGCGGTCGAAGATGATCGCTAGTTCGTTCATCAAGGCGATGTTGAGGTCGCGCTGGGTGTTCTCGATCACCTTGGCGGCTTCGGCGACCTTGATGCTGCTGGCCTTGTGCACACCGGCGGTGATCACCGAGGCATACATCTGCTCGACGAAGCGCGCGGTCTTTTCGTCGTCGCCGGAAACGACCTTGACGATCTTCGTGATGGTGCGTTCCTTGTCGCCCGGATTGACGCGCTCGGGCGAGTAGCCGACGTGGAAATCCTTCTGCCACTTCATGCCGGAATGTTTTTCCAGCAGCGGGATGCACACCTCTTCGGTCGCGCCCGGATAGACCGTCGATTCATAAACGACCGTGGCGCCCTTCTTCATATATTTGCCCACCGTCGTCGAGGCGCCGATGAGTGGCGAGAAGTCCGGGATGTGCGCCTGATCGACGGGGGTCGGCACGGCGACGACGATGAAATCGGCCGCGGCGATGGTGGCCGGATCGGTACTCACCGAAAGCTTGGTGGCGGCCTTGAGGTCGGCGCTGCTCACCTCGCCGGTCGGATCGATGAATTTGCGGTAGCTGGCGACCTTGGCTGCCGAGAGATCGAAGCCGAGGGTCTGATATTTCTTGCCGAATTCGACCGCCAACGGCAGGCCGACATAGCCGAGGCCGACGACGGCGACGACGGTTTTTTCCAGTGATGATGGCTGGGTCGTCTTTGCTTTGGATTTCGCTGCAGCTTTGTTTTTGGTCATCGAGATTCCCCTTCGAGTTTAGATGGATGTCGTGGATTCTAGCGGCGGCGGGCGGCATCTTCGAGCAACGCGTCGAGCTTGTCCCCCGCAGCGGCGAGGAAATCGCTCAGTGCGGCTTCGCTGCCGGGTTCGAACGCATAGACGAAGACCGCTGCGGAGGCATCGCCCCGTCCGCTCAATTTCTCCCATGCCAATCGCAACTTGCCGAGCATGTCGTTGATGACGACGTGGCCGTCGATCCAATACCAATGCCAGACCGTGAGGCGCGGTGGATCGGCAGCCAGCAGCGCGTCCAGACTGCGCAAGGTGCTGCTATGCACGCTGACACGCTTCGCGCCCAGCGGGGCTTCGCGCTGCGCCCGCCCGACTTGTGCCCAGGCCTTGTTCGCGCTCGTCACCAAGCCATTCGACGAGCTGATCAGCTTGCGTTGGTAATTCTGGTGTTGATACCAGGCGATGAAGACACCGATGCGCTGTTCGCCCCTGGCGAAGGTCGCGTTCAGTGTCGTCGTCGGATTGGCATAGGCCGGCTGCCAGTCGGTCAGCGGCGCTTCGAGCCGTTGCCAGCCCCCTGTAGCCAGTGCTTCCGGCGATAGTTGCAGTGCCGGGAGCACCGGACCACTATCCAGCAACGCCAGCACGCCATGGGGCGCCAGCGCGATCGACGAGGCCAAGACCATGGCCACCCACACGTTCCGTGGCTGGGGAGCAGCGCGACTTTGCCTTTCGACCCTTTCGGCCTCGGCAGGCGCCGTAGTTTCGGATTCGCGCCAGCGCAGGCCGATCGC
The DNA here is from genome assembly GCF_004323595.1 of Sulfuricystis thermophila. Taxonomy (GTDB): domain Bacteria; phylum Pseudomonadota; class Gammaproteobacteria; order Burkholderiales; family Rhodocyclaceae; genus Sulfuricystis; species Sulfuricystis thermophila. The sequence continues at coordinate 1,622,957 of NZ_AP019373.1, forward strand.
GAACATGATCAGCATCACCGCGCCGAAGAACACCCAGCCGTAGATCAGGTGATCGACGCCGACGGCGAGCGTGTTGCCGGAGAGGTGGCCAAGCATGACGATCATGTATGCGCGCAGCCAGTTGGCGACGACTGGCACTGCGATCGCCACCCCGACGAAGATCAACCGGCGCTTCAGCGAGCGGTAATTGAGGTAGGCATAGAGCGTACCGACGACGATCGAGGCGATCAGATAACGGATGCCGCTGCAGGCTTCGACCACCGACCATTTGCCCGAGGGAATGACGAAATGCAGGCCTTCCTGATAGACGGGGATGCCGGAGGCACGCAAACCCATCACGGTGAATTTCGCCGTCCAATCCATCATCGCCGGCATCACGAATTCGCCGAACGGTACCGCGAAGAACAGGAATGCGAGGGGAAAGAGGATACGTTTTGCGGCGGGAAGACCGATCACCAGCGGCACGGCGAGCACCAGCATCGCCACCAGTGCGAACTGGGTCAGCACATTCACTGCGACCAGCTCGCCCAGCAACCAGCCGAAGGCGATCAGGGCCAATGGCAGTAAGAGCCAGGGCGTGGGGCGCGGCGATTCCTGTGCCAGCAGATGGCGTTTTTCCCAGATCAACCAAAGGCTGATCGGTGGCACGAGGAAGGCATGATTGAAGGTTCCCGAACGCCACCAGATCTCGACCATCGCGCGTGCCGTGTCGAAATAGAGCGCGAGCAGCACCAGCTCGATGACGACGAGCGCAACGCCGGCCTGCTTCCAGCCCGCAGCGGGTGCAAAAGTCGGCGCTGACGGCACGGCACTGTTCATGGCACGAGGGAATCGAGATGGCGGTCGATCACGGCGAGATGGGCGTCCCAACTGTAGCTGGCCAACACCCGGCGGCGGGCAGCCCTGCCAATGTTATCAGCATGGACGGGATCGGCCAGCAGCGATTCGATGCGGGCTTGATATTCATCGGCGCTTTCGGCGACGAGCAGCTCTTCGCCGGACACAGCGGCGATCGGTTGTGCGCAGGTCGCCGAGGCGACCACCGGCCGGGCCATCGCCATCGCTTCGAGCACCTTGTTCTGGATGCCGCGGGCGATGCGCAGCGGCGCGACGACCACGGCGGCATGGGCGAGATACGGGCGCACGTCCGGCACCGTGCCCGTTACCACGACACCCTCACCTGCCAATGCCTGCACCGTCGGGTCTGGACTGCGGCCGACGATAAAAAAGCGCAGCGCCGGATGGCGCCGCCGCAACCCGGGCAGGATTTCGTTGGCGAACCAGACCGCGGCATCGATGTTCGGCCAGTAATCCATCGCGCCGGTGAACACCAGGGGAATTTCCTCGTCGCGATAAGGCGAGTCGAACCCCTGCTCGGGCGAGAAGAACTCGGCATCGACGCCGTTGCCCATCGCCTCGACCCGTCCGGCGCACTCCGGTGCCGCGGCGAGGAACAGATCCCCCTCGGCATCGGTGACGAAGAAGGCATGATCGGCCTGGTGTGCCACCGCTCGTTCGAAGGCAAACAGTCGCTCGCCCTCACGACGATAAAGCCAGGACAAGGGCCAGCGATGCGTCGTGGCGTACTGCCGCCATTTGGCCGAATCCATATCGACGAAATCGACCAGCGTCGGCAGCCGTTCCATGCCGGACAGGTAATCGGCCATCACCGACGAGAACACGATTGCCGCATCGATGTCTGCCGTCTCGCAGGTGTGCCTCACCCAATCACGCAAGCCGGCATCCCGGTAGTAAGGCAGCGACAGCGCCTCGCCGCTCAACAGGCCTTTCAGGCTGCGCAGCTTCGCCCGCCGTGGCGTCAGCCGCGCGACGCGCATGTCGGCACAATACGCGCGCACCGCGTCGAGCCAGACTTCGTCGGCGGGATCATCGATGAAGGTGCCGAGATAGATCTCATGGCGCTGGGCCAGATGCTTCATCAGATGGAAGGAGCGCACCTTGTCGCCCTTGTTCGGGGGATAGGGCAACCGATGCACGAGATAGAGCAGCTTCACGGGCTATCAGCCGAGGTTGCGCACGATCAGCGGCCCGAGCCGATTGGTGAGCCACAGAGGCAAACGGCGCCAGGTGGCGATCATCAAGCGGTATTTCGGGTTGTTCGGGTTGTTCTGCGGAATGCTGTCGCGCTTGTAGAGACGGTATTCGTAGGACAGCGGCTTCGGCTCGAAGCCCCAGTTCTTCTTGAAGGCATAGGAGCCGGCGCCGACCTTACTGCGCCCGTAATCGAACACCTTCAGCCCGCGCGCGCAGGCGCGCCGCATCAGTTCCCAGTACTTGAAGTCGTTGGCCGCCAGTTCGCGCGCCCGCACGTCATCGCCGGCATAGTAGGGCAGTACCTCGTCGCGGAAATAGAAGCTCAGCACGCTGCTGACCGGCGTGCCGGCGGCATCGACGACGGTGAGGATTTCGCAATCCTGGCCGAATGCTTCGCGCAGGCGGTCGAAATAGCGTTTCGGCAGGGCCGGGGTGCCGTGACGACGCACGTTGTCGGCATAGAGGGCGAAAAAGCGTTGCGTGTCGCTATCGATTTCGGCGCGCAAACCGTGCTTGATGCCTTTCCTGACCATTGCGCGCTGCTTGCGCGGGATGGCCTGCAGGTTGGCCTCCTCATCCGGCAGGATCTCTTTGCGGAAAGTCACGTAAAGGTCTTGTCGCGGCCAATCGGCATGCCGTGGCGTGAGGTTGCGGTATTCGAGGTGATCGACGTCGAGCGCGCCTGCCAAGGCCTCCGCCTCGGCTTCGAGCGCTGCGGCGGCCTCCGCGCTCGTGGCGACGACCCCGCCATAGACGCAAAAAGGCAAGGACACCAGCGCATTGCCGAACAACCGGCTCTTGACCTGCGCGAGCGGCAGGATGCCCTCGATCGCGCCCTGGCGTTCGGCAAACAGGAAATGAGTGCGATGGCCGAAGACCTCGCGCAGGATGTCCTGCCAGGCGGTGCGGTGGAAAAAGGTCGCCTCGGGTTGTGCGGCGACGAAGGCATCCCATCGCGCGATGTCCTTGGCATCGGCAGCATCGAGCCGGCGCACCCTCAGGTCGCCAGGGCGAGACGATACAGTGGATTCGCTCATGAGCCGAGAAACACGCGGTCCATGCGGTCCCAGCAGAAATCGGTGAGCAGCCGCTCGAGCCGCTGCTCCATCCGATGCAGGTTGAGATAGTGACGAAAGCGCGTCTTCACATCGATGCCCGGGATGCGCGGCTGCGCCGGGTCGATTTCCCAGGGATGGAAATAGAACACCGCCGGTTCGCCCTCGATCTCATTGACATGGGCGATCAGGCGCCGCGAGATCGCATAGGGCAGCAGGCGGAAATAGCCACCGCCGCTGGCCGGCCAGTTGCGCAGGAAGGCGCGTACTGTCGTCGGCGGAATCTCCAGCACGCCGGCATCCGGCACATGGGAAAAGCGTGGTGCGTCGGGCATGCCGTAATGGTCGTGGCGCACCGGATAGACGCTGGAGCTGTAACGATGGCCAGCCCGCGCCAGCGTCTCGAAGGCCCAAGCACGGTTGCTGGCGTCGATCGAAAAACTCGGCGCCCGGTAGCCTTTCACCTCTTGGCCAGAAAGGTCTTCGAGAATCCCCTTGGCGCGCAAGACATCGTCAGCGAACGCTTCGCGTGAGAGCCGGTTTGCACGCTCATGGCCATAGCCGTGGCTGGCCAGTTCATGACCATTGGCGACGATCTCGCGCACCACGCCCGGATGACGTTCGGCGATCCAGCCGAGCGTGAAAAAGGTCGCCTTGACATTGTGCCGGTCGAGCAAGGCAAGGATACGCGCGACGTTGCGTTCGACGCGGCATTCACGCTGATCCCACTCGCCACGATCGATGTACGGTGCGAAAGCCGAGACCTGGAAATAGTCCTCGACATCGATGGTCAGCGCATTGATCTTCATGCGTCTTCGCTTTTCGTGGCTTCCGTATCCGTCTTCTTGTCCGCAGCATTGCGGGCAGCCTTGCCGACCCGCGCGGCATCGACCAATTGCTGCAATACGCGCAGCATCATGGTGTTCGTCTGTTCGAGGCGCACCAGGCTGCGCTCGAGCCGCAGCAACCGATCGGCGATGCGCCGGTTGCTGATGCTGGTGAGCGTCTTGCCGGCCTCCTGCGCCGTCTCGGCATCGATCTGCAGCGCCGCGCTCTCGGCCGTGGCGAAATCCCCTTCCAGCGCCTGCGGGGCGAGCAATGCCGCGGTGGTCGGTTTGGCGCCGGCGCCGATCTGGCCGCCCATCTCATTGACGACTTCCTGAACGTCTTCCTTGCCGAAAAGCTTCTTGTCGTTCAGGAATCCCAGCAGCAGCAGCCGATCGCACAAGGCGTTGATCCGGCGCGGGATGCCGCCGCTCGCTTCATAGATCGCCTGATGCGCCGCATCGTCGAACTTCGGTTCGCCCTTGGAGCCGGCACAGCGCAAGCGGTGGTAGATGTAGTCGCGCGTCTCGGCAGCGCTCAGCGGGCCAACGTGACAGGCGGCGATCACCCGCTGGCGCAGCTGCTCCATCTGCGGGCTCAACATGATGGCGCGGAATTCCGGCTGGCCGACGAGGAAGCTTTGCAGCAGCGCATGCGACTCGAACTGGAAATTCGACAGCATGCGCAATTCTTCGACGGCGCGTGGCGTCAGGTTCTGGGCTTCGTCGACGATCAACAGGCAGCGCTTGCCGCGCCGCGTGATCTCGACGAAAAAAGCCTCCAGCGCCAGGATCAGGTCGGCCTTGGCCAGATCCTTGAAGCGCACGCCGAAGGCGGCGGCGACCATGCGCAGAATGTCGTCGGCATCGAGCTGGGTGCTGACGATCTGCGCGGCGACGACCTTGTCCTTGTCGAGCGCATCGAGCAGCCCACGCACGATGGTGGTCTTGCCGGCGCCGATCTCGCCGGTGACGACGATGAAGCCCTCGTTCTGATGCAGGCCGTATTCCAGATAGGCCTTGGCGCGACGGTGCTGTTTGCTGTCGAAATAGAACGCAGGGTCGGGGTTCAGCTGGAAGGGCTTGACCTTCAAGCCGTAAAAAGCCTCGTACATGCGCGCGTCTCAGAAGGAGGCAGAAAGCGTACCGGTTATCGCATGCTCGGTGTAATCCTGAGTGCCAACGCCGGCATTGTCGTAATTGTTCTGGCGCAGACCGATTGATGCCGTGGTGCGAACGCCGAGTTTCGTCGTGTAGAGCAGCGAGATCGAGCGCAGGCGAGAATCCTGGCCGGCGGCGTCACCGCGACTATGCGAGGTGAGCGCATTCAGCGTCAGGTTGCTGATGGGTGAGAGCTTGTGCGCCCAGCTGCCGCTGAAGCCCGATTGACGGATGTTCTGCGTCAGCGCGAAATCGTCGAGTGCACTGACGCCGGTGCCCAACCGGGTGTTGCTGCTGCGTTGGGCAGTGAAGGTCACCGTGTTGTTCGCGCCGGTGAGTGACAGCGAAGCCTGCTGCCGCCGCTGGATGTACGGCTGGGCGGTCACGACATTGCCATAGATCAGGCTATTCGCCGGAATGCCCGCGCTTTGTAGCAATGCACTGACCACCTGGGCGCGCGCAACGGGATCGGGAATGCTGGAAGCCAGCTGCAGGAAGAGCAGGTCGTAGGCGGTCGACACCGGTGCGGTGGTGAATTGCTGGGCCGGGATGACCACGCTGCGGGTATCGATGAATTTCCAGGCGGTCAAGGCGGTGCGGTGGCTGAAGTCGATGGTATGACCATTGCCGAAGCTGCGTTTTTCCTTGGCCAGTTTGAGCAGCGTGCGCTCGGTGGGCGCCCAGTCGAGCCCGTAGCCGGTGACGGTGCGGTGCTGCCACTGGAGATTGCTGTAGTTGTCGGATTCCCGACCGGCGCTGACGTTGAATTTGAGCTGTGGATCGAAGCGATATTCGAGCGTGCCGATCACACGGCTGGACTTGCTGTCCCGCACATTGAAGCTGGTGCGCTGATCCTCGGCGAGCAGCGACCAGCCGAGCAGCGCCAGCGGTGTGTTGCCAGACAGGCGACCACTCCAAATCTGCGTATCGACATCGGAGCCGGTGGCATACAGACCGCTATCCGCCGTGGTGCGGACATTGCGGTAGCGCAGCTCGTAGTTGACGTTGCTGGCGCCGAAATAGCCCTGCACATAGGGCGACCACTGCCATGAGGTAGTCTGGCCGCGGTTGCCATTGATCAACTCATTGTTCGCAGTCTGCGTCCCGAACACCGAAGTGGCATGCTGGGCGACGCTGGCAAGCGCATCGAGGAACAGCCATTGCTCGACCAATTCGGCCTTGCCGGACGCCGACAGCGACATCTGATCGTTGTTGTAGCGGTTTTCGCTGGCGTAGAAGTTGTTCTGCCAGCTGAAATTGAGGTTGCCGCTGACGCGCCCGCCTTTGCCATCGATGCGGATCGCCGGCGTGATGCTGGTGATGAGATCGCTCTTCTTGTCGGCCTGCCCTGGTCGCACGTTGTCGGTGAGCGTGACGCTGCCGGAGATGCTCGGCGTGATCAGCCACGCCGGTCGACTGGTCGGAGCATCGGTGGTTTCTTGGGCCAGAGCATCCATGACGACGAAGATGCCGCCCAGCATGCAGCCCAGCAGTACTGCCGACTTGCGGGAGGTCGTGCGGGAGGTCACGGTAGCGCCCTCTGCCAGGTCAAGTTCGCGCAGCGCTGGCGCTGGATTTCGCCGCATAGCCATAACCGTAACCATAGCCATACCCATAACCGTGGCCATCGACATGCCCCGTCGTCTTGTTCAGCACCGCCATCTTGACCGGGCAGGACTCGATCGCGGCGATCGCATTCCTGACCTCGGCGTGCGTCGTGCTTTCGGCCTTGACCACGAGCACGACCTGGCCCATGTGCATCGCCAGCGCGCGTGCCTCGGTGGTCACCAAGAGGGGGGGCGAATCGAAGATGATGATCCGGTCGTGATAGCGCTGCGCCATATCGGCGAGCAGATGATTCATCGCCTCGCTGGCGAGCAGTTCGGTGGCCCGCGGGTGCGGCGTGCCAGCCGGCAGCACCGAAAGCTTTTCGATATTGGTTCGCAGCAGCACCTGGCTCAGATCGAGCGTCGGATCGGTGAGCACGTCGAGCAGCCCCCTTTCCTCGTCGAAGCCGAATACCTCGGGCAACGACGGACGTGCCACGTCGGCATCGACGAGCAGGACGGTGTGATCGAGCTCCATCGCGATGCTGATCGCCAGGTTCGCCGCCATGAAGGTCTTGCCCTCGCCGGGCAGGGCGCTGGTGACCATGATCAGGTTGGCGTCCTTGACCGGCGCGGCGCCCTTGCCGCTGACATTGTGCAGCAAAGGCCGCTTGATGACGCGCATCTCGTCACCGAGCTGCGAACGCACACTGTCGGGCGTCAGGATGCCATGGGCGGTCAGCACGTTCATGTCGAGTTCGACCCGGCGCGACTGCGCAACCCCCTGGGCATCGGCGGGTGCCGTGCTGCCAGCGCCGACTTTTCGAGCGGTCTCACCTACGGACGGCTGGGGCTCAGGGGCCACCTCCACACCGGCGCGGCGCAGCTCTTCGAGACGTTTGGCGGCTTGTTCAATGATATCCATCGTATCCCTCAAACCGCACGGAAAATGATGATGCCGACCACGGTGATCGCCACAGCGTAAAGGCCGACGAAGGCGCCCAGCCCGGCAACGAAGCGTATCAGCGCACGGCGCTCGCGCTGCTCATCCGCCGGCGTCGTGATCAGCGAAACGGTGCCCAGCAGCGGCAGGCCACTCGCTTCGCGCAGCGTGCGCGCATCGAAGAAGGCGGGCCGCAGCTGGCTGGCGGCAAAGCTCGCCGCGAGTCCGATCAGCAGGGAAGCCACCAGGGCCAGCGAGAGCAGGATCGCACGGTTTGGTCCGACCGGTGTGCGCGAGGCACGCGGCGGATCGATCAGGCGAAAATCGGCGACGCTCGAGACATCGGTCATGCTTTCGGAGATCGAAGCCGACTCGCGCCGCTGCACGAGACTGTCATAGTTCTTCTTGTGCACCTCGTAATCACGGTTGAGCTGGGCATACTCGGCCTCGATCTCGGGTAGCAGCTTGAGCCGGCTCACCGCCTTGTTGTAGCGCGATTCATATTCGGCCACCCGCGCCCTGAGCGCCGCGATGGTCGCCTCCGTCTCGGCGAGCGAGACTTTCATCTGTTGATATGCCGGGTTGGTGTTGACCGACACGGCCGCAGGATTGGCGGCCGCCGCCTTCTTGCGCGCAGCGATCTCCTTCGCCTTCTGTTCTTCAAGATCCTTGATGATGCGCCGTGTGCCGACCACGTCGGGATGCTGTTCGGTATAGCGCTGCAGCAAGGCATCGAGATTGCGTTTCTGGGTTTCGATCCGGCCATCGATCTCGGGAATCGAGACGGTCGACTCCAATCCCGGCGCGTCCGGCAGCAAAACCGGCTCTTCTCCGGCGAGCTGACGTTTGAGGGCGTCGCGGCTGTTTTCCGCCTCGCGCAGTTCGAGCCGCGCCTGGCTCAATTGTGCGCCCAGCTCGGCCAGACGGCCGCCAACGCCGCCTTCCTTGTCCAGCCCGACTTCGATGTTCTGCAGCTTGAACTGCTTGAGCCGGTTTTCCGCCTCTTCCAGCTTCTTGCGGTAGAGAGCGATCTGCTCGTCGATGAACTTGCGCGCCGCATCGGTATCGCTGCGTTTGCTGCCCAGACTCGATTCGACGAAGATCGTCGTCAGCGACTGCACGACCTTGCGGGCCCGCTCCGGATCGGTATCCCGATAACCGAGCGTATAGAGGTTGTCACGACCGACGCTCTTGATGCTCAGCGCCGCCGTGACCTGGTCGATGAGCGCTTCCTTTTCCCGTGGCGACGTGACTCCCAAGTCGAGGTCCGCCATACGGATCAGCTTTTCGACATTCGGGCGGCTGATCAAGGTGCGGCTCAACATCGCGATCTGCTGTTCGGTGTTGGCCGGCACGGTCAAACCGGCCAACAGGGGCTTCAGCACCGAATCGGTATCGACGAAAATGCGCGCCGAAGCCTCATATTTGTCGGGGGTCACGAAAACGGCGATCGCGGCGGCCAGGCCCACGCCCCAGGCCACGAACAGCCCCAGCCAGCGGTGCAGCCACATGCCGCGCAAAACCAGCCGGGCCTGTCGTACCAGTTCTTCCATCGATGAAATTCCGCCGGGTTGTCTTGACCTATTGCATCAGAACCAGCTGCGCGGAATGATCAGCACGTCGCCGGGTTTCATCTCGACGTTCGCCGAGACATCGCCACGCTTGACCAGATCCTTGAGGCGCACGCCATACTGCTTGTTGCCATCGGAAGGACGCAGGATCGAGGCGCCGTTGCCATCGGCAAAATCGGTCAGGCCGCCGACGGCGATCATCACGTCGAGCAGCGTCATCTTCTGCTTATAAGGCAACACCTGCGGTTTGGCGGCCTCGCCGATGACGCGGATCTGTTCGCTGTAGGGGCCGACGAACTGGGTGACGATCACGGTGACCACCGGATCACGGATGAATTTCGCCAGCGCCTTTTCGATGTCGCGGGCCAGTTCGGTCGGGTTCTTGCCGATCGCCGGCAGATCCTCGATCAGCGGCGAAGCCAGCTTGCCGTCGGGGCGCACGGGCACCGACATCGATAGCTCCGGATTGCGCCAGACGACGATATTCACGGTGTCGCCGGGGCCGATGTGATAGTTGTAATCGTCCGAAGCCGCCTGTTGCGGCGCAGGGGGATAGGCATTCGAGGCACAGCCGGCCACGAACACTCCCGCCAGGGCTACGAGCAGCAAACGCAGCATGGCCGCCCAGAAACTCCGCATGCTTCCAATTTCATACATGACCCTTCTCCCCTACCTTGAAAGTGATAGCCCCAGGCACGAACCCACTCGCGGTATTTCGCGGTGGATTCATCCACTATAACCACTCACCGTGACAATACGTTAACGGACAAACATCAATATACTTTAAAAGCATAACATAATCACTTGAATTTCTATGGCCCCGGAACTTTCCGGCATTCGAGCAATGCATTTCCGCCATATGACGAGAAATTCGTCGCTGACATGACCAAAACCTCGCCAACAAGGTCTCATCGCCGTCTTGCTCGGGACCACGGCCCACAGATGGCAGGCCAGGTCTATCTGGTACGGGTGGTTTTCAGCCTCATGAGCGTGCTGCTCGTCGCGGTCAATGACGCTTCTTGCCTTCAACAGGCCGGCGCGCACGGATTCCTGATACTCGCTGGGCTGCTCTACCCCCACCTCGGCCATCTGTTCCTCGGCAGATTCGATGCCGACCTCCGGCACGGACATGTGCTTTTTCTGCTCGACGGTTTTTTTACCGGTGCGGTGATCGGGGCACTCGAGTTTGCCTGGCTGCCAAGCTCGGTCCTATTCGTCATCTGCCTGTTCAACTGGATGATCGTTGGCGGTATCCCGCTGACGGGGTCAGGCCTGGCGCTGTTGGTCGCCGGCGCCCTGCTTACCGGGAGTCTGCCGGCGACGCTGGCGAGCATTCCTTCGGGCTGCCCTGCTTCGCTTTGGTCGGCCGCCGCACTTTTCGCGACATATTTTCTGATCGTCGCCCAGGTCATCCACCGCCTCATCGGTACGCTGCAGCGGCAGCAGACCCTGCTGCAGGCAAACAGCGATGCCGCCGATGCGGCGCGCAGCCGGGCCGAGCAGGCTTTGCTCTCCGCTTTTCCGCGCAGTGTTGCCCGCCAGTTGGAAACCACTGGCAAACACCCCCCCGAGCGGTTGCCGAGCGCGGACTTGTTGCTGATCGAGCTCGACGGGTTTGCCTCCCCACCCGGCGATCTCGGGGCGCTACAGCAGTCCTGGCAAGAGTGCGACGCAATCCTGACGCGCCATGGCATCGAGCTGATCAAAACCTGCGGCGGCCGGGCCATCGCACTCGGGCGCGACCCGTCTGGGCTGGCGGCATTGGTCGATGCGGCACAGGAAATCCTCAGCCACTTTTCAGATCATGGTGGCCAGCCCGGCAGCGAACACGTACAGCCACGGCGCGTCCTGATCCACCGGGGTGCGGTGACCCTTGGCTTGGTGCAACCGGAACGGCTGAATCTGGATCTCACCGGCCCTGGCATCGAAGCGTTGCTGGCGCTTGCAATGCAAACCAAAGACCTCGCCCCGGAGGGGCTGATCGTCTCACCCGCCGCATTGCGTCATTTGCGAGACACCACCGACTTTCAGCCATTTCCGGCCGAAGCCGACACGCCGCTGTTTCATTTCGCACGAATCGCCAGCACGCGATGAGCCCCCATGCAGAACCGCTTTCTGCCCGACATGCGGCACTGGTCAGCGCAGCACTGAGTCATCTGTGTGGCACACTCGATGAAACGAGTCTCGCCGCGCTGCTGGGTGATGCCCAACCAGTTCGCATTGCCGTCGGCGACATCCTCTACCGCCAGGGGGAGCCCGGTGACTGCCTGCACGTCGTGCTCAGCGGCCGTTTACAGGTCAGGGTCAGGGACTCTGATGGCCACGAGAGAATCGTCGCCTATCCACAGCCCGGCGACGTCGTCGGTGAAATCGCCTTGTTGTCGGGTGCCGGGCGGGCGGCGACCATCACCGCAGTGCGTGATACGACCCTCGCCGCGATCCCGCGCACAGCGATCGACAAACTCGTCGCCCACCAGCCGCAAGCCTTCACGAACATCGCGCGCATGATCATCGCGCGGCTGACTGGACAGCGCGGTCACATCGCGACCCGCAGCGGCGCGCGCACCCTACTGATCGTGCCGCTCCATCGCAGCCTTGCCACCCGCCCGTTATGCGATGCACTGCGGCTCGAACTGCTGCGTTTCGGCAGCGTGCTGCAGCTCGACACATCGGCCGCCGCGGTACGTTTCTCCGCTCCGCCGGGCCCTGATTACGGACATCATCTCGACAGCTGCGAGCAGGAACACGATTTCCTGCTGCTCGTCGCCGAGCCGGCGCCGAGCGAGTGGAACCGTATCTGCCGTGGCTATGCCGACAAGATCGTGCTGCTCGCCGATGCCGCGCTCGAACCGACCAGCACCGAATTGGAACGCTGGCTGTTCGACATGCCGGAAAGGGATCATCACGCAGACGTCCATCTGGTCCTGGTTCATCCCGTCGGCACAACGCCACAGCGGACGCGGGACTGGCTTGCGGCACGCCGGGTCGACCGACATCATCATCTGCGCAATGGCAATCGCGAGGACATCGCGCGCCTGGCACGCTTCCTCTCTGGCCGTGCGATCGGATTGGTGCTCGCCGGCGGCGGCGCGCGCGGTTTCGCCCATCTCGGTGCGATTCGTGCGCTGAACGAAGCAGGCGTGCCGATCGACATGGTCGGTGGCGCCAGTTTCGGGGCGCTCGCGGCGACGGGGCTGGCCCGCGGTTTGAGCGATGCCGAAAGCTTTGCTGAACACCGCATCGCCTTTACTTGCGAAGATCCGCTCGGCGACTACACGTTACCGATCGTCTCGCTGGTGCGGGGCGAGCATCTGAACCGGGTGCTGCGCAGCCATCTGCCGATGGACATCGAGGATCTGTGGCTGCCCTTCTTTGCCGTATCCAGCGACTTGTCGGCCAACCGGGTGCGCGTGCATGAGCGCGGGCCGCTTTGGCAGGCGATCCGCGCCAGCGTATCGTTGCCGGCGATCCTGCCCCCCGTGATCGAAGACGGCCATCTGCTGGTCGATGGCGGGGTATTGAACAATCTGCCGATCGACATCATGCACAAACGCATGCAGGGCGTGATCATCGCCGTAGACCTCGCCGTCGATACGCTCGGAGAGATGGCTTACCAGCGCATTCCGGACAGCCTGGAATATCTCGCCGATCAAATCCTTCCCGGCAGACCGCACGCTGCGGCGCCCACGCTGTCGCGTATCATCCTCCAAGTCACCACACTGGCCAGTCGCAAAGAAGTCGAGCACGCACGCAAGCTTGCCGACCTCTACCTGAATCCCCCTTTGGAAGACTTCGATTTCCTCGACTGGCGCAAGATGCGCGACATCGCCGATGCGGGTCATCGACATGCGCTGCCACGCGTGCGGGAGTGGCTCGCCCGCCATCCACACTATGTGCGCCGGCCAGGATTCATGAACGGCTGGCAGTTCGGCCAAGCCACCTGAAACGCCATGGAACATTCCATCTCCACCCCTTCGCTCTGGAGTTACGGCATTGCGTGCCTGACTCATCTACTGTTCGCATTGCACCTGCTGCGCTGGCGCCATGGCAACCTGCGTGACCCGGTCGACCTGGCACTGCTCGGCGCCACATTGGCGACGGCGCTCTGGGCGGCCGAAGCCTTTCTCCTTGCTTTGCAGCCGTTGTCCTTCCTGTTCATCGCCCATGCCATGTTCGACAGTCTGCGCTATGCCGGCTGGTATGCCTTCACGATTCTGTTATTGCGCACGGCGACATTGGCCAGCGGACGCGCGCAACCTTTCCAGGCACGCTGGCCCTTGGCCGTCGGCCTCGGTATCGTCGTGGCGGCATTGGCGTTGCAGATTCTGCTCGCGACGGGACTATTGGCGACCGAAGTCGCCTTGCGTGGGGCACAGTACGCCGCACTGGCACAAAGCGTCTTCGGTCTGGTGCTGATCGAACAGCTGTTCCGCAACACCACCAGCGACTCGCGCTGGCACATCAAGCCACTGGGTATCGGCCTGGCGGCAGTCTTCGGCTTCGATCTCTATTTCCACTCCACCGTCCTGCTGTTCGGCCAGGTCGACAATGACAGTTTCACGGTGCGGGGACTTGCCACCGTGCTCGTCCTGCCACTGATCATTCTGACGATCTACCGGACCCGGGCGCGTAAGCTGCGCATCGCCGTTTCGCAGAGTGCCGCCTTCCAGACCACTTCGCTCGCGATCGCCGGGATCTATCTGTTGATCGCTGCCGCCGCCGGCTATTACGTCCGTTACCTCGGTGGCAGTTGGGGCGGCGCTTTGCAAATCGCGCTGCTGTTCGCCGCCACGCTGCTGATGATGGTGATGATGTTTTCCGGCACGATGCGGGCGCGCATCAAGGTGCTGGTCGGCAAACATTTCTTCCGCTACCGTTACGATTATCGCGAAGAGTGGCTCAAATTCACGCGCACCCTGTCCTCAGGCGAGAGCGCGCAACAGGTTGGTCAACAGGTGATCCGCGGCCTGGCCGACATGGTGGAGAGCCCGGCGGGAACGCTCTGGTTGCGCGAACCAGAAGGACGTTTTTACCGTCAGAGCGCCCGTTGGAACATGCCGGAATGTTCTGCCAGCGAACCCACGGACGGTTCTCTGGTGAGTTTCCTCGAAACCAGCGGCTGGGTGATCGATCTCGAGGAATATCGTTTCCGCCCAGGCCGCTACCAGGGGCTCGACCTACCCGAATGGCTGCTGGACACGCCGAACGCCTGGCTGATCGTGCCGCTCAGTCTTCCGGGCGAACTCGTCGGCTTCGTCATTCTCGCCACCGCCCGCGCGCCGCTCGACATCAATTGGGAAGTGAATGACCTGCTGCGCACCGCCGGCCGTCAGGCCGCCGCCTTCCTCGCCCAGCTCCAGGCCGCCGAAGCCCTGCTCGAAGCGCGCAAGTTCGATGCCTTCAACAAGATGTCGGCATTCGTCGTGCATGACCTGAAAAACATCGTCACGCAGCTGTCGCTGATGCTGAAGAATGCCGAAAAGCATGCCGGCAACCCGGAATTCCAGCGCGACATGATCGAAACGGTCGACCATGCCGTGACGCGCATGAAGCAGCTGATGATGCAGCTGCGCGAAGGGACGAAACCGGCCGATGGCGCATGCGGCGTCGATCTCGAAGCCGTCGCGCGGCGTGTCAAGAAGGCGAAGGCCCATCTGGCACCGGCCGTCGAGGTGAAGGTACGCACTCCGGTGGTCGCTCGTGGCCATGAGGAACGCATCGAACGGGTGATCGGCCATCTGGTGCAAAACGCCCTCGATGCGACACCTGCCGAGGGGCGGGTGTGGATCGACATCGGCCGCGAAGGCAGCATGGCGACGATCGAGGTGGGCGACACCGGCCATGGCATGTCGCCGGAATTCGTGCGCGAGCGTCTGTTCAAGCCGTTCCAGACCACCAAACAGGCCGGCATGGGCATCGGCGCCTATGAAAGCCGTCAGTACATCCAGGAGCTCGGGGGTGACATTTGCGTAGAAAGTGCCGAGAATATCGGCACGCGCTTCCTGATCCGGCTGCCGCTGATCGAAGTCTCCAAATCATCCGACCTGCAACAGGCTGAGCTTTCATGACAAACGGAAAACCGCGCACCCTGCTGATCGTCGAGGACGATCCCGCCTTGCAAAAACAGATGCGCTGGTCGTTCGACCAGTACGAAACCCTGGTCGCCGCCGATCGCGAGAGCGCCCTGAATCAGGTGCACCGCCATGCCCCGGCGGTGGTGACGATGGATCTGGGCCTGCCGCCCGATGCCGACTCGGTCACCGAGGGTTTTCTGTTGCTCGAACAGCTCCTGCAGATCGCCCCCGATACTAAGGTGATCGTCCTCACCGGCCAGAACGACCAGGCCAATGCGCTGCGCGCCATCGGCATGGGCGCTTACGACTTCTTCGCCAAGCCCTTCGAGCCGGAAATCCTCGGCCTGACGATCGATCGCGCCTTCCGTCTCTATGAACTGCAGCAGGAGAACCGCCGTCTGCAAATGTTGCAGCCGCCGGATGCGCTGGGTGGCCTGATCACCCGCGATCCTGAAATGCTGCGCATCTGCCGCACCATCGAGAAAGTCGCCGCCAGCAATGCCACCATTCTGCTGCTCGGCGAAAGCGGCACCGGCAAGGAGCTGCTGGCACGTGGCCTGCACGCCGCTTCGCCGCGGAGTGGGGAACGCTTCGTGGCCATCAACTGTGCGGCGATTCCCGAAAACCTGCTCGAAAGCGAACTGTTCGGCTACGAGAAAGGCGCTTTCACCGGCGCGGCGAAAAGCACACCGGGCAAGATCGAGCTGGCACATCGCGGCACGCTGATGCTCGACGAAATCGGCGACCTGCCGCTTGCGCTGCAGGCCAAGCTGCTGCGCTTTCTGCAGGAGCGCGTGATCGAGCGCGTCGGCGGCCGCCAGGAAATCCCCGTCGATGTGCGCATCGTTTGCGCGACCCATCAGGACCTGAAAGCGCTGATCCGCGAAGGCCGCTTCCGCGAAGACCTCTATTATCGGCTGGCCGAGATCGTCATCAACATACCCCCATTGCGCAACCGCGTCGGCGATGCCGCGCTCCTCGCGCATGCCTTCGTACGCCGTTATGGCGCAGAACAAAAGCGCAACCTGACACTGGGTGAAGATGCCCTGAGCAGCATTGCCGCCCATAGCTGGCCCGGCAATGTGCGTGAGCTGGAAAACTGCATCAAGCGCGCCGTGATCATGGCCGATGGCAGCGTCCTGACGGCCGCCGATCTCGGCCTGGAAGCCACCGAGACTGAACCCTTGAATCTGGACCTGCGCTCGATCCGCGAGGAGGCCGAACGCAAGGCAATCCTCACCGCGCTGAGCCGCAGTAACGGCAACGTGGTGCGCACCGCCGAACTCCTCGGCGTCAGCCGTCCGACACTGTATGATCTGATGCACAAACTCGGTCTGAAGGCCTAAGATCGTGTCATTCTTCCAATTCCGCGCAGCGAGGCACACCATGACTTCCCTCTCCCATCGTACTCTGGCCATCGCGACGCTCGTCGCCGCTCTCGTCGGCACTGCCTGCGGCGATTCTCCCGAAGCCATGCTCGCTTCGGCGAAGGAGTATCTGGCCAAGAACGATCAGGCAGCGGCGACGATCCAGCTGAAGAACGTGCTCGCCAAGAATCCCGATTCGGCGGAAGCCCGGTTCCTGCTTGGCAAAGCCCTGCTCGAAAGCGGCGACGTGACGGCCGCCGAAGTCGAATTGCGCAAAGCGCTCGACCTCAAACATCCTGCCGACCAAGTGGTGCCATTGCTCGCCCGTGTGCTGCTCGCCCAAGGCCAGTTCAAGAAACTCGACGAGCTCGCCAAGACCCCCATCGCTTCTGCCGAGGGATTGGCCGACCTGAAAACGACGCTCGCGCAAAGCCTCGCGATGCAGGGCAAGCCCGATGCCGCACGCGCGATGCTCGACGAAGCACTGGCGGCGAAGGGCGATTTCGCGCCCGCCCTGCTCGTCAAGGCGCGCATCAAGGTGGCCGACAACGATCTGGCCGGTGTGCGCGCGATCATCGATGGCATCCTCGCCAAGACGCCACAGGATGTGAATGCCCTGCTCTTCAAGGCCGACCTGTTGAATGTCGAAGGCAAGACGGCGGAAGCCATCGCCACCTACGAACAAGCCGTCCAGCTCAAGCCGCAGGCGCTCAATGCCCATGCCGCGCTGATCATGATCCATCTCCGCGAGCGCCAGCCGGACAAGGCCGCCAGGCAACTCGAGGCGATGCAGAAGGTGGCGGCCAAACACCCCTTGACTTACTACATGCAGGGGTTGCTGGCCTTCAGCAAGAAGGATCTGCCGACTGCGAAGACTGCCGTCGACAATTTGCTGAAACTCCAGCCCGACAGCCCGCAAGGGCTGCAGCTCGCCGGCCTGGTCGCCTATGAGAGCCGTTCCGATCTCCAGGCACAGGATGCCCTGCGCAAGGCGTTGCAAAAGGCGCCGGGGCTGGCGCTCGCCAGGCGCACCCTCGTGCTGTCCTATCTGCGCAGTGGCCAGTCGGCCAAGGCCGTGGAAACTCTGCAGCCGGTGCTCCAGGGCAAAGATACTGCACCCATCTGGCTCGAACTGGCGGGCAACGCCTATCTGCAAAATGGCGATGCCAAGACTGCCGAGGAATATTTCCAGCGCGCAGCCAAGATCAATCCGCAGGACAAGAAGACGCAGACTGCGCTGGCACTCGCGCGCCTGCGCGGCGGCCATGCAGCCGAAGCCTTGGACGAACTCGAGGAAATCGCCGCGACCGATACCGGCACCAGCGCCGACATGGCGCTGATCGTCGCCAGCATTCGGGCAAGACAGTTCGACAAGGCCCTCGAAGCGATTGCCCAACTGGAAAAGAAACAGCCAGACAATCCGGTGGTGCACAACCTGCGCGGCGGCACCCTGCTGGCGAAAGGCGACCAGGCTGGTGCGCGCAAGAGCTTTGAAAAAGCCTTGACGATCAACCCGGCCTATCTGCCGGCCGCGAGTGCGCTCGCGCAGATGGATCTACGCGCCAATCAGCCGGAACAGGCTCAGAAACGTTTCGAAGCGGTGCTGGCGAAGGACCCGAAGAACGTCCAGGCGATGCTCGCGCTCGCCGAACTGCGCGCGCGCACCGGGGCCAAGTCCTCTGAGGTGATCGAACTGATCAACCGCGCGATCGCCGCAGCCCCCACCGAGCCCGCGCCGCGTCTGGCGTTGATCGGTGTCCATCTGCGCGACCAGAACAAGGACAAGGCCCTCACCGCGGTGCAGGGAGCCCTCGCCGCAATTCCCGACCGGCCGGAACTGCTCGATGTCGCCGGGCGCATCTACCAGATGAACGGGGATACCCAGCAGGCATTGACCATTTACGGCAAGCTAGCAAACCTGATGCCGACCTCGCCGCAGCCCTATCTGCGCATGGCCGAAATCCAGCTTCTCGCCAAGAATCGGGAAGGCGCACGCAGCAGCCTGACCAAGGGGCTGTCGATCCTGCCGGATTCGCTGCCGCTGCATCGTGCACTGATCCAGCTCGACCTCGATGAGGGCAAACTCGACGCTGCGCTCGCCAAGGCGCGCGAAATCCAGAAAAGCCAGCCGCAGCAGAGCATCGGCTACCTCTTCGAAGGCGATGTGCATGCGGCGAACAAAGCCTGGGCACAGGCGGCGAATGCCTATCGCAACGGACTGAAAGCCGCGCCGGCGACGGAACTCGCGCAACGGCTGCATGCCGTGCTGCTGGCCGACGGCAAGGCCAGCGAGGCGAAGGCCCATGCCGACGCCTGGCTCAAACGACACCCGAAAGACAACGGCTTTCGCCTTTATCTCGCCGAACAGGCGAACCGGCGCAAGGATTACGCGACGGCCGCGACACACTATCGCACCCTGTTGGCCGCCGAACCGGACAATCCGGCGCTGCTCAACAATTTCGCCTGGACGCTCGGGCAGATGAAAGACCCGCAGGCCATTGCATTGGCCGAGCGCGCCAACACGCTCGCGCCGAACCAGCCGGCGATCATGGATACGCTCGGAATGTTGCTCGTCGACCGCGGCGATGGCAAACGCGGCATCGAGCTCCTCGCCAAGGCGGTCGAGCTGCAACCGCAGGCCGCCGGTATCCGGCTCAACTATGCGAAGGCCTTGATCAAGACGGGTGACAAGACGACCGCTCGCCAGCAGCTCGAAGAGCTCGCCAAGCTCGGCGAACGTTTCCCGGCGCAAGCGGAAGTCGCGGAGCTCCTGAAGAAGCTGTAAGGCGATGCGCTGCAATTCCCTTTTCCGCCTTTGGCCTTTCGCGCTTCTCGCGCTGGGTGCCGTCCTGCCAGCGCCGACTTTCGCGAGGGAGGATCCTGGCCCCGGACATTGGCGTCAGATGCGTGAGGAAGCCCGCGCCTATGAACATGGGGAAGGTGTGACCAAGGACCCGGCGAAAGCCTATGCGCTGTATTGCGCGGCGGCGAAAGCCGGCGATGCGGAAGCGCAATACAGTCTGGGCTGGATGATCGCCAATGGCCGCGGCGTGCCACGCGACGATGCCGTCGCCGCCTACTTCTTCAGCCTCGCCGCCGGACAGGGGCACGAACCCTCGCGGCAAATGCTGCGTTTCGTCGGTGCGCCGACAGACAAGACTCCGGAATGCCTGCGCGATCCGCCGCCTGCCGCAGACCTGGCCGATGACATCGAATTCAGCAGCGAGGAGCAGCGCCGATTGGCCGAGCTGGTCAAGCGTCTTGCTCCGGAATACGGTATCGAACCGCGGCTGGCACTCGCCATTGCGCGCACCGAATCGAATCTCAACCCACGCGCCGTCTCGCCGAAGAACGCTCAGGGTTTGATGCAGCTGATCCCGGAAACCGCCGTGCGCTTCAACGTCAAGAAGCCCTTCGATCCCGAACAGAACGTGCGCGGCGGCCTTGCTTACCTACGCTGGCTGCTGGCCTATTTCCGCGGCGACGTCGCCCTTGCCGCTGCGGCCTACAATGCCGGCGAAGGCGCGGTCAACCGCTTCCTCGGCATTCCGCCTTTTGCCGAAACGCGCGAATATGTGAAGCGCATCCTGGAATTCTTCCGCCGCCACGAACACCCGTACGACGCCTCGGTGACGGAGCCTTCGCCTGAACTACCGAAGATCCTGCACCGCCTCTCCAGAGTCCGATCATGAAGCCGCGGCTTCCCGGGCAGCGGCTCTTTGCGCTGCTCTTCTGCCTGATGCTCGCGCTGCCGGCGCGAGCCGGGCTGCCCGACACGATCGAACGCATCAAGCCCGCGCTGGTCGTCGTCGGCCTCTACAACAAACTGAAAAGTCCCGCCTTCCAAATGCGTGGCACCGGCTTCGCCGTTGGCGACGGCCGGCTAATCGCCACCAACGCGCATGTCGTGCCGGAAACCATGGGAAACGAGCCCGGCCAAGATCAGCTGGCCATCCTCGCCAGGTTCGGCAGCGAGCGACGCGTGATCGCGGTTCGCCTGGTGACGCGCGATGCCGACCACGACCTGGCACTGCTGCGCTTCGATGGGCCACCGTTGCCTACCGTGACGCTCGGCGACTCCGATACCGTGCGCGAAGGCCAGGCCGTTGCCTTCAGCGGCTTCCCGATCGGCAGCGTGCTGGGGTTCTCGCCGGTCACCCACCGCGGCATCGTCTCCTCGATCACGCCGATCAGCGTCCCTGGCAATACCGCCAGCCAGCTCAAGACGCCTTCGATCCGCAGCCTGCGCTCTGGCCCTTTTCCCATCTTCCAACTCGATGCGACTGCTTATCCTGGCAACAGCGGCGGGCCACTGTTCGATGCCGATACCGGTGAAGTGATCGGCATCCTCAACATGGTGTTCATCAAGACGACCAAGGAAGCCGTGTTGGAAAAACCGTCGGGAATCAGCTATGCGATCCCGATAAAGCACCTGAAAGAACTGATCGGTGCCGAGAAATGAATCCCTCAGCCTGCTTGGCCGCCGACGGCTTCCTGGGCGTTTGTAGCGTCATCGACCCGCTTTTCCGGCAACAAAGCCTTGCGGGACAGATGATAGACAAGCAGAAAAAATGGCATGCGCAACCAGTGTGAGCGGACATAGAGAGCGAATCGGGCGGCAGGCGTCCCGAAACGGCGACAGGAGGCATGTTCCGGTTGCAAGGCACGCATATAGCAAAAATCCATCGCCAGACGAACGGCAGCGGCCGGCTGGCTGATGTTAGCCAGTACTTGTTCGGGCATGGGTGTACCCAGGAGCCGATGCGTATACCTCAGTGCATAGAACAACGGCCGTTCCAGGCCGAGATCCCTTGCCCTTGGCAGAAGGTCCGCCCAGAAAGCGGCATTTTTGCCGAAATGGCGCAGGAGCGCATCGAGATCGAACAAATCCCGCAAACCGTTGTGCAATTCCCCCTCGTGGAAGAGGTGGGCAGCACTATGCAGCACCATGTCGATCGGCTGCAGGATGAAAAAATTCTCATGGGCCGACAGCGGCACCGGAGCATCCCACAATGCGGAGGTATTCACCTTGATACGTGCCGTCAACGGCAGGATGGCGTGATGCACGTCGATGACCGTACCGCGCTTTTGATGCATCAACGGCGGGATCTCATGCATCCATTGCCGGTAATACCGTTGATAGTAGGCATCGTGATGGCTGCTGCTCCAACCATGCCGAATCAGTGCCGCCTCGGCGTGATCGATGCGTTCTTTCGGGACGAGGATGTCGACATCCGAAAAGACCCTGCCCCTGGCCGGCGGAAGTTCAGCCATCACATAAGCTGCGCCCTTCAACAATACGGCAGGAATATCCTCTGCTGCCAGAGCCTCATGGATACAGCGAACCTCCCAGCGAATCGCACGTGCCTGCTGGTCCGCAACTGCCAGAGCGGAGAACAGATGGGATCGTGGCGCCTGGGGAACCCTCTCCAGTAGCCCAAATGAAGCAAGTTCGGCGGCGAGCTTGCCGAGGAGATTCGCACGGCGGCCCTGGCGCACGAGCAGATCCCATTGTGCCGCTGTCAGCGCCAGCGAACGCTCCGGTTGTAACAGGGTTTGCGTGATCAAAGCCGACATGTCTTCAATCTGATGTGGACGCAGCCAAAGAATCGAATGCCTGCATGGCGTCTTCGAGATCGCCGTAGCTGAATTCGTAGCAATCGCAGCCATCGATCATCCGGGTAATGATCTCGAATCCCCTGCGCCCGTGGATATCGTAATTGAAGGATTCCTGGGCAACCCTGAGACAGGTCTGCCCCTTGCTGAATGGGAGGAAAGTCGCTGGCGTATCGGGCAGATACTTCGGAAATACGACCCAGGCCGGCACGGCCACTTCGTCGATGCGCCGAACGCTGTCGGCAGGTGGGCGCATCAGCGCCACCATTCCCTTGCGTGTGTCATGTACCGGTGATGTCATCACGCATTCAGGAACGAAGCGCCTGATGATCTCGATCGATCGATTCTTGAGGTTGATCGGTCGCGCCAGCGGCACGAGCTGGCCGGTATCGACCGCCAACAAGGCCAATTCATCCGAGAGCAGACGCCAGCCACGGTTGACCAATGCGGCACAGAGGGTGCTTTTCCCCGAGCCTGGTGGCGCGGGCATGATCACTGCTCTTCCGCCACGTTCGATCACCGCGGCGTGGATGATCAGGAATTGATGGGCATGCGAGGCGATGCACCAGTTGAGCCCCCATTCGAGCATCGGATAAGCCTGATCCAGCGGTAAGGGATGGAACGTTGGCATGCCGTCGAAATGAAAATCGACCTGAGGCCTGATCCAGCGTCTGAGCCCCCTTGCGCGTCGCAATTCGATATGGAAATCCGCAAACGAACCAGGCTCTGCGACCGAGAAATCCGCATACATTTGGAGTAGCACATCGGCTAGGCCAGGGGCGTCGCTGCGTATGGATACGACAAACGGCGAGAGCTGCAACCAAAGCCCTTCCGCCCTCAAGCTGGCAGTAATTCGTGAAAGGGTCGAGTCGGCCAGCCTCAATCGTCTCTCAGCTCCAGAAGACCAACCGTTTCGAGGCGGGTGAGTGTCGCGTGAATGTAGTCGCGCGAATGCTCATCGATAGGCAGTTCGAAGCTCGAAGCCAAATGACGGACGATTTCCTCACGCGGCCGCACCGAATCGGAAAGATACACGAGGACTGCCAAGGAAAGGGGGTCGAGCAGATGGGTATCGCCAGAGAGCACATCATAGGCGACGGCCTCGTCTTCCCAAGACTTGACTAGGAAACGACCAGTCCGATCCAGCCCGAAACGGAGTTCCATGTCAACGATCGCCAGACGTAAACAAACAAACCGCGCACCAGCGCGGTTTGTTTTCCGAGATGGCTCGGCGAATATGCTTGAAGCTCTTTTTCAGCCAAGCAACCAATTGGCCTGGAGATATTGTCTGATTTGCGACCGTCCCCACACCACATTATTGACGGGATCACTGTAGCTCCCCGTCGCCATTTGCTGCAGTTGCACCAAGGTCAGGCAGTTATTGCGCGCCACCGGATTGTATTGCAGATTCAGCCAGGCAGTCACGATGTCCCGTTTGAAGCCTGGCTGCAGGTCCTTGATTTTCGTCGTATCACCGGCAAATGCACTTTCAAGTCCCGGAATCTGCTGTAGCTGGGTATTCTTGGTTACACCACCTGGCAACTGACCTTGATGTGCTTGCCAATAATCCTTCCAGCCCGAAAAGGTCTTGACTCCATTGATGTCGAAGCCGGCTGGGTCGTCCCAATGGGGATCATTCCGTGGCCGATGACTGGCGAAAGTCAAAGACCCACCCGCCGATGGCGATTTGCAATGGCAAGCCAGAACCGAACGGCTCGACAAAGTGAGCACCACCGGCGCGACCACCGTGCCAAGCTTCAGCAAACGGCGGCGACCTTCACTCTTGGCGACCGGTCGTTCCTCGTCAGGGGAAAGGGTCGGATTTTCAGAAGTGTTCATGATGCGCCTTTGCTCTACAACGTCCCAAATAATGCCTATTACACATTAAGCAAATTTTACGCCAGATTTTAAAAATTCACCAAAAACAAAGCATTGACAAATCATTCTCGCTGTTGGTGTAAGAGTTTTCGACACCATCACTGAGCACCTTTACCTCCCACCACGACCCCCACTGTTTCGAACAGGATCACCAGATCGAGCAGTAGGGTATGATTTTTTACGTAATATAGATCGTATTGCAATTTCTGCGCCGCATCGTCGACGCTCGATCCATAGTGGTAGCGCACCTGCGCCCAGCCGGTCACGCCGGGCTTGACGCTATGGCGCACGGCATAGAACGGAATCTCCTTGGTCAGCTGATCGACGAAATAGGCACGTTCCGGACGGGGGCCGACCATGCTCATGTCACCCTTGAGGACAGAGAACAATTGCGGCAGTTCGTCGATGCGCAACTTGCGGATGATGCGTCCGACTCTCGTCACGCGTGTATCGTTTTTCGACGCCCAGCGCGGGGTGCCGTCCTTCTCCGCATCCTTCTTCATGCTGCGAAACTTGATTACGTTGAACAGACGGCCGTTCAATCCCACCCGCTCCTGGCGATAGAGAATTGGGGGACCATCCTCGATCAGGATGGCCAGCGCGGTGATCAGCATCAAGGGTGAGAAGACGATCAGCAGGAGCGTCGCGACGACGATGTCGAAGATGCGTTTGACCACCGTCCGCCCAGTGTTTTGACGAAAACCGTCGCCGAAGATCAACCAGCCGGCACGCAGCGCATCGAGACGGATCTGGCCCAGCATGCGCTCGAAATGGCTCGACATGTCGAGCACCAGGACCCCCGAAAGACGGCAGTCGAGCAATTCGCGCAGCGGCATCCGGCCGCCGCGTCGCTCGCCGATGGCGACGACGATCTCGTCGACTTTCAGTTCATTGACGACATCGACGAGGCTTTTCTCTCGCGGAATGAGCATCTCCTGCGGCACCATCACCGGTTCGCTCGGATGTCCCGGATAAAACCCGACGATACGCACCGTCTGGTCCTCCTTGCTCAACGAGGCCGCAACCGATGCCGCATGTTCGCCAGCGCCGAAAATCAGCAGACGCAGCGTCACCAATGCGCGCTGACGCCGGTGGCTGGCCATCACCCGATAGCTCAGCATGCCGAACAGGGCCGCCATACCGGACAGTTCGAGCAGATTACGGTCGGCATTGACCGACGGCAGGATCAGGAAGATCACATAGGCCACCGGGATCGACAGGTGCAGCGACAGCACCGCCCGCGCGCGCGAATCCTCGATCGTCCGGTCGTGGATGCGCTGATAGAAGCCCAGCCAGGCATTGATCGCCAGCATCACCAGCGACAGGATGGCCGCGTAGATGGCGACCAGTCCGTAATCAACCGGCAGGCCGTTTTTGACCCACATCACGGCGACGAGAATGCCGACGAAGACGAAGCCGAAGTCGAAAATCACCTCGAGCAGAGTATCGGGGCGAAAAGTATGCCCCATCGTCTTCAGCGGCATGCCAGCTCCTCAGAAACGAACTAGCGCAATGATAACCGATGCCTGGGGCATCATTGCGACGAGCGCAAAACCTACACCCCTTGGCGCAAGGCCTCGGCAATCTGCATGCGGCTGACCTTGCGTGCCGGCAGGATCGAGGCGAGGGCTGCTGCCAACAGCCCGGTGAGAAAAGCCAGACCGATCACCTCCGGCACCACCAACACCTTGGAGATGTAGCCCTGATCGGCATTCGGCGGTGGTGGCATCGGAATGCCGACTTGCGAGATTGCCAGCGCCAGCACGACACCGATCACGACCCCCAGCAGACTGCCGATCAATCCGAGGCAGACGCTTTCCGTCACGATCAAGCCGAATACCCGAGAGGCGCGATTTCCCAGCGCCAGCATGGTGCCGAACTCGCTGACGCGCTCGAAGATGCCGATATTCACCGTGTTCGAGACAGAGAGCAGCAGCATCACCAGAATGATGGCGGTGAGAAATCCAAATTGCTGGCGATAGAGCGTCACGGTCTGGTTGTAGAACTCGTCGAGATCCTGCCAGGTACGCAGCTCGAACTCTTTTCCGGCGAACTGCCGGCGCAAGGTTTCTGCCGCAATGCCGGTGGCCGCGGTGTCTTTGAGCAGCAGCACGCCGAGCTGCGCGCCCGGTGTCGCCAGCAGCTCCTGTGCCGCCGCAAGCGAAATGCGCACTGCACGCGCGTCGTAATCCTTCGAAAAGGTCTGGAAGACGCCGACGATTTCGAAATCGAGCAGATTCGTCGCCCCCCCAGGGGTGCTGACCAAGAGCGATGCCGTATCGCCAGCGCCGAGTTTCAGCGCCTTGGCGACGCCGGCGCCGATCATCATGCCGAAGCGGTCCTGGTCGGTCATCCGCCGCCCCGAAACCACTGTCAGATAACTCGCCAGCCGGGCTTCGCGATCCGGCTCGACCCCCTCACCGATGATCGGCCAATCGCTGCGGCCATTGCCCAGCAAGCCAGAAAAGCCGAGGCGAAACATCACGTCCGCGACACCATCCATCGCAACCATTTGACGACGTACCCCTTCCACATCGTCGATCAGGTAACGCTCGGGCTGCTGGCTGCCATACTCCCAATAACCGCGCCGCGCCACCTGGATGTGCCCGGTGTTCGAGCGGATCGTCGCCTCGCCGGTCTCGATGATCGTGTCCTCGATGAATCCGCCCGCCAGGATCAGGGCCACGACACCGAAGACGATCGACGCCAGCGTCATCGCGGTGCGGCCGCGGTGACGGAAGATGTTGCGCAACGCCAGTTTCAGCAATCCTTGCATCGTCTGCCTACTTGTTCTTGCGCAGCGCATCGACGATCATCATGCGCGAGGCTTTCCAGGCCGGATACAGACTCGCCAATACCGTCGTCACCACGGCGATACCCATCGCCTCTGCCGCAATGGTCGGGGTCAGCAAAATCCGGGCGACGTAGCCACGGGTCAAACCGGGCGGCGGCGGCATTTCGATCCGCAACGCATCGACCCCGATGCTGGCCAGCCACGCCAAGAGCAAGCCGCTGATGCCGCCCAGCAAGCCGATCAACGCGCCTTCGGCCAGGAACTGGTTCAGCACGGCACGCCGCCGCACCCCCAGCGCCATCATCGTGCCGATCTCGCCGGTGCGCTCCATTACGCTCATCATCATCGTGTTGCCGATGCCGAGCAGGATGATCGCAAAGACGATGAAGCGCACCACGTCGAGTTGCTGGCGAAACAGATCGACCGCCCGCGCATAGAACTCGGCAAGCTGATCCCAGGTACGCACCTCGAACTGGCGGGGGTCGAACTGCCGACGCAAGGCTTCGGCCACGCCAGCGGTGTTTTCCGTCTTGTCGAGATACACCAGCCAGCTGTGAGCTCCGGACACCTTGAGCAGCTTGCGTGCGGCATCGATCGGCACCAGCAGCGCGCTATCGTCATAGGCCTTGCTGACCGATTCGAAAATACCGGCGATGTTGGCATCGATGGCGCTCAAACCGCTGCCAGGATTATCGACCAGGAGCACCACGGCATCGCCGGGTTGTGCCCCCAGTTGCAAGGCAAGCCCTTTGCCCAGCAGGATCTTGTTTCGATCATCCGCAGTCAGCTTGCGTCCGGCGACGATGCGCAGCGCCCGATCGCCCGTCAGATCGGTGGCCGGATTGAAGCCTTCCCCGATGAAAGAGAGCGTCGTTTCCCCCTTGCTCAAGAGACCCGAGAAAGCCAACCGCGCTCCCCAGGCGCGAACATGGTTTAGTTTTGCCAAGGAAACCGCGGCAGCGTCGTCGGGCAACAGGAAACGAAATGGATCGGCCCGCCCGTCCTCATGGTAACGAGGTCGCGTCACTTGGATATGCGCGTATTGCGATTCGATCGTCGCCTCGCGGAAATCGAAGAACATCCAGGCGATGTAGCCGTTTGCCACTGCCAGCGCAGCGATACCGAAAGCCACGGAGAACACTGCGATGAGCGCCCGCCGCCGCTGGCGCAGCAGGTTGCGCAGGACGAGGGGGAACAAGGCAAGGACGCGCATGGTGTGGAAAGCGAGCCTGGCCGATGATACCGAAGTTCCGCAGGGCACGAACCGATAAAGTCGGCGCTGGCGGGGCGGCACGAGCTGGCTACAACTCATTCACCCATCGATGCACCTTGCGGTCGGCATGGCGCTTGAGAAATTCGCGCGTTTCTCTCTTGAGCAGCCCGCGACCAAGCAACTGGACGATCTGTGTTCCTCCCATGTCGTTCAATTCGATGATCGCCGGCCCTCGATCCGTGAGCGCGAAATCCCAGTGATGCACCCTCATCAAGGGGAAGACTCTCCCGGCTTCCCGACAGATATCGAGCATCGTAGTCCAACCTGGAAGATGAAAGCCGAGGAAAGGATGCCCTGTCACTGGATGACGCTCGAGCAACTGTGCGGTCGGCCAAAAACCATTGACGACCCGCTCGACTCTCCCAGAGGACAGGTCCACCCCTGCCACCAAGTTGCCGTAAGCCCCCATGTGGAAGTTATCCACAGTGTTCGGCGGCACGGCGATCTTCCATGCTGCCGCAATCGGAATGACGCCGTCCGGCCCATTCAAACAGATCAAGCGTATGCCGCTGATTGCAGACCAACCCGTCAATTTTTCGATTTCAGGGGCGTTGCGCAAGATCTGCTGAAAAAGGAACCCACATTCAGGACGGTGATAACGTCGATCGACCGGCTCGTTGAGGCGTTTCGAAAACTCGGCTATCGTGATCGTACGACCGCCCGCAAGAAGCAGGCTGTCGTCCTCCCGCCGATAACCGAGCAAAGCGAGCGCTCCTTCGCCTTGCTGCGAATAGGCAGGTTTTGAATAAAGTGGATATTCGGCCTCCTCGCGCAAAAATTCCACGACCGATTCGATCGTGGCAAGATGCCTGCAGCCCGAGAGCGGCAATTTGCTAGCCGGATGGTAGCAGGCCAGGATTGGTGCCACCGGCAAACCCGCTGCTTGCGCAATCTGCGCAAACACCAGCTTATCCCATGCAGGCAGCACGACATGACGCGGGTTCAACGCGAAATTGAAAGGGTCTTGCAAGCGCCAGCCGAGAAAATCCGCTTGCCCTTCCCCTGACAAGTAATTTTCATCGTATAGCCTGAACCAGTAGTAGTCGGTAATGCCGCATTGACCACCGGCATGTTTCAGCGCCCATATTTCGCGCGCTTGGCTCAGCAAGCTCTTTCCGGTCTGCTTCTCAGCCAGGGATACCCATTCGCGGTATTCCTTCAGCCGCGCCAACAGATCATCGATACGCATAACATGAACATAAACGAAAAACGGCCCCGAAGGGCCGTTTTTCTTGGAGCGCACAAAACCGATACTACGTCACGCGTTCCTGCGACGACGCAGACCAGCCAGACCAACGAGGCCGAGACCTACCAGCGCCATCGAAGCAGGCTCAGGGATTTCGCGAATACGCATTAGCACGCTTAAATCGCTGATCACCCCTTCAGCAGTCCATACCGTGCAAACACCGCTACCGTCACAGCCCGGAAAGTTCGTGGAGGAGTTATGGAAGAGCCCAATACCAAAGTCTGCCTCAAAAGTCTTGCCATCAATCGAGAACGTGATTGGAGCGAAACTCGTCAGTTGAAACTTGAAGAGGTCATCACAGATACTATTGTTCGGAGCACCGGCAGCGCAGTCACCAGGCACATTGCCCACATTCATCGTCTCCGTAAATGTAATGGGTACCTGATGATATGGATCATTGTAAAGCCCTATAGACAAATTGGAACCAATCGTAGCTTTTTTAAGCGTGAAGGCACTACCGCTGATCGTGCTGTTTTTATGATACAGGGTGGTGATCGGCTGATACGCACCCCACAGACCGATATCAGCCCCAGTAGTCACACTCCCGGTCAGGCCAGTGACACGCAATCCGCTATAGACAGTATTTACATCGCCGCTAATGGTGAAGGGGTCAGTAAGCATCAGCCCACCGTTGTTCTTACTGGGCAGACCCCAAGCAATCGTATCGAAAGTTCCTACCGGAGGCGTCACGCCCGACAAATGCTCATACCAGCGAATACTGTCATCCGCACCTTGGTTGTCAGTGCTGGTCAATGATGAAGATGAAGTCTCGAAACCTGAGCTTTGTGCAAAAGTTAGGGTGGTTGGCGAGTAAGCAGCTTGAGCCTCTAAAGCACCAAGGGCGACTGATCCAGCGATGATCGTTGCAAGAGTGTTACGAAAGGTTTTCATTTGGTTGCTCCTTCTTTTGGGGTGTCTCATAAAAAAAGTACCTCCGACAGACGTTCTTAAGCAAACCCCATACCAGATAATTAACTGGCTGTTTTAGTTTGTATTTTTTTAGGATAGGCTTTTTTTCCTGGACCGACTGTAAATTATTCCGACAATTCCTCTGTCGCGAGACCTCCAGGTCTCTGCCTCCCGAGGTAATCAAACTTACGCTCATAGTCGATCGTTTTACCATAAGGGAACTGATCGTATCGTAAGGCATGGACCTCAACCACTGTTCCTAGCAGTTTGCTAGAGAGCAAAGTCTGCAACCTTTCAACAACAGTTGATTCTTCGATTGAAATATCACGTACTGATTGGATTTCCCATAAAAGCCGGTCGCCACAGAGGCTGATGTGATGCGCACCGCTCAGATGTCGGGCTATCAATGGATCGCTGTAGATCGCTTCCTTGAACAGATCGACATGCCCCCCACCCGGCAAACGATCCTTCGCGCGGCCATGCAATGCAACCACGGGAGCTGAGGGAAGCGGCAAGGCGGGGGCCAGGGCGGCCACCCGCAGGCGATCGATGAATTGCAGGCGATCACCGGTGGCATAACGCATCAGCGGCACGGGAGCCTTTTCGTCCATCACCGTCACGACCAGATCGCCCACTCCATGCTCATCTGGGTCGATCACCTCGACGAATGTCCGCAAGGGATTGAAAACCATGAAAGTCGGCGCTGGCGAGACGGCACTGTCCTGTCCTGTCAAATTTTTCGACAGTTCGGGATCACGGCTGCAAGCCCGTCGCAAGGCGATGGTCTCTCGCGTTTCGTTGAAAAGGTTCAGGCCGAGTTCGCCGACCCCCATCGAACTGCCGATCAGGCCGCTGGCCGGATCGTCGGGATCGATGCCCAACACGCCGGCGAGGTAATCGCGGAAGGTTTCGGGAAACGTTTCCTCGCCGACGATGACATGGATGCGAAAGCGGCGCCAGTCGAGACCGATGTCCTGAGAGTAGTCGCACAGTTTTTTCAGGAACAGCGGATCGCCACACAAGATGATCTGCTCGAACAGCGGCCCGGCCTTGTCCACGATCGCACAGGCCATGTCCTCGCGAACGCTGACATTGGCGATGCAAACCAGATTGGAAGTGAAAGTCACGCCCATCGGCAGGCAGTTGACCAGCAAGGTGCGGCGGCGACCGACGTCGAACGCGAGGTCGAGACCGAGGTCGATCAACCGTGCCGCGTCGCGCAGCTGCTTTTTGCTACTGAGACCAAAGGCGAAGCCATTCCCGCCATGCCCGGAACTGGTGATGATCAAGGCCAGATCCTCCGGCCGAACATCGTCGCAAAGCAGTTCGGCGAGGGGGAAGCGGCGGAAGGTATTGGCTTTTTCGAGGATCGGGCAACGGGCGACGAAATCCTCGACCGTCCTGACACTTTCCGGATCGACGCCGGCCTCGGCGAGCAAGACGCGATACGCCGCGCAAGCACGCGCCGCACGGCGGAAGGCTGGCAACAGCCATTTCTCTCCCGAACGAATGAGGCTTTCAGGGTCGGCAGCGGCGAGTCTTGCCTTGATGAGACGACGCTCGATGGCAGAGAAAAAGGCGTGCATCGACAGCCGCATCCGGGTCAGAGCTTGCCGAAATGCCCCAATTTGTATTTCACCAGCGTGGTGATCAGGAGCCAGTCGGAAATCGGTTCATCCTGGAACCAGGCGAGCAGGAAGCGGTTGGCGTTGTTGAGCGCGCTTTCGAGCTGGCGCAAATCGGCGAGATAGGTCGTCACCGGACCGTAATAATCCGTTTCCGGCCCCACCGGCACGAAATGGAAGCCCATGCGATCCAGCAGGCGGGCCAGCCCCTTCTCCATCGCGGCATACCAGAAACGAATGCCGTTTTGCCGACTGTAGCGATACATTTCCCGATACATGCCGAGCATGATCTGCGGGCTGCGATTACGCCGGTTGCGGTGTTTGAAGACATGCGGGGGTTCGGGAGCAATTTCGCTGGCGCTGCCATGCTGCTGGAATTCCCGCGTCACCCCCTGCAAGTTGTCGCCGGCACGCCGTCGATAATTCTTCTTGACGATCAGGCGAGAAACCTCGGCACACTGCTCCTTGGGAGGAAAAGCGAAGTCCGGGAATACCGCGCAATGCTCCTCGAAAGGGAAGATCTGCTCCCCTCTGGCCAACACCAAACGAACCGTGCCGACGATTTCGCCTTCGGCATTCTGCGCCGAAATGTGGATCGAGCGCTCGTCATACTCATCGGTTTCGAGCCCCGAAGGGTATGCGGCGGAATCGAGATACCGACATTCTTCGCAATACACCTCGTAGCGCAGACGGGCGATGGCGCGGAACACCTCCCCCTCCTCCTCCCTCGACAGCAGGCGACGAAAAGAGAAACTCGGCGCAAGCAGATCCCGCTTGCCATGATGGGTGAGTAGTTCAACCAACATTAGACCGTTTCATGAAAATACCTCAATAGGAATAGCGCAGCTCGGTATAGACCCGATCCTGCGCGCTGTAACGACCAAAATACCCCAGCGTCGGCCCATGGAACACGTCCGCCCCCACGACCAGCCGCCAGTTCTTCTCGAACATCCAGTTGAGCTTCGGCCGCAGCATCCAGTCGCTGCGGTTCAGGCTCGCGACCCAGAGCACCTCGGCTTCGAGTCCCGGCCGCAGTTTTCCATTCACCAATACACTATAGCCATTCTCACGCTTTTCTTGCAGCAAATCCGGATCGCGATGATTCGTCACGAGACTTTGAAAAAGCTGCAGGTTGAGGCGTGTTTCCGCCGGCAGGACGAAATCGAGCCCCACCACCCAGTCGAGCGTGTTCTGACGCGCGAGCCCATCGTCATCGGCAAGCCGCAGCACGGTCAATCCCCGACCTTTCGTATAGACCGCCTCGGCCTTGAGTACCATCGTGCCGAAGTCTTTCGCCAGCGTGCCGCCGTATTGCGAGATACGGTCATGGCGCGCCTCATAACTGATCACGCCTGCGACGCCATCGACCGTGCGGTAGAACGTCGGTGCCGCATCGGTGCTGCGGTAGTAGAACGCAGTGACGTCCCAACCGTTCTTCAGCCAGCCACCACGCAGACCATAGTTGCCATTGGCGGGGCGGCGCGAGGGCTTCTGTTCATTCAGATACCGCGTCGCATAACCCGGATATTCCGGCTGTGCCGGAAAAAATTCCGCCCCGGGCTTGCCGCTTTCATCGTAGCTCGGCACGGGAATCCAGAGGAGTTCGCCGTGGAAGTCGCCACTGAAATACTCGGCACGCGCCGCCCATTGGGGAATACGCATGATGTTGAATTCGGGCAGGATGAATTCGCGCATATCGCGTGCCGACACGACATCGGCAAAAAACAGTCCGACCATCTCTCCCCACACCACCTGCTGACGCCCGAGTCGGAAGTCCCAGTCGCCCGCGCCGAAATCGAGATAGTTCTCGCGCAGCGTGAGATTGAAGCGCTGGTCCTCCGCCACGGCACCCGGGTAATGATCCGTGACAGAAAAAACCGCGTCGTAATCGGCGCGCGCACTCATCTTCCACTTGAGCCCCTCCCCGAACCGTCCCTTGGCGCCAAACTCGATGCGCCCCAGCATTTTCGACCAATGCACGGGCCGGCTCGTGGTTCGCGCCAGTTCGAATTGCGCAAAGCCATGCACACCCTCCGCGCCTCCCGATGCCCCCTTCCCCGCAAGTGCAGCCTGTTGGGCATCATCCTTGGCCGCTTCACGCAACAGCGCCTCGATGTCTTCGGGAACCTCTGCCCAGACAGCGCCGATGAGCAACCACGCAACGGCAAAGAGACATCCGCTCTTCATCACCCTCTTCATTTCAATCTCCCGACCCATCCAGACTACTCCCTTCACCTTCTGCGCTCATCACGAGTTCGCTGCCAGGACGATGCAGATTGATCGTTCCCCACTGCTTGCCCTTGCGCACGCCAAGCTGCCACAACACGCCATCCTGGATACGCACCAGGCGGTTGGACATTTCCATCACGCGTTGATCATGGGTGGAAAAGATGAAGGTCGTGCCCAGTTCCTTGTTGATCTTGCGCATCAAACGGAGAATTTCCGTCCCGGTGGTTTGATCCAGATTGGCCGTCGGCTCATCGGCCAAAACGATGTCGGGCTGGATTGCCAAGGCCCGCGCGATCGCCACCCGCTGACGCTGTCCGCCGCTCAACTGGTTGGGGCGATGATCGGCATATTTGCTCAACCCGACCATGTTCAGATAAAAAGCCACGCGTCTGCGCCGCTCCTCTTTCGAGACATCCTTGCGATAGAGCAAGGGATATTCGACGTTTTCGGCAGCGGTCAGCACCGGGAACAGATTGAAGGTCTGAAAAATGAAACCGATCTTGTGTGCCCGCAGATCCGCCAGTTGGTCGCTCGTCCAGTTCGTGACATCCTGATCATTGATGTATATCCAGCCTTCCGTCGGCCGATCGATGCAACCAATCAGGTTCAGCAAGGTGGTCTTGCCGCTGCCGGAGGGGCCTGCAATCGCCATGAACACACCGCGTTCGATGTGCAGTGTAATATCCGACAACGCTTGAACGATCTGATCGCCCAGCAGATACTCCTTGAACACCCGCTCGATTCGTACAACATGCATCGTTCGCTCCGATTGGCGAGCCGAGATTCGCCGGTGGTCTCCCCGCCTTTTCCCCGGTGACATTTGAAACGAGGAGAATGCATGCAAATCGCAAGAGAATCCTGCCATTTCCGACGCAGTTTGGCAATTCATTTTCATCTAGCATTGGTTGGCACCGTCCTTGCGCTGTTTGCGGGAGGCCCAGTGCTGGCGCAGAGCCCCTCAGGCCAGGTGGTCGAGGGAATTCCTGCCGATCCGCTTGCCCAGGAGATATTGCTCAAGGCCGACCAGATCCGTTTCCCCAAGGAAAGTTTCCAGGTCGATATCAGCATCGTTTCGAAGCGGGCGGATCAAACGACCGAGAGCAAAAAGTTTCAGGTTCTATCGAAAGGCAATGACAAGACCGTCGTCATTACCACCGAGCCGGCAGCGGAACGCGGCCAGACCCTCTTGATGAGCGGCCGTGACCTCTGGATCTTCCTGCCCGAAGTATCACAGCCCGTCCGCCTGTCTCTGGCTCAACGGCTGACCGGCCAGGTTGCCAATGGCGACCTGGCCCGCGCCAACTTTTCGGGTGACTATCATCCCCACCTCTTGCGCAACGAGACGATCGACGGTGAAACCTATCACGTGCTGGAACTGCGCGCCGTGGACCGCAGCGTGACCTACCCGCGTGTGTTGTATTGGGTGAACCAGAAAAATGCCCACCCATTCAAGGCTGAGTTCTATTCACTCT
Source organism: Sulfuricystis thermophila (assembly GCF_004323595.1). Taxonomy (GTDB): domain Bacteria; phylum Pseudomonadota; class Gammaproteobacteria; order Burkholderiales; family Rhodocyclaceae; genus Sulfuricystis; species Sulfuricystis thermophila. The sequence continues at coordinate 1,658,596 of NZ_AP019373.1, forward strand.
CTGGTCGCTTGCTGAAAACCTGTCGTTACGAAAATTTTCGCACCATGGCGGGCAAGGTACGGCCCACGCGCCTCGTCATGGAAGATGCGCTTCGCGCCGGGGAACTGTCGATCCTCGAATACAACGACATGAAGATTCGCGAATTGCCGGACAAACTGTTCACCAAGGAGTATCTGAAGAAGATCGACTGAGCCTCACCCCGGAAACCCATCCGGGTTGGCGCTCTGCCAGCGCCAGGCATCGGCGCACATCGCGGCGAGGTCCTTTTCGGCGCGCCAGCCGAGCAGTTCGGCGGCGCGCGTCGGATCGGCATAACAGGTCGCGACATCGCCCGGGCGGCGTGGCGCGATACGGTAAGGCACCTTGCGGCCGCTGGCGGCTTCGAAGGCCTTGACCATTTCGAGCACCGAATAGCCACGGCCGGTGCCGAGATTCACCGTCAGCAGCCCGCCTTGCCGCTCCAGCGCGGCCAGCGCGGCGAGATGCCCTTTGGCGAGATCTACGACATGGATGTAGTCGCGCACGCCGGTGCCGTCGGGCGTCGGGTAGTCGTTGCCGAACACCGACAGGCAGGGCAGCTTGCCTACCGCCACCTGAGCGACATAGGGCATCAGGTTGTTGGGGATGCCATTCGGGTCTTCGCCGATGCGCCCAGAGGGATGCGCGCCGACCGGGTTGAAATAGCGCAGTAGCGCGATTTTCCAGTCCGGTTCTGCACGATGGAGATCGCGCAGGATGTCCTCGATCATCAGCTTCGAACGGCCGTAAGGATTGGTCGCCGACAGCGGCACATCCTCGCGGATCGGCACACTGACCGGATCGCCATAGACGGTGGCCGAGGAGGAGAACACCACGGTCTTCACCCCTGTCTCGGCCATCGTCTCGAACAGGGTGATGCTGCCCGAGACGTTGTTGTCGTAGTAACGCAGCGGCTGGGTGACCGATTCGCCGACTGCTTTCAGGCCGGCGAAGTGGATCACCGCGTCACAGCCTTTCAGTGCCGCGCGCAGCGCAGTGCGGTCGCGGATGTCGCCACGCACGAATTCCGGCCGGCTACCGGTAATCTCGCTGATGCGCTCGAGCACCGCCGGTTTGCTGTTGGAAAGGTTGTCGATGATCCTGACGCGGTGCCCGGCCGCCAGCAGCTCCACTGCGGTGTGGCTGCCGATGTAACCGAGCCCGCCCGTGACGAGACAGTGTGCCAAGTTCAGCGCCCTTTGGTTTGACCCGCGACCTTCTGCTCGACGGCGAACACCGCCGCCTCGACGCGCGAGGTGAGATTGAGCTTGGCGAGGATGTGGCGCACATGCAGCTTGACCGTGTCATGGCTGATGTCGAGCGCACGGCCGATCGCCTTGTTCGACAGGCCTTGGGCCAGATACTCGAGGATCTCGCGCTCGCGTGCCGTGAGCTGCTGCAGCGCATCGTTCTTGGGCGGCTGCGTGCCGCCCTGCAGCAGGTTCACCAGTTTCAGGGTCATCGCCGGCGCGACGACGGTTTCTCCACGCATCACGCGCTGCACGGCATCGACGACGTCATCCGGTTCCATGTCCTTGAGCAGATAACCTTGCGCGCCCGCTGCAAGTGCGCTGGCGAGATCATCTTGATCGTCGCTGACGGTGAGCACCAGCATCGGGCCGCGCCAACCGCTGGCGCGAATCTGCCGCAACAGCGCCAGTCCGCCATGAGGTGGCATGTTCAGATCGGTGATGACGACATCGAACGGCTCACTTTCGAGCAGTTTCAGGGCCTCGTCTCCATTGCCGGCAATGCCGGCGATATGGATCGGACCACGCTTTTCGAGTAGTTCGGCCAGCCCCTTGCGGAACAGGGTGTGGTCGTCGGCGAGCAGCACGCGGATGCGTTCGTTCGGCGGCAGAACTTCACTCATGGAGCAACCTTGTGGTTATTCGGACCGATGGCCGGGAAAGTCAGACGCACGCGAAAACCGCCCTCTGGCAAGTTGGCCACCTCGACGCGACCGCCGATCAGCCGCGCGCGTTCGCGCATGATCGACAAGCCGAAATGGTCGCGCAGCTGCGGAATATCGTCCAATTCACCGCTGCGGTTGGCGATGGCGAAGAAGTTCGGGCCGCCCCGACCGTTGTCGTCGATGGTGACCACATAGTAATCGCCGGCGCCTTCGAGCGTCAGACGGGCGTGGGTGGCGCCAGAATGGCGGCTGACGTTCGCCAGCGCTTCCTGCACGATGAAGAACACCTGCGCTTCCTGATCGACCGACAGTCGCAGATCGACCACCCGGTTCGAATACTCCAGCGCGATGCCGGTGCGGTCCTGAAACGTCGCAGCAATGCTGGCCAGTGCCTGTTGCAAGCCCATCGGATCCATGCGGCTGCGAAACTGCACCAGCAGCTCGCGCAGTTGCCGGTAAGCCTCATCGATCGCCTGGCCGACGTCACTGGCGTATTTCCCGGCGAGCTCGCCATTCGTGCCATCGGGGTCGAGCAGCGCATCCTGCAGCAGGGCGATGCGCACTTTCATGTAGGCGAGCGTCTGCGCCAGCGAATCATGCACCTCGGCCGCCATCATCTGGCGCTCGTTCATCAGCTTGATGCGCAGGTTCTCGCGCTTGAGATGGGCATTCTCGAGCGCCATGCCGAGGTGCTCGCCGATCGAGCGGAACAGCAGCGCGACTTCTTCGGGAAGTTCGAAACGCTCGGGCAAGAACAGGTTGTAAATGCCTTGCAGTCGGCCGCCATGCTGCAGTGGCACGACCACCATGGCCTGGCAGTCGTTGCCGAAATAGGCATGATGCGTGCGTTTCGCGCACGCGCCCAGATCGATTTCGTAGCGCGAATGCTCGTCGAGGAGCGCCCCGCCGCAATGCCCACAATCGATCGGCACGAGCCGCTCGCGCTCGACCACTTCGCGCGGCAGGCCGCGCGCCGCGACCAGCCGCAGATGCTTGCCGTCGGTGGTGACGACGCGCACCGCACCGGCGCTCGCTTTGGCAAGCCGCAGCATCGTGCCGAGAAAGCGGCCGAGCAGTTCCTCGACGTCATCCTCGTCCGCCAGATTGGCCGACACTTCGGAAAAGATGTCGAGCACCTGCAGCTGGGTGCGCTCGTCGGCCTGGACTTCCGGCAGTTCGCTCGGATACTCGGGGGCGTTCATCGGAGAAGCTTAATCCGCAAGCTTGAAAGGCACATTTTAACGTGCATGGCTGCCGCACCGATGGCCCTTCACCGCGGCAAAGGCCAAGTCCCGCTCAGGGTCTTCTCGGCCCAGAGCAATGCAGCGATGGTCTTGGCATCGGTGATCTCACCATCGCGCACCGCGAGCAACGCATCGGCAAGCGAAAGCTCGCAGAGCTCGAGAATCTCGCCGTCGTCGAGTTCGGCACCGACGAAGCTGAGCCCTTCGGCCCAGAAGATTTCGATCCGTTCGTCGGAATAGCCGATGCAAGGATGCAGCGTGCCGAGATGACGCCAGGTGCGGGCCTTATAGCCGGTTTCCTCGCGCAGCTCACGGCGCGCGGTGTCGAGGATGTGCTCGCCAGGATCGATCTTGCCGGCGGGAATTTCCAGGAATACCCGGCGCAGCGGATGACGATACTGACGCTCGAACAGCAGCTTGCCATTGTCGAGCACGGCGATGATCACCACCGCGCCCGGATGCTTGACATATTCGCGCCAGGATTCGTCGCCGTCGGGCAGGCGCACCTTGTCGGAAAACACTTTCAGGAGCCGGCCGTCGAAAACCTGTTCGCTTTCCAGGGTTTCCTCGATGAATTCGCTTTCATCCATATCGTTCGTAGGGGATTGATTCGTCTTGAACTTTACCAGATCAGCGATATCTTATGAATGCATCAATGCGCTTTTTGCCCACCCCAACCCAAGGAGAAAAACATGTCGTTCATCCCCAACTTCGACAGCGATGGCGTCGTCACCATCAACCGTGTCATCCTCAAACCGCAATTTTCCGTCGAGGACCTCGAGGAGCGCGTCGCGCTCTTGTGTGAGAACGTCAAGACCTACCATTCGGACACCGGCTTCATCGGCGGCATGGTCGTGCTAAACAGTGGTCAGGTCTCGAACGAAGGCAGCACCGTCGGACAGGCCGTCGCCAGCCCCCTCAAGGACCGCGAGGCGCTGATCATCACCTTCTGGCGCTCTTTCGAGGAGCACGAAGCCTCGCACCGCAGCGAGACCTTCCAGCCGCTGTTCAAGAATGTGCTGGAGCTGTGCGAGAACGGCAACGAAGAGATCGCCTACCGCATGCTCTGGTCGGGCAAGGCTTACTCACCCGCCGAAGCCGCCGAAGCCCGCGCCGCGAAGGAGCGCTACCTGAAAGCCGCATAAAGTCGGCGCTGGCAGGACGGCACCCCCAGCAAGACGGGCTTCAGGGCCCGTCTTGCGGGAGCTTTGCGTCAAACGCCTTGACAGCCGACCGCAGCCACTCGCGTTTGATCAACCGGCGGGTGGCCGAGGTCGGCGATGCGGAGTTAGGCTGAGGCAACGCTGAACAATCAGGGATGAGCGTTGCCTTATTAGAGCCGTTCCCAAATCGTCGTGATGCCCTGGCCGCCGCCGATGCACATCGTCGCCATGCCGTAGCGGCCGTTGATGCGGATCAGCTCATGCAATAGCTTGGTGATGATCACCGCGCCGGTGGCGCCGACCGGATGGCCCAGCGCGATCGCGCCGCCATTCGGGTTGGTCTTGACCGGATCGAGGCCAAGGCCCTTCATCACGGTCAGCGACTGTACCGCGAAGGCTTCGTTGGATTCGATCACATCCATCTGATCGAGATTGAGCCCGGCTCTTTGCAGGGCGACCTTGGAAGAAGGAATCGGGCCTTCGCCCATCACGTCGTTGGGCACGCCGGCGATGGCATAGCTGACCAGGCGTGCGATCGGCTTGTGGCCACCGGCGGCCGCCTTTGTGGCATCGGCGAGCACGAGGAAGGCAGCGGCGTCGTTGATGCCCGACGCATTGCCGGCGGTGACCGTGCCGTCCTTCTTGAAGGCGGGCTTCATCTTGGCGAGGCTCTCCATCGTCGTACCTGGCCGTGGATGCTCGTCGGTGTCGAAGACGACCTCACCCTTACGGGTCTTCAGCGTGATCGGCACGATCTGGCTCTTGAAGCGCCCCTCGGCGATCGCCTTGGCAGCCCGCGCCTGCGATTCGACGGCGAAGGCGTCTTGCTCTTCGCGCGTGATGCCGTGTTTGGCCGCCAGATTCTCGGCCGTAATGCCCATGTGACCGGCACCGAACGGGTCGGTCAACACGGCGACCATCGCATCGATGGCCTGGGTGTCGCCCATGCGCGCGCCGGAACGCAGCGCCGGCAAAAGATAAGCACCGCGCGACATCACTTCGACACCACCCCCCACGCCGAAATCGGCATCACCGAGCATGATCGCCTGGGCGACATTGACGATCGCCTGCTGGGCGGAACCGCACAAGCGGTTGACCGCAAAGGCGGTCGAGCTCATCGGCATACCCCCCTGGATCGTCGCCACCCGGGCGACATAGGGATAGCGCGACTCGGTCGGGATCGTGTTACCGACCGCGGCGAAGGTCACCTGATTGGGGTCGACGCCAGCGCGCTCGATCGCGGCCTTGACGACCAGCCCCCCCAGCTCGGCGGGTTCGATGCCGGCGAGCGAGCCACCGAAAGTACCAACAGCCGAACGCACGGCACTGAGAACGACTACTTCCCTGCTTGACATACTCCACTCCTTTTTTGAGATTGAAAGAAACCCGCTCGGGAAACGCTGAAGAAGTCGTCGCGAGCGGCCGGAGGGCAAGGCGCACGGAGCGCAGGATGCGAGACATACCTGGTAGGTAGGCGAGCATCCGAGCACCGCGCAACACCGCCATCCGGTCGCGCAGCAGACTTAATCAGTGTTTCCCTAGCCCACCCAACTTGCCACGGTCAACAGAGCCAGCAACAACAGACACAATACCAATGCGCGCCATACCAGACCGATGGCGCTTTGCAGATGCTCGACGTCGGCTTCGTCGCCGAGTCCGAGCCCCGACCGGGCTGCCCCTTCCTCTTCGAGCGGCAGCGGCTGGCCGAGTCGGATGCCAAGAGCGCCGGCACCGCTGGCGAGCAGGATGCCCGCCGCCGCATCCGGCCATTGTGCTGCCTGCGTGCGCCAGCAATACACCGCATCCTCGAAATCGCCGACGATCGCAAACGTCGTTGCCGTCACGCGCACCGGCAGCCAGTCGAGAACGGCGAAGGCACGGCGGGCAAAGACGCCGAAAGGTGCCTCCGCCTCGGGCACACCGGCCCTGAACCACCAGGCTTCGGCCGTCGTCAGTGCCAGTCGATAAAGCACCGCGCCGGCCGGCCCGAGCACCAGAAACCAGAACAGCGGGGCGAAGACATGACGATGCGAGCTGAGGATGCCCTGCTCGATCGCCAACTGCGCGATCGCGCTCGGCCCGAGACGCTCAGCAGACTGCCCGCGCCACTCGGCGAGCAAATGACGGGCGCGCTCGATCTCGCCCATGCGCAGCGCGAGCTGGATGTCCGTGAAGTAATGGCTGAACTGGCGAAAGCCGAGCAGGAAATAAAGCACCAGCACATCGAAGCCGAAGGCCAGCACGACATGGATGGCCTCCAGCACGTAATGCACGACGAATGTCAGCAGCGCCGGCAGGCCGACCCCGGCGAGCCAAGCGAACATGCCATGACGGACCTCGCCCGCGTTGAAGTGCCGCTCTAGAAAGCGTGCATAGGCGGACAGCATGGCAAACACCTGGGCGGCAGGGGTTGCCCTGAGCTGCTCGAGCACGAGGACGCAGAGAAGGCTGAGAAACGTCATGAAGGCGATTGACAAAGGCTTGTGTCGAAGATATCACACTCGCCTGTGGCCCAGCTTACACGCGGCGAGACAGGACTTCGCGCAGACTGACCAGGATGCTGGCGGTCGCCCCCCAGATGAAATAGCCGCGCCACGGCACCGCCCAGAAGCTGCGCCGCTGCCCATCGACGACAACGGTTTCACGACGGTAATTCGCCGCATCGAGAAAAAACTCCAGCGGCACCTCGAAGACCTCATCCACCTCGAAGTCGTCGAGCCGCAGGTTGAGGGGTGGCGCGACGATCCCGACCACCGGAGTGATGCGGAAACCGGTGGTGGTGAGATGATCCGGCAAGGTGCCGAGCACCTCGAGCTGTCCGGTCTCGATGCCGACCTCTTCGTGGCTTTCCCGCAAGGCCGTGTCAATGGGCGTCGCATCCCGGGACTCGCAACGTCCACCAGGAAAGCTCACCTGCCCGGCATGGTCGCGTAGGTGAGCGGTGCGCTGGGTGAGCAGCACGGTGAGGCCGCTTTCGCGGTCGACGATCGGCACCAGCACGGCCGCCGGGACGAGCGAGGCTTCGGGGACAGGCGGAGTCTTCGTCACCGGCGCCGTCGCTGCCGGAGCGAAGTTGAGCCGCAGCCAGTCGACCGACAAAGGCGCAACGGCCGACATCTCAATAGCGCTGCACCAGCGTCAGCGTGGTCCCGTCGCGGCGCATTTCCATGCGATTGAGGAAGCTCATGCCGAGCAGCACCACCGGCATGTCGTGTTCGTGGACGGTGGCTTCCACGTCGCGCAACGTGATGTTGCCGACCCGGACGCTGCCGAGCCGCACGCGCCAGATGCGCGCGATGCCATTGGCCGTCTGCGTCATGCCCGGGGTTGCATTGCTCAAATCGACGCGCGCCCGGCGTGCATCAGCAGCGCCCAGCGAAACCAAGGTCGCACCGGTATCGACGAGGAAACGCATCGTCTCGCCATTGATGCTGCCGTTGACGAAGAAATGCCCCTGACCATCGGCGGTCAGTACCACCGCGGGCTTTTCGGCCTGCGGCGAGGAAACGACGCTCTGACCGATCTGCATGCGCCGGCGCTTGCCGTCGATCTCGAACACCGCGGCACCGGGTTCGATGGCGACGAGCTTCACCCCCTCGGCAGACCGCTCGCCCAGCGACAACATCTGGCGCCGGCCGCCATCGATCACCACCAGCGCCTTGTCGGCCATCAGGCCGACGAGCGCGATGTCCGACGCCAGTGCGCTGCCGGCGAGGAGACCGAGCAATGCGACGCTACAATGAGCGGATAGTTTTTTTGCGTTCCAGCCAAAATCTCTCATGAAACCCATCGCCATCTTTCGTCACAGTGCCGGGGAAGGTCCCGGCTATTTTGCCACGTTCCTCGATGCGCACGGCATTCCCTGGCGGTTGATTTGCATCGATGCCGGCGAGCCGGTACCGGGGAGTGTGAGCGATTTTTCCGGGCTGTGCCTGATGGGCGGGCCGATGAGCGTCAATGACGACCTACCTTGGATCCCGCCATTGCTCGCGCTGATCCGCGCGGCTGCCGCGGCGGAGATCCCAGTCATCGGCCATTGTCTGGGCGGACAGCTCATCAGCAAGGCGCTCGGCGGGGTGATCACGAAGAACTCGGTCAAGGAACTGGGCTGGGGCGAGGTCACGGTCTGCGACCCTGCGGCCCACGACTGGCTGGGCGACATCGAACGCTTCGAAGCCTTCCACTGGCATGGCGAGACCTTCTCGATCCCGCCCGGCGCGACACGCATCCTGAGAAGCGCCTGGTGCGAAAATCAGGCATTCGTTCTCGGCCCGCATCTGGCCATGCAATGCCATGTCGAGATGACCGAGGCGATGATCCGGCTCTGGAACCGCGCCTGGGCCGACGAGCGTGCCACGCCAGGCCCATCAGTGCAGACGCCGGAAGAAATGTACGAAAACATCGAGGCGCGCCTCGCCGCGATGCGCGTCGCCGCCGATCGGCTCTACACCCGCTGGATCGCCGGCCTGCAGTGAAACTCGGCGCTGGCGAGACGGCATCCAGCCGGCTCAGTCTCGGAAGTTGCCGTAGCTGAGCGGATAGTCGGTGACCGACTTCTTGACCAGCGCGATCGCGGCTTGCAGGTCGTCGCGCTTGGCGCCCGATACGCGCACGGCATCGCCCTGGATGGTCGCCTGCACCTTGAGCTTGCTGTCCTTGATCAGCTTGACGATCTTCTTCGCCAGTTCCTGATCGATGCCGCTCTTGATCTTCAGCTCCTGCTTGGCCTTGTGGCCGGAAACGCTCTCGACTTTGCCGAGCTCGAGCCGCTTGGTGCTCTCGCGTTCCTTCTTCTCCATCTCGGGAAACAGGATGTCCTTGATCTGTCCGAGCTGGAATTCGGAATCGCCCCAGATCGTGATCACCTTGTCCTTTTCGTTGAGTTCGGCCTTCGCGCTGGTGCCCTTGAAGTCGTAACGGTTGCCGATCTGGCGGCCGGCGACATCGACGGCGTTTTTGATCATTACCATGTTGGCTTCGGAAGTGATGTCGAACGACGGCATGGCTTCACCCGCTCATCCGAAGTGGCAAACGTAATGATAGGGCTCGCCCGTCACTTCGATGTCGAACGAGGAGTTGCCGGGCACCCGGAACGATTCGCCCGCCGCGCAGGTTTGCCACTCCCCGCCAGCGATGCGATAGCGGCAGCTGCCGGCAATGGTTTCCATGATCTCCGGCGCGCCGGTATTGAAGGTGAGCGTTGCGGGCAGAATCACGCCGACGCTCTTTTTCGTGCCGTCGGCGAAGATCACCGTGTGACTCACACATTTGCCATCGAAATAGACATTGGCTTTCTTGATCACGGAAACGCCATCGAATTGACTGGACTGGCTCATTGGATTCCCCACATTTTCTGGATGATGCTCTTGGCGACGAAGCCGAGCATGCCGAAGGCGAGCACGAAGAACAGGGCGAAGGTGCCGAGCTTGCCGGCCTTCGAGCGCCAGGCCAGCTCGCCGATGATGAACAGCATGTAGAGCATGAAGGCGCCCAACCCGAAGGTGACGCCGAATTCGGCGATCTGCGACTCGGTGAAGCCAAAGACCGTTGCTTCCATGCTGTCGCCTGGGCTTATTTCCGCGATCGTCCGGCGCGCTTCAGGCGCGCGTTTTCGGCGATACGCATGCGCAGCGCATTGAGCTTGATGAAGCCGCCCGCATCCTTCTGGTCGTAGGCGCCGGCATCGTCCTCGAAGGTGGCGATGGTCGGATCGAACAGCGAATCGGTCTTCGAATCACGCGCCACCACGGCAACCGAGCCTTTGTAGAGCTTGACGCGCACCCAGCCATTGACGTTCTGCTGCGTGTGGTCGATCAGCACCTGCAGGGCCTTCCTCTCCGGGCTCCACCAGTAACCGTTGTAGATCAGACTCGCGTAGCGCGGCATCAGATCATCCTTGAGGTGTGCGACTTCCCGGTCGAGGGTGATCGACTCGATGGCACGATGGGCTTTGAGCAGAATCGTGCCGCCGGGTGTTTCGTAGCAGCCGCGCGACTTCATGCCGACATAGCGGTTTTCGACCAGGTCCAGCCGGCCGATGCCGTGCCTGCCGCCGATCTGGTTCAGGGTGGCGAGCAACTCGTGGGCTTTCATCTTCTTGCCGTCGATCGCGACGAGATCGCCGTGCGCGAATTCGAGCTCAAGGTATTCCGGCTTGTTGGGCGCTTTCTCCGGCGCCACGGTCCAGCGCCACATCGATTCCTCGGCCTCTGCCGACGGATCTTCGAGATGACGGCCCTCATAGGAGATATGCAGCAGGTTCGCATCCATCGAATACGGCGAGCCGCCCTTTTTGTGTTTCATCTCGATCGGGATGCCATTGGCTTCGGCATAGGCGAGCAGCTTCTCGCGCGACAACAGATCCCACTCGCGCCAGGGCGCGATGATCTTGACATTGGGCATCAGCGCATAGGCGCCGAGCTCGAAGCGCACCTGGTCATTGCCCTTGCCGGTGGCGCCATGGGCGATGGCGTCCGCGCCGGTCTTCTTGGCGATCTCGACGAGCCGCTTGGCGATCAGCGGCCGCGCGATCGAGGTGCCGAGCAGATATTCGCCCTCGTAGATCGTGTTGGCGCGGAACATCGGGAAGACGAAATCGCGCACGAACTCCTCGCGCAGATCGTCGATGAAGATGTTCTTCGGTTTGATGCCGAGCTTCAACGCCTTGGCGCGTGCCGGCTCGAGCTCTTCGCCTTGACCGAGATCGGCGGTGAAGGTCACCACCTCGCAGCCGTAGGTGTCCTGCAACCACTTGAGGATGACCGAAGTATCCAGCCCGCCCGAATAGGCCAGCACGACCTTTTTGATGCCCGATTTCGCTTTCGCCATGATGTTCATTCCTTCACCGTGCCCAATACAAGATATTCCAGCAATGCTTTCTGTGCGTGCAGCCGGTTCTCGGCTTCATCCCAGACGACGCTCTGCGGCCCGTCGATCACCTCGGCGGCAACCTCTTCGCCGCGATGTGCCGGCAGGCAGTGCATGAACAGCGCATCTGGCTTCGCCACCCGCATCATCTCGCCATCGACCTGCCAGTCCTTGAACGCCTTCATGCGCGTTTCATTCTCGGCCTCGAAGCCCATCGAGGTCCACACGTCGGTGGTGACGAGATCTGCGCCGCGCGCCGCATCCATCGGGTCGGCGAACTGCTCGAAATGATCGGTGCCGTAAAGTCCGGCGCGCTCGGGCTCGACTTCATAACCCGGCGGTGTGGAGACGTGCACGTTGAAATCGAGCACCTCGGCGGCCTGCAGCCAGGTGTTGCACATGTTGTTCGAGTCACCGATCCAGGCTACCGTCTTGCCCTGGATGCAGCCGCGATGCTCGATGTAGGTGTAGATGTCGGCGAGGATCTGACACGGGTGGTATTCATTGGTGAGACCGTTGATCACCGGCACACGCGAATGACGCGCGAAGCGTTCGATGATCTCCTGCTCGAAAGTGCGGATCATCACCACATCGGACATGCGCGAGATGACCTCGGCGGCGTCTTCCACGGGTTCGCCGCGGCCGAGCTGCGAGTCACGCGTATTGAGGTAAATCGCCGAGCCGCCGAGCTGCTGCATGCCGGCTTCGAAAGAAAGACGCGTGCGCGTGCTCGCCTTCTCGAAGATCATCACCAGTGTGCGGTCCTCGAGCGGCCAGTATTTCTGGTAGGACTTGAAGCGCTGCTTGATGATGCGCGTGCGCTCGAACAGATACTCGAACTCGGTGCGGGAAAAATCCTTGAACTGCAAGAAGTGTCTCGGCTTGTGCATCACGACTCCTCAGCCGGCCAGGAAATGCCGCACCACCGCGACGAGCTTGTCCACCAGCTCATCGGCCTCCGCATCGCTCATCACCAGCGGCGGCAGCAGGCGGATCACCTTTTCGGCGGTGACGTTGATCAGAATGCCGGCTTCCAGACCGGCAGCCACCAGGGCCGCGCACGGACGATCGAGCTCGATGCCGAGCATCAGGCCTTTGCCGCGGATGCCAACGACGCCGCCGATCCCCTTAAGCCCCGCCGCGATGCGCTCCTGCATCCGCGCGCCCAATGCCGCAGCGCGCGCGGGCAGATCCTCGTCTTCGAGCACCGTCAGGGTCGTCAGGGCGGCGACGCAGGCGAGCGGATTGCCGCCGAAGGTAGAACCGTGGTTGCCCGGCTTGAAGACGCCGTTCGCCCGCCCGGCGGTCAGACAGGCGCCGACGGGAACGCCGGAGCCCAGGCCCTTCGCCAGCGTCATCACGTCGGGCAGGATGCCGGCATGCTGGAAGGCGAACCACTGGCCAGTGCGACCGATACCGCATTGCACTTCGTCGAGCATCAGGAGCCAACCCTGCGCGTCGCAGATCTGCCTCAAGCCACGCAGGAACTCGTCATGACAGACGTTGATGCCGCCCTCACCCTGTACCGGCTCGAACAGCACGGCGACGACGTTGCGGTTGTTCGCCGCCACCTGCTCGATCGCCGCCAGATCGTCGAAGGGCACGCGCACGAAACCTGGCACAAGAGGTTCGAAACCCGCCTGCACCTTGCGGTTGCCGGTGGCGGAAAGCGTCGCCAGGGTACGGCCGTGGAAGGACTGTTCCATGACGATGATCGCCGGTTGCTCGATCCCCTTGCCGTGGCCATAGAGCCGCGCCAGCTTGATCGCCGCTTCGTTCGCCTCGCAGCCGGAATTGCAGAAAAAGACCTCGTCCATGCCGGAAAGCCGCGCCAGGCGTTCGGCCAACTGCTCCTGCTCGATCACCCGATACAGATTCGAGACGTGGATCAGGCGATGCACCTGTCGTTCGAGCGCCGCCGTGAGGCGGGGGTGATTGTGACCAAGGGTATTGACCGCGATGCCGGCGATGCCATCGAGGTAGCTCTTCCCATGCTCGTCGAAGAGGCGGCAACCTTCGCCATGGGTGAAGGCGATGGGCTGCCGGGCATAGTTGTTCATCAGGTGCGACATGTTCCGCTCCGCGGTTGCAAACAGGGAAACGTCATCCGCAAAAAGCGACGGCGGCCCGTGCGGCCGCCGTGCTTTCTTACTGCGGGGAATCGATCATAAGTGAAAATCGACAGGCTGTGTAGCCTCGTCTTTCGATCCGCCCATAAACCCAGATTGTCCATTAGACCGGGCTGATGCGCGATGAGCATGCGAAACGGTCATTTCATCGCCCTACACGGCGGCTTTCGGGCTGCGGGCGGCATCTTCGCGCCCCCGCTCCTCGCCAATAGACACCGTTATTGGCTCGTCGCGCGGACGCAAACCTGCTCGCCCTCGCCTGCGAAACCCGCTCGTGTTCCAATGGACAATCTGGGATAAAAAACGCGCGGACGCCCATTCGACGCCCACGCGATTCTTTGCGATGCCTGCCGGGCTCAGAGCGCCTTGATCGCGGCGGAAAGACGACTCTTGTGACGCGCGGCGGCGTTCTTGTGGATGATCTTCTTGTCGGCGATCGAATCGATGATGCGCTGCGATTCCTTGAAGATCGCCTGGGCGGACGCCTTGTCGCCGGCGGCGACGGCCTTGCGCACCTTCTTGATCGCGGTGCGCAGCCGGGAACGCAGGCTCATGTTGTGGGCGCGGCGCTTGATCGCCTGGAGGGCGCGTTTGCGGGCTTGTGCGGTATTGGCCATGAAACGTTGCTCGATGGATGTTCGGAAAGGCGCGGATTATAGGAGCACTCGCACGCGGATGCAAGAAGCCAGTGCGAGCCTGTAACATCCGCCCCATGAACCTATTACGCACCCTGGCCACCGTGAGCAGCCTGACGCTGCTGTCGCGCATTCTCGGCTTCGTGCGCGATTTCGTGATCGCCCGCGCCTTCGGCGCCGGAATGTTCACCGATGCCTTCTTCGTCGCCTTCCGGCTGCCCAATCTGCTGCGCCGCATGTTCGCCGAGGGCGCCTTCTCACAGGCCTTCGTGCCCATGCTGGCTGAATACCGCCAGCAGCGCAACGCCGAGGAGACCAAGACCCTGGTCGATCGCGTCGCCACCCTCCTCTTCCTCGTCGTGCTGCTCGTCACGCTGCTCGGCATCCTCGGCGCCCCGCTCTTGATTCTCGTCTCCGCCCCGGGTTTCGCCGCCGACGGCGAGAAGTTCGCCCTCACCGTGACGCTCACGCGCATCACTTTTCCCTACATCCTGTTCATGGCCCTGGTGGCACTCTCGGCGGGCATCCTCAACACCTGGAGCCGTTTCGCCTTGCCGGCATTTACGCCAGTGCTGCTGAACCTTTCCTTCATCGGCATGGCGCTGTTCGCGGCGCAGTGGTTCGATCCCCCGGTGATGACGCTGGCCTGGGCGGTGTTCCTCGGCGGCTTGCTGCAACTGGCGATCCAGCTGCCGGCGCTGAAAAAAATCGGCATGCTGCCGCGTTTCGATTTCGCTCCCCATGACCCCGGCGTGCGGCGTATCTTGAAGCTGATGGCGCCGGCGCTGCTCGGCGTCTCCGTGGCGCAAATCTCGCTGCTGATCAACACCATCTTCGCCTCCTTCCTGGCCTCCGGCAGCGTCTCCTGGCTGTATTACGCCGACCGGCTGATGGAGTTTCCCGCCGGCCTGCTCGGCGCGGCGCTGGGCACGATCCTGCTGCCGAGCCTCGCCAAGGCGCACAGTGGCGGCAGGCCAGAAACCTTCTCCGCCCTGCTCGACTGGGGCCTACGCTTGACCTTCCTGCTCACGCTGCCGGCCGCGCTGGCGCTCGCCATCCTCGGCGTGCCACTGCTCGCGACACTATTCCAGCACGGCGCCTTCACCGCCAACGACGTCCTCCAGACGCGCCAGGCGCTGGTCGCCTACAGCATCGGCCTGATCGGGCTGATCCTCGTCAAGGTGCTCGCACCGGGCTTCTATGCGCAGCAGAACATCCGCACGCCGGTGAAGATCGCGCTCGTGACGCTCGCCGCCACCCAGGCGATGAATCTCGCTTTCATCGGGCCATTCAAGCACGCCGGCTTGGCCCTCGCGATCGGGCTGGCCTCGTGTCTGAACGCCTGGCTGCTGTTTCGCGGACTCAAGCAGCGCGGCGCCTATCGGCCGCTGCCCGGCTGGCCGATGTTCGCGGCAAAGCTCGTCGTGGCGCTGGTGGCACTGGCGCTGACGCTCTGGTTCGGCATGGGCGAAGAAGCCAACTGGCTGACCGCGTCGAGCTGGATGCGTGTCACGCACCTGTCCCTATTGGTCGTTGGCGCAGCCGCGACCTATTTCGGCACGTTGTGGCTGCTGGGGTTTCGCTTGCAGGATTTCCGCCGCCGCGCCGTGCCGTAGTGCCGCTCCACCAGCGCCGCGTTTGCGTCAAAAGAAACGGGCAGTCCCGTCGCCGGAACTGCCCGCTCGTCACTGACCTGGAATATCGATCAGGCGATCAGCGGCACGATCAAGAGTGCCACGATGTTGATGATCTTGATCAGGGGGTTCACCGCCGGGCCGGCCGTATCCTTGTAGGGGTCGCCCACGGTATCGCCGGTCACCGCCGCCTTGTGCGCATCCGACCCCTTGCCACCATAGTTGCCCTCTTCGATGTACTTCTTGGCGTTGTCCCAGGCACCGCCGCCGGTGGTCATCGAAATCGCGACGAACAGGCCCGTGACGATCGTGCCGAGCAGCACGCCGCCGAGCGCGCGCACGCCGGCACTGACGCCGCCGATCGCCGGCATCAGGAAGTTCATGCCGATCGCCACCGCCAGCGGTACGACCACCGGCAACAGCGAGGGGATCATCATTTCCTTGATCGCCGCCTTGGTCAGCATGTCGACGCAGGTGCCGTATTCCGGCTTGGCCTTGCCTTCCATGATGCCCTTGATTTCGCGGAACTGGCGCCGCACCTCGACGACCACGGAGCCCGCCGCACGACCGACCGCTTCCATGCCCATCGCAGCGAAGAGGTAAGGCACCATGCCGCCGACGAACAGGCCGATGATGACCGCCGGATCGGAGAGGTCGAAGAGGAACTTCACGCCCGGCTTGAAGGCTTCCAGCGCGTGGGTGAAGTCGGCGAACAGCACCAGCGCGGCCAGCCCCGCGGAGCCGATCGCATAGCCCTTGGTCACCGCCTTGGTGGTGTTGCCGACCGCATCGAGCGGGTCGGTGACGCCACGCACGGAATCCGGCAGTTCGGCCATTTCGGCGATGCCGCCGGCGTTGTCGGTGATCGGGCCGTAGGCGTCGAGGGCGACGATGATGCCGGCCATCGACAGCATCGAGGTCGCCGCGATGGCGATGCCATACAGACCGCCGAGCGTATAGGCCGCCCAGATCGAGCCGCACACGGCGAGCACTGGCCAGGCGGTGGCCTTCATCGACACGCCGATGCCGGCGATGACGTTGGTGCCATGGCCCGTGGTCGAAGCTTGCGCGATGTGGCGCACCGGTGCGTATTCGGTCGCGGTGTAGTACTCGGTGATGTAGACCATCAGGCCGGTCAGCACCAGACCGATCACCGCTGCGCCGTACAAACGCATCTGCGAACCGCCGGAAATGCCCAGCACCTGGTCGAGCAGATGGTCATCGACGATCCAGCCGGTCAGCGGATAGAAGGCCACCAAGGCCAACAGACCGGCGACGATCAGGCCCTTGTAGAGCGCACTCATGATCTTCTGCCCTGGCGAAGCCTTGACGAAGAAGGCGCCGAGGATCGAAGCGATGATCGCGAAACCGCCGAGCACCAGCGGATAAAGCACCGCGGAATTCGCCATCGCCTCACCGCCCGCCTTGAACAGCAGGGCGCCGAGCAGCATCGTCGCGACGGTCGTCACCGCATAGGTCTCGAACAGGTCGGCCGCCATGCCGGCGCAGTCGCCGACGTTGTCACCGACGTTGTCGGCGATCACCGCCGGGTTACGCGGGTCATCCTCAGGGATACCGGCTTCGACCTTACCGACCAGGTCGGCGCCGACGTCGGCACCCTTGGTGAAGATGCCACCGCCGAGACGGGCGAAGATCGAGATCAGCGAGGAACCGAAGCCGAGGCCCACCAGCGGATGCAGGATGTGGTCGAGACTCTGGTCACCCTGGGTGGCTTTGAGATAGGCATAGAAACCGGCCACACCCAACAGGCCCAGGCCGACCACCAACATGCCGGTGATCGCACCGCCGCGGAAGGCGACGTTGAGCGCCTCGTTCAAGCCCTTGCTGGCTGCTTCGGCCGTGCGCACATTGGCGCGCACCGAGACGTTCATGCCGATGAAACCGGCCGCGCCGGATAGCACCGCGCCGAGCACGAAGCCGACGGCCGTGGCGATGCCGAGCGAGAAGGCGATCACCACGGCGAGCACCACACCCACCATCGCGATCGTCGTGTATTGGCGCTTGAGATAGGCTTGCGCTCCCTCTTGCACCGCCGCGGAGATCGCTCGCATCCGATCGTTGCCGGTCGGTTGGGCGAGAATCCATTGCGCCGAAATCCAGCCATACACAATCGCACCGATTGCGCAGGCCAGGGCAAATATCAGACCTGAAGACATACACCCCCCTTGTTGTCAAAACACCAGACTGCGATCACGAAAGCCGCAGCGCCCAAAAGCTGCATCCGCGGCTTTCACCGATTCACGCTACACCCTCACAGCTTGAACTCCGGTAACTTCTTCGCCACGGCGACATTCTTCAATGTCACGTACTTGGGCAGACCATCCGGCCCATAAGGCGGGTAGTCCTCTCCCTTCATCAGCGGCGCCAGATACTCGCGGCACTTGTCGGTGATGCCAAACCCATCGCTGGTGATGAAGTTCTTCGGCATCATCTTCTCGACGTTGGCCACCTTGGACAGCGGCGCCATGCCGACCTTCCAGCGGTAGGGCTTGCTCGAGACGCGCTCGACGGTCGGCATCACCGAGTTGTGGCCCTTGAGCGCAAACTCGACGGCCGCCTTGCCCATCGCATAGGCCTGATCGACGTCGGCCTTCGAGGCGATGTGCCGCGCGGCACGCTGCAGATAATCGGCCACGCCCCAGTGGAACTTGTAGCCCAGGTTTTCCTTGATCATGTTGGCGACGACCGGCGCCGCGCCGCCGAGCTGTGCATGGCCGAAGGCATCGCGCGTGCCCTGCTCGGCGAGGAACTTGCCGTCGGGCCAGTGGCAGCCTTCCGACACGACCACCGTGCAGTAGCCGAACTTCTTGACCAGGCTGTCGACCTTGGCGAGGAACTTCTTCTGGTCGAACAGCACCTCGGGGAACAATACGACGATCGGCAGCTCCTGATCCTTGCTCGAAGCCATCGCCCCCGCGGCGGCGATCCAGCCGGCATGCCGCCCCATCACTTCGAGCACGAAGACCTTGGTCGAGGTCGCGCACATCGAACGCACGTCATAGGTCGCTTCGAGCGTCGAGACGGCGATGTACTTGGCGACCGAGCCGAAGCCGGGGCAGTTGTCGGTGATCGGCAGGTCGTTGTCGACCGTCTTCGGCACATGGATGGCCTGCACCGGATAACCCATTTTCTCGGACAACTGCGAGACCTTGTAGCAGGTGTCGGCGGAATCGCCGCCGCCGTTGTAGAAGAAGTAGCCGATGTTGTGCGCCTTGAAGACCTCGATCAGACGCTCGTATTCACGCTGGTTGGCCTCCAGGCTCTTCAGCTTGTAACGGCAGGAGCCGAAGGCGCCGGAGGGCGTATAGCGCAGCGCGGCGATCGCCGCGGCGGATTCCTTGCTGGTGTCGATCAGGTCCTCGGTCAGGGCGCCGATGATGCCATTGCGGCCGGCATAGACCTTGCCGATCTTGTCCTTGTGCTTGCGGGCGGTCTCGATCACGCCGCAGGCCGAGGCGTTGATCACCGCCGTCACGCCGCCGGACTGTGCATAGAACGCATTCATTTTCTTCGCTGCCATGGTTGCTCGACCTCCCTCATTCACTCAAGGCGGCAAAGGCCGCGTCGCGCACATCCTCGACCTTGCCGAGGCCATTGATCTTGCGGTATTTCGGCGCACCGGGTTCGCCCGAGGCCGCCCACTTGCCGTAGTAATCGATCAGCGCTTCGGTTTGCTGGTGATAGACCTCGAGACGCTTCTTGACGGTTTCTTCCTTGTCATCGTCACGCTGGATCAGCGGTTCGCCGGTGACGTCATCCTTGCCCTCGACCTTGGGCGGATTGAAGATCACGTGATAGGTGCGTCCAGAGGCGACATGCACGCGCCGCCCGCTCATGCGCTTGATGATTTCCTCGTCCGGCACGTCGATTTCGAGCACGAAATCGATCGGCACACCAGCCTCCTTCATCGCTTCGGCCTGCGGGATGGTGCGCGGAAAACCATCGAACATGTAACCCTTCTGGCAGTCGGGCTCCTTGAGGCGATCCTTCACCAGACCAATGATGATGTCATCACGGACCAGGCCGCCGGCATCCATGATCTTCTTGGCTTCCAGGCCGAGCGGCGTGCCCGCCTTGACCGCGGCGCGCAGCATGTCGCCGGTCGAGATCTGCGGAATGCCGAATTTTTCCTTGATGAAATTGGCCTGGGTGCCTTTGCCGGCGCCGGGCGGGCCCAACAGAATCAAACGCATCGTACATCTCCTCGTGTTGTTATTTCCTGACTTCAAACAATGCTACGAATGTTCGCACCAACCGTAACGGGCTTGGCTAGATTTTATCTATCCCAAGATAGCCGCCATGATTAGTGCAGCGCAACAAACAGTTTGCGCACCCGCTCCAGATCCTCGGCCGTATCGACGCCTGGCGCGGGAGGATGCGCGCAATCGATGACATGGATGTGAAAGCCGTGCCACAGGGCACGCAGTTGTTCGAGCGCCTCCCATTGTTCGATCGGCGCCGGTGCCAGCTCGCCAAAGCGGCGCAGGAAGCCTACCCGATAGGCATACAGGCCGACATGGCGTCGCACTTCCAGCTCCGCGGGCAGTACCGTGGGGTGCGCCGCCAGACCGTCGCGATGCCAGGGAATCGGCGCCCGAGAAAAATACAGCGCGCGGCCGCTGGCGGCGGTAACCACCTTGACGACATGCGGACTCATGAACTCGGCCAGATCGTGGATGCGGTGCGCCGCCGTGGCGATGCTCGCCTCACGGTCGGTCGTCAGCGCGCCAGCCACGGCATTGATGAGCGCCGGATCGATCAGCGGTTCGTCGCCCTGCACGTTGACGACGATCGCCTCATCCGGCCAGCCAAACAAGCGCGCCACTTCGGCGACGCGATCGGTGCCACTGGCATGGTCGGCGCGCGTCATGATGGCAAGATGGCCATGGGCCGTGACCGCGGCGATGATGCGTTCGTCATCAGTGGCGATGACCACCTCCTGGGCGCCGCTGCGCTGCGCGGCTTCGGCGACACGCACCACCATCGGCTTGCCGGCGAGATCGAGCAGCGGTTTGCCGGGCAGCCGCGTCGAGGCATGACGCGCCGGGATGACGACGCGAAACGCCACTGCGGTTACTCTTCTTCCGGCGCGAGTTGCCGCGCCTCGTCTTCGAGCATGATCGGGATGTCGTCGCGGATCGGGTAGGTGAGGCGGCAGGCCTTGCAGACCAGTTCGCCAGCCGCCTTGCGGTAGTCGAGCGGGCCCTTGCACAGCGGGCAGACGAGGATTTCAAGCAGACGCGGGTCCATCGGTTTTCTCCAGAATGGCCAGAACATGGCGGGCGAGATCGGGCTCGACGTGCGCCTCGACCGGCAGCACCCAAACCGGCAGCCGCGCGAGGCCGGCGCATTTTAACGCGTCCTTTTCGGTCATCAGGATTGCATCGCCAACGAAGGTCAGATCGGCAGCGCGATAGCGATGATGATCGGGAAACGAATGCGCCTCGAAGACGAGGCCCAGCCGGGTGAGATGATCGAAGAAGCGCTGCGGCTCACCGATGCCGGCCACGGCATGCAGTTTCAGACCGGCCAGGTCGCGCGCCGCACAGTGGATTTTCGGATCGTCGAGACGGTAAAACCGCTCGCCGATGAGGCGCATCGTGAAGCTGGGCACGCCCGGCACGGCGGGCATGACGGCATCGTGCAGCACCAGCGCCGCGACCTCGCGCAGACGGGCCGGCGGCTCGCGCAGCGGACCGGCCGGCAGCGGCCAGCCGTTCATCAGCCCGCGCCGGTCGATCACCGCGATCTCGACGTCGCGCTGCAGTCGGTAATGCTGCAGGCCGTCGTCGCACAGCAGCAGATCGCATTCGGGGTGGGCGGCCAGGAGGGCGCGCCCGGCGGCGAGGCGGTCCGCGCCGACCACGACCGGGCAGCCGGAGCGGCGCGCCAGCAGCAGCGGCTCGTCGCCGACCTCCTGTGCCGTGTCGCCAGCGCCGACTTGGCGTATGTCATCGGTGACGCGGCGGTAGCCGCGGCTGACGATGCCCGGATGACGCCCCGCGGTGCGCAGCCGTTCTGCCAGCCAGAGCGTCAGCGGGGTCTTGCCGGCGCCGCCGGCGACGATGTTGCCGACGACCACCACCGGCACCGGCAAGCGTGCCGATTTCAGCCAGCCTCGCCGGTATGCCTGGCGGCGCAGTCCGGCCAGGGCGAAGAACAACAGTCCGCAGGGCAACAACGACCAGGCAAGGAGTCCCCGGCGTCGCCAGACCCGCATCATCCCATCACGGTTGTTTTTGCTGGGTGGCAAAGGAGATCTGGCTCAAACCGGCAGTGCGCGCGGCCTGCATCACATCGATGACATTCTGATGGGCGGTCTTGGCGTCCGCGTTGATGACGACGATCGGCGCGGCCGTTCCAGCCGCGGCACGCTGCAGTGCCTGCGCGAGCGCCTCGATACCGCCGGCCACCGGTTGCTTGTCGATCAGCACGGTGCCGGCAGCCGTCACCACCACGTCGATCTCGTTCGGCTTGTCGGCTTGCGCCTGGGCATCCGCCGTCGGCAGATTGATCTCCAGACCGGCGAACTTCGAGTAGGTCGTGGTTATCATCAGGAAGATGAGGATCACCAGCAGCACGTCGATCATCGGAATCAGATTGATCTCCGGCTCTTCGCGTGTGCGGCCGCGTTGGAAGTTCATTCAGCGCCTCTCGCCATGGAGCTGTTCGACCAGCTTCAGCGCCTGCTGCTCCATCTCGATCACACAGCTATCGACGAAGGCGCGGAAATGCCGGTAGAAGATCATCGCCGGAATCGCGATCATCAGACCGAAGCCCGTGTTGTAGAGCGCCACCGAAATGCCATGCGCCAGCTGCTGCGGATTGTTGCCGGCGCCGGTGGCCGAACCGAAGATCTCGATCATGCCGACCACCGTACCGAACAGGCCCAACAGCGGGCTGATCGAGGCGATCGTGCCCAAGCTGGTGAGGAAGCGTTCCAGCTCATGGGCGACACCGCGGCCGGCTTCTTCGATGGCTTCCTTCATCACTTCGCGCGAGGCTTTGTCGTTGCGCAATCCGGCCGCAAAAACCCTGCCGAGCGGGGAATGCGCCTCGAGCCGCGCCAGCAGGTCGTCGGTGACGCCGCTCTTGCGGTATTCGGCGATCGTGCTCTGCAACAGGCCGGGCGGCACGATCCGCCCGCGCCGCAACGTGGCGGCACGTTCGATGATCAGCGCGACGGCGATCACGGAAGCCGCCAGGAGAAACCAGATCGGCCAGCCGGCCGCCTGAATGATCGAAAACACGCTTTATCCTCCGCAAACATTGACGACAGACTGCGCACTTTACTACGAACCGCCGGCAGTCCCGACTAGAATGCCGCATGAATCGCATGTCAGAAATCGCATCGACCCTCGCCGCCTGGCTGAAGCTGCTTGGACAAGCGGGTGCCGGTGTGCCAGCGCCGAGTTTCGCCAACGCGGCGGCACCCGAGCAGCAGGAAGTCCTCATCGGCGCGCTGGCGGCGCTGGCCGCCGAAGCGCTGGCCAATGATCGTACGCTGACGATCGTTACCGCCGACGACGGCCTGCTGCCGGAAATTTCGAATGCCCTCGATCTTTCGTTACGCCCGCTCTGTCTCGTACTGCCTGGGGCCGACCACGCCCGCCCGATCGCACTGCGCGCCACCCTCTCGCTGCTGAAGAGCCGACTCTCACGTGCTGCCGCCGACAGCCAGGGGCCCATCTGGACGGCACAGCGGGAACGCCTGCGCCATGCGGATGCGCTCTGGCGGAACAGTCTCGCCTGGGCAACGCGCAATCTGCGTGACGAGGCACCGCCGGCCGGCATCTTCGCTCTGTTTCCGGTGCGCATCGGCCCTTGGCAGGTCATTCAGCAAACCGCCATGCCCACCGATTGGGCGGTACTGCTGCAGTGCGGACGATTGCCCGCCCAGCCGGCCAGCCCCTGGCCAGGCGCACGGCACACCCTGCGGCTGTCGTGGGGCGGCGAGAAAACGCAGGGCATCGCGCTGACCGACGAGACCGCGCAGCTCGCGGCAGAAATCGAGCTGCTCGGCCAGGAGCTCGCCGAGCTGGAGCTCGAGCTGGCAACGGCACAAGGGGAGCTGGCGGCGTTCAGTGCCCGCTACCACGCGCTCGTCGCCGGCCGTATCGTCCACCTCGACCGGCTGCAGGCCGAACTTGCCGCAGCGCGCCTCGAACGCACGCCACAGGATGCAGCCCAGGCGCAGGCGACACAGGAGGCGCGAGCCCGCGCCGACCGATCACAGCGCGAATACGAAGCCGGCAGATGCCTCCCTGAAGAGGAACAGGCTCAGCCTTTCGCACCGGACATCGATCTCAAGAAGCGCTTTCGTCAGCTGGCGCAGAAAATCCATCCCGACCGCGCCCGCGACGAGGCGGATCGCGCCTGGCGCACACAGTTGATGAGTGAAGCCAACCGCGCTTACCGCGCCGGCGATGCCGCGGCATTGGAACGCGTGCTGGCCCGCTGGCTCGCGGGGAGCAATGCGGATGCGCAGAGTGTCGGCGGTGCCGTCCTACCAGCGCCGAGTTTTGCGCGCCGACAGGGACTCATCGCCCAGCGCGATGCGATCCGGCAACGTATCGCCGCCATCGGCGCCGAGCTCGACCAGCTCTACGGCTCGAAGCTCTACGAGCTCTTCGCCGCCGCGCGGCTCGCCGAACGCCAGGGGCGCGATCTGCTCGCCGAAATGGCGCAACGCCTCGATCGGCAGATCGCGCAGGCGGAAAGCGAGCTTGCCGCATTCACAGCGTGATCTCCAAACCTTCGTAAGCCAGCATCACCTCGCAGCCGGCCACAGTCTGGCGGGTGAGCGCTTCGGCGAACACCCGTTCCAGCTCGTCATCGCTGCGGGTCGGTTCGTGATGGGTGCATAGCAGCCGTCGGGCGCCGGTGCGTCGGGCCAATTCCAGACCGGTATCGAAGGTGCCATGCCCCCAGCCGATTTTTTTCGGGTATTCGGCCGCCGTGTAAGCGCTATCGACGATCAGCAGATCGACCGGGCCGATCGCCGCTTCGAGCTCGGCCTGGCGCTGTTCGATCATCGCCTGGTATTCGGCCCAACCCGACTCTTCCGGCGCGTAGATGTTGCGCCAGGGCTCGTGATCGCCGGTGAAGAACAGCGACTTGCCGTTACATTCGATGCGATAGCCGAAATTGATCACCGGATGGTTCATGAGGATCGGCGTCACGGTCGCATCGCCGACCCGCACCGGCTTCCCCACGGTCAGCGTCAGGTATTCGACGTTCGCCTTGAGTTCGGCTTCGCGAATCGGGAAATAACTGTATTGCAACTGCACGTTCATCACGTGCTCGACCCCTTGCTGCGTGATCAGATCGAAGGCGCCGTGAATGCGCACGATGTTGCCGGGAATGTGCAGCGGAACGAAGAACGGCAAACCCTGGATGTGGTCCCAATGGGTATGGGTGATGAAGATGTTGGCTTCCACCGGCAGTCGGGCGAGCAGGCTCTGCGCCAGCGGAAAGATGCCGGTGCCGGCATCGAGGATGATCAGATGATCGGCGTCGCTCCTGACCTCGATGCAGGTGGTATTGCCGCCATAGCGTACCGTGCGCGGACCGGGCGACGGGATCGACCCCCGCACACCCCACATCTTCACTTTCATCCCCCTTCCCCCACGCCGATCTGGGCAAAAGTCTGCGCCTCCGCCAGATGTTTGTTCAAATCCCCCAAGTCCGCGACGACCGCCTCCGTGGCCGTAGCGAACCGTGCCGGCAATTCTGCCAGCTCTTCCTCCCGCCAGGGGTTGCCTGCCGCCCCAAAGCCTCGTTGCCGGCAAATCGCATCGGCCATGCGCAGACAATCGAGCATCGCCTGCGGCGCGACATCGGCCGCGTGATGGTCGCGGATGCATGCGACGAGCGCCTCACTGAACTGCCATTTCTGCGCCAGCAGGGCGCCGACGAAGGCGTGATCGGCACCGATCACCTCCTGCTCGGCGAGGTGCAGCGGTTTTCCCTTCTGTGCCGCGATACCGAGTGCGAGCGTGAATTCAGCCGCCATGGTATGGGCGAATACCACCTTACCGAAATCGTGCAGCAGCCCGGCCACATAACAGTCGCCGGGATCGGCTTCCGAGCGGGCATGCTTCTCGCACAGCAGGCGCGCCAATGACGCGACGGACAACGAATGGAGCAGATATTGCTGGCTGTCGAAGAAGTCGGTATGAAAGCGCGGCAGCACCCCGGCGGCGGCACAGGCCAGCGCAAGATTTTTGATCGTGTTGAGGCCGAGATAGACGACCGCCTGGCCGACCGAGCCGATCTTGTTGGGCAAGGCATAGTAGGCGGAATTGATGACGCGCAGGATACGCAGCGTCATCACCGGGTCTTTCTCGATCACGCCGACCAGCTGCTTGGGCAGGCAGTTGCTGTCCCGCGTCATCGTGAGGATGGTCTGCACGCTCTTCGGAAACGCCGGCATGCGGTCGACCGCCGCCGTCAGCCTGCGTTCGAGTTCCGGTGACAACTGCGGCATGCCGCTCCCCCCAATGGTGATGAGAAGATTATACGGAGCTCGCCCGCGCCGCCAGGGGTCAGTCGATGGCCACGCGTTCGTAATACCGGGCGCGGTAGAGCAGACGGCGTTTCTCGGCCGTTTCGATGAAGCCACTGCGATCGTGCAACACGTTGTTGCACACCAGCCCCATGCCCGGTTCGAGCCGGCCGCGCAGGGTCCAAGGCGTCGGTGTAGCGAGGATGCGTTCGAGGGCGGCACGCGCTGCATCAGCGGCGGCATCCCAGACGATGCTCACCGTGCGCGCCGTGTAACGCATGTGCAACGTGCCATCTTCATTGACGGAAAACACCGGCCCCGGCTGTGCGGCACGCGCGACCCCCTGGTCATCGGTGCGCGGCGGGATGGTCATCACCGCCGGCCTTGATAGGGTGCGGATGTAATCGGGATTCTCGTCGCGCAACAGGAGGTAGGCGATCTCGTGATCGAGCAACTGGTTCTCGCCGCCGCTGGCGGCGCTTTGCACGCAATGGAGCAGCAGGCCGCGGATCGTGTGCTCGGGCCGGTTGTAATAGCCGTCGGTATGCCACTTGATCGGCCGGTCGGTGTAGGGGATGAAGTCCTTGCGTTCGCCTCGGGCTTCGGCGCCAATCACCGAGAGCGGTGAAATGCCGTCGCTGTCGGTCAGCCAGTGGCCATCGAGCGTCACCATGCCGAGCTGGGCACCCAGCCGCCGTGGAATCTCCTTGTCGGGATCCGAGCCGGTCTTGCTGACATAGATCGCCATGTTGCAGCGTCGATTGAGCGCGACGAGGCGCTCGCGCTCCTCGGTTTTCAGCTGACGCGGATCGTCCACAGTAACGACGATGTCTTCGATACGCCGTGGCGCGGTATCGAGCTTCTGCGCCCGCCATTCGGCATAGGCGCGGGTGTCGGCAAGGTCGAAGGGGCCGGGCATGCGCTTCCTTTCAGTCGATCGAGCCGCGCAGATCCTGCCTGCGCTGGCTTTTGGCCTGTTCCGGATTGAACAGCCCGGTGAGGGTCTTTTCGAGCATCTTCAGCGACTCGGGGGCCTCGATGTCCATCGCCTGATCGATGACCCAAAGTTTGTCCTTTTCTGGCAGGACATCGCGCAAGCAGGCAGCGAAGAAGCGTTTGAAAGCGAAATCCGGCCCCTGTTCCGTGTAGTCGAATTCGGCGTAATCGGCGGCACGGCGGTTGAAGAGATCGATGAAGTGTCGCTGCGATTCGCCGGGCACGGCTTCACCGAGCAGCATGATGTTGTTTTCCTCGACGAAGCGGGCGATGTTCTTCACCAGCGCGCTGGTGAACTCGCTGCGTGCCGCCTCATCGAGGGCCCGGTAGGCGACCCGGTCGGCGGCCACGGCGAGAAACGCCAGATATTCGCAGACGAAATCGAAATAGGGTCGGCCGGGATCGATGTCGTAATCGGCCTTGCGCATGCGCTTGATCGACTCGATCGCCAGCTTCCAGGCGAGTACCGCCACCACCGAGGCGAGGGTGGCCGGGGAACGCTGCCCCGGCGTGTGGAACTTGGTCTTGAGACGGATGGCCACTTGTCAGTCAGAAAAAAGGAGTATTGCCGCTGGGCCGCCCCAAGGCAATGCGTTAAGCGCCAGAGGCGCAAACCGCTCGGCAAAATATCGGACGGACCCCAAGTCGTCGGGCGCAGCGAGCACGAAAGCTCCCCCTTTCGCGAAAGGGGGATGGGGAGATTTACTCAATAGCCCCCCTTGCCATAAGGCTGCGGAAGACCGGCGATACGGCAACCCTGCTTCGCGGCGCCGCCATCCGGGAACAGCTCGAACATCAGCTTGTTGTCGGCTTCCGGCATCACGCCCTCATCCTGCAGCCCCTTGATCAGGTTGCGCAGGTTCGGGGTATGGCCGTCCTCCTGATATTTCTGGCGCAGATAGTTGATCACCTTCCAGTGCTGCTCGGTCAGCGCGATGCCTTCCTTTTCGGCGAAGGCGTGCACCGCCTCCTCGCTGAAATCGGGCTCGAGCAGATAGCCATAATCATCCACTTCTTTTTCGACGCCATTGATGACGATACCCATGTTATTTTCCTCCTTGCAGTTGGCTTGTTGAGTTGATGATTGTCCTGATCAGGCGGTTGCCACGTCCGCTGGGTTCGATTTGTGCGGTACGAAGATGCCACAGCCGCGCTTGCGCTCGATGCCGAGCCCCTGCTGCATCAATCGCAGCGCTCCTTCGGCATCGAGACCATTCACCATCAGGCTGAAGCCGTGCAGCACCCCGTCCGCCGTACGGGCCGACTGGCGCTTGCCGCAAACCAGCGAACGGGGCACCAGACGTAGCGCCGCCAGCGCCCGCTGACAGGCGGCATAAAACAGCTCCTCGTCCGGTGCGTCGCTGCCGCCGAAGGTCACGAACTTCGAATACAGCACGGGCGCCTCGGGCAGTGACTTTTCGTTGGATTCTCCGACCGCAAGCTGCGAGCCGCCAAGGTCGAGTTGCGCACCGACCAGCGCCTGTGCATCGGCGACACGGTGACGCGGCAGGCGCAGCGTCAGATGGGAACGACGCGCGAGGTACCAGACGCCTTCACCCGGACTGAGTCCATAAAGAGGATGGACGCCTGCCAGCGCCTCATCTTCCAGCCAGGGCAGCACCCCGCGGATCGCCTGCCAGAGGGCATCGGCGTGATCGAATGGCACGCTGCCGCCGCGCAACGCGAACTGCACGTCGACCATTTCCGGTGGGGCGGCGAAGGCGAAGGACGGAGCCTCTGCCGCGGATGCGACGGGAGTCTGACCGGACTCCACTGCCTGCAGCTGCTGCTTCGACCACTCTGCCATCACCCGCCCCCAGCGGCCGGCCGTGACGGGATCGATATCGAAGATCGTGAAACGCCGATGCTCGCGGATGCGCAAGCGCAACACCGGCACGCCACCCGCCGCGAAGCGGATTTGCTGCAATTCGATTTCCTGATTACCGACCGGCACCCGGAATTTGTCTAGACTGGTAATCTCATCCACGATTGCATAGGCCTTGCGGCAAGAGCTGGAACGACATTGGAGATGGGGCCGGACTATCGCACCGCAAGATGGCGAGAACCATCACCAAATGGGAGAAAGCCGGATACTCCATCAGGGTAGGTTCCCTTACCCCTTCGAATGCGGTTATTCTACCTGCCGGAGGTATGGTGCAACTGGACGACCAGTCCTGATAATTCGCTTCAATAAAAACTGGCGCCAGATGTACGAACATCAACGCACAGTTCCCAACAGTCACCTACGAACGAGGAGATAACATGGCCAAACAGCTTCACCCAACCCCTATGCTAGACCAACTCGAGTCCGGTCCCTGGCCCAGTTTCGTCACCGGCCTGAAGCGTCTGGCAAAGGATAAGGATTACGTCGTCGACCTGCTCGGCCACCTCGAGCATTCCTACGAAACCCGGAAGGGCTACTGGAAGGGTGGCACGGTGGGCGTGTTCGGTTACGGTGGCGGCGTGATTCCCCGCTTCACCGAAATCAAGGACGAAAAGACCGGTCAGCCGGTCTTCAAAGACGCTGCGGAATTCCATACCCTGCGCATCATGCCCCCGCCCGGCATGCACTACGACACCGCCACACTGCGCAAATTCTGCGACATCTGGGAAAAGTATGGTTCCGGTCTGATTGCCCTGCACGGCCAGTCCGGCGACATCATGTTCCAGGGCTGCACCACCGAGAACGTCCAACCGGCGTGGGACGAAATCAATGAGATGGGCTTCGACATGGGCGGCGCCGGTCCTGCCGTGCGCACCGCGATGTCCTGCGTCGGCGCCGCGCGCTGCGAGCAATCCTGCTATGACGAAGCGAAGGCCCATCAGAAGATCGTCAACAACTTCCTCGACGACATCCACCGCCCGGCCCTGCCGTACAAGTTCAAGTTCAAGTTCTCCGGCTGCGGCAACGATTGCATGAACGCCATCCAGCGCGCCGACATGGCCGTGATCGGCACCTGGCGTGACAACATGAAGACCGACGACGAGCTCGGCAAGAAGTGGTTCGCCAAGCACGGCATGAACGAGTTGATCAACGACGTCGTCAACATGTGCCCGACGCGCGCCCTGCAGGTCAAGGACACCAAGGACGTGCGCAAGGATGCGCATATCTCCGCCGTCGCCATCAACGACACCCAGTCGCTCGAGATCGACAACAAGGACTGCGTGCGCTGCATGCACTGCATCAACGTGATGACCGGCGCGCTCGGCCCGGGCAAGGACAAGGGTGCGACGATCCTCGTCGGCGGCCACGGCCACCTGAAGATCGGCGCGACGCTGGGCACCGTCGTCGTCCCCTTCATGGATTTGAAGACGGAAGAGGACTACGACAAGCTCGTCGAGCTGGCGCAGAACATCGTCGACTTCTTCGCCGAGAACGCGCTCGAGCATGAGCGTACCGGCGAAATGATCGAGCGCATCGGCCTGGTCAACTTCCTCGAAGGCATCGGCCTCGATCCCGACGCCAACATGGTCAACTGCCCGCGTTCCAACCCGTACATCCGCACGGATGGCTGGGACGAGGAAGTCG
The DNA here is from genome assembly GCF_004323595.1 of Sulfuricystis thermophila. Lineage (GTDB taxonomy): Bacteria > Pseudomonadota > Gammaproteobacteria > Burkholderiales > Rhodocyclaceae > Sulfuricystis > Sulfuricystis thermophila. Next base: position 1,689,254 of record NZ_AP019373.1, read on the forward strand.
CCCGGATCAACGCCAAGAAGCAGGCTGCGGCTTAAGCCTTCCCGCGTCAAGGACTGCCGGTTCCGCCCGGAACCGGCAGTCGGCCAGGCAGAAAACCCTGTTCAGATAGCAACAATTCACAACGATCATTGCGGAGACGATTCATGGCTCAACCTCAAATGCGCAAGCCAGTCGAGTACTTCCTCGACAACAAGAAATTCCTCCATCCAAAACTCGCCGCCAACTACGGCAACTGGAAATACCACGACCGTCCGCGTCCCGGCGTCCTGCATCACGTCTCCAATACTGGTGACGAGGTCTGGACCGTGCGCGCAGGTACCCAGCGGCAGATGGACGTGCACACGATCCGTCTGTTGTGCGACATCGCCGACCAATATGCCGAAGGGCGTGTTCGCTTCACGATCCGTTCCAACATCGAATACATCGTCTCCGACGAAGCCAAGGTCGGCCCGCTGATCGAAGCGCTGGAAAAGAACGGCTTCCCCGTCGGCGGCACCGGCAACTCGGTGTCGATGGTCGCCCACACTCAGGGCTGGTTGCACTGCGACATCCCGGGCACCGATGCCTCTGGCGTCGTCAAGTCGATGATGGACGCCCTGTTCGAGGACTTCAAGAAGGAAGAGATGCCCAACCGCGTGCGCCTGTCGACTTCCTGCTGCGAAATCAACTGCGGCGGCCAGGCCGACATCGCAGTGATCATCCAGCACACCAAACCGCCGAAGATCAACCATGACCTCGTCGCCAACGTCTGCGAACGTCCGGCCGTCGTCGCGCGCTGCCCGGTCGCGGCCATCCGTCCGGCGCTGGTCAATGGCAAGCCCTCGCTGGAAGTCGATGAGAAGAAATGCGTTTGCTGCGGCGCCTGCTACCCCCCCTGCCCGCCGATGCAGATCAACGACCCCGAGCACTCCAAGCTCGCGATCTGGGTGGGCGGCAAGAACTCCAACGCGCGCAGCAAGCCCTCCTTCCACAAGCTGGTCGCTGCTGGCCTCCCCAACAACCCGCCGCGTTGGCCGGAAGTCAATGCCATCGTCAAGAAGATCCTCGACACCTACAAGGCCGATGCCCGTCCGTGGGAGCGCATGGCCGACTGGATCGAGCGCATCGGCTGGCCGCGTTTCTTCGAAAAGACCGGTCTGCCCTTCACCAAGTACATGATCGACGACTGGCGCGGCAGCCGTTACAACCTCAATGCCTCGAACCACGTCCGCTTCTGAGGAATTCGACACGATGAAGTTTTCGATTCTGGTCAACGAAGGTCCTTACACGCACGAGGCCTCCGACACCGCCTATCAGTTTGCCAAGGCGGTGTTGGCCAAAGGGCACGAGATCTTCCGCATCTTCTTCTATCACGACGGCGTCAACAATGCCACGCGACTGACCACGCCGCCGCAGGACGACCGCAACATCGTCAACCGCTGGTCGAAACTGGCGCAGGAAAACAATCTCGACCTCGTCGTCTGCGTCGCCGCGGCCCAGCGTCGCGGCATCGTCGATGAAGGCGAGATGAAGCGTAATGGCAAGGATGCCACCAACCTGGCCCCCGGATTCCGTATTTCCGGCCTCGGCCAATTGATCGAGGCCGGCATCCAATCCGATCGGCTGGTCGTGTTCGGCGACTGAGGGAGCGGACAAATGACTACCAAGAAATTCATGATGGTCAATCGCAAGGCGCCCTACGGCACGATCTATGCGTGGGAAGCCCTCGAAGTGGTACTGATCGCCGCCGCCTTCGAGCAGGATGTGTCGTTGACCTTCCTCGACGATGGTGTCTATCAGCTCAAGAAAGGGCACAACACCAAGGGCATCGAGACCAAGGCCTTCGAAAAGACCTGGGGAGCGCTGGAAGATTACGACATCACCAAGCTGTATGTCGCCCAGGAATCGCTGGCGGAACGTGGTTTGACCGCCGACGATCTCGCCGTGCCCGTCGAAGTGCTCTCCCGTGCCGAAATCGGCAAACTGATGGAAGAGCAGGACGTCATCCTGTCGTTCTGAGGAAACCACCATGCTGCACATCGTCAACAAATCACCTTACGACCGTCCCGCGCTGAATTCCGTCCTCGCCACCTGTGATGGCGGCACCATTCTCCTCATCGAGGATGGCGTCTTTGCTGCTGTCAAGGGCGGCGCCGAGGAAGCCAAGGTCAAGGCAGCAATGAGCAAGTTCAAGTTCTACGCACTTCAAGCCGATCTGGAAGCGCGTGGGATGGCCGATCGTGTGATCGATGGCGTCACGGTCACCGATTACGCCGGCTTCGTCGATCTCGTCGCGGATCACAAAACCTGCCAGTCATGGCTGTAACCCATTTTCAATCAATCAACTAGGAGACAACAATGGCATTCGAACTCAACGGCAAGACCTACGAAACCGACGAAGAAGGCTACCTGGTCAACCTGTCGGACTGGAATGAAGACGTCGCCAAGTATCTGGCCGAGCAAGAAGGCGTCAACCTGACCGACGCGCACTGGGAAGTCATCAACTTCCTGCGCGACTACTACAACGAGTTCCAGATCGCTCCGGCCGTGCGCGTGCTGACCAAGGCGATCGGCAAGAAACTCGGCCCGGAAAAGGGCAACAGCCAGTATCTCTATGAGCTGTTCCCCTACGGCCCCGCCAAGCAGGCCTGCAAGATCGCCGGTCTGCCGAAGCCGACCGGCTGCGTCTGATATTTAAGGCAACACGCAGGTGGGCGGCACGGGAGTGCCGTCCCGCCAGCGCCGACTTTCGCACTAGCGCTGTCCGCTGATGCGGCGCTGCCTAAAGGGCAAGCGTGATGCTGCGTTCTTGATTGCTGTGTTCGCCGTGGTGCACCGTCCATGACAACGTTTTTCGCGATCCTGTTCTACCTCGCCTTCGCAATACTTGTCGTCGGCCTGGCCTACAAGATCTACGACTTTGCCCGCACTCCCGCGCCACTGTCGATCCCGACGACACCGGCGCCCACCACCACCACCGGAGTGGCGTTCCGCATGGCGCGCGAGGTGGTGCTGTTCGAGAGCCTGTTCAAAGGCAACCTGTGGATCTGGCTGTTCGGCTGGATGTTCCACATGGGCCTGTTCCTCGTCCTGATCCGTCACTTGCGCTACTTCGTCAGCGACATTCCCGCCTGGCTCGCCTTCATCCAGCCGTTCGGCAAATACGCTGCCTTCATGATGGTGGCCGGTCTGGCCGGTCTCTGGGCGCGTCGTTTCCTGGTCGAACGCATCCGTTACATCACGACGCCTTCCGACCACCTCTGGCTTGCCGTACTGATCGGCATTGGCATCACCGGCGCCGGCATGACTTTCGTCAGTCATGTCGATGTCGTCGCCGTGAAAGCCTTCTTCCTCGGTTTGATGCGTTTCGACATCCAGCCGCTGCCCGAGCATCCTGCTCTGTACATTCACCTGATTCTCGTCGCCTTGCTGATGATCCTGTTCCCGTTCAGCAAGCTGCTGCATGCCCCGGGCGTGTTCTTCAGCCCCACCCGCAACCAGGCCGATACCCCGCGCGAAAAACGTCATCTCGCGCCATGGGCCGCCCAGATCGAGAAGAGCTGACATGGCCGATCTTGAATTCCAGATTCCGAAATATCGGGAGTACCCGACGGTTCCAGCGCTGCAGCCGGGTGCAATGGCGCATTCGCACCCGCACGTCGCCAGCGAAAAAATCCAGGAAGCCATCGGCTTCCAGGGAAAACTTGCCGATGACTGGCAGGTCACCCACGACAAGGCGATCGCCAAGTTCGGCGAGCTGCTCGGCAAGTACCGTTCGCTCAAGGTGTTCATGGATGCGTGTGTGCACTGCGGTTCCTGCACCGACAAGTGCCACTACTTCATCGGCACCAGCGACCCGAAGAACATGCCGGTGGCGCGTCAGGAGTTGATGCGTTCGGTCTATCGGCGCTATTTCACCCTCGCCGGCAAGCTGTTCCCCGGCCTGGTGGGCGCCAAGGATCTGACCAAAGAACTCCTCGATGAGTGGTACAGCTATTTCTGGCAGTGTTCCGAATGCCGCCGCTGCTCGGTGTTCTGCCCCTACGGCATCGATACCGCCGAAGTGACGATGGCCGCGCGTCATATCCTCGATACGGTCGGCTACGGCCAGAAGTACTCGAACGAGATCATCGGCAAGGTCTACAAGATCGGCAACAACCTGGGGCTGCCCGGCCCGGCGCTCGAAGATACGCTGCAGGGTCTTGAGGAAGACGTCAAGGAAGACACCGGCGTCGACGTCAAGTATCCGCTCGATGTCCAGGGCGCCGAAGTACTGCTGGTCACTCCGTCGGCCGACTTCTTCGCCGAGCCGCACATCGAATCGCTGATCGGCTACGGCAAGGTGTTCCACGCCGCCGGGATTTCCTGGACACTCTCCTCGCACGCCTCCGAGGCCGGCAATTTCGGTCTGTTCAATGGCAGCTACGAAACGATGCGCAAGGTCGCCATGCGTATTCGCGAGGCTGCGCTGGAACTGGGTGTCAAGCGCATCGTCGTCGGCGAATGCGGCCATGCCTGGCGTGTCGCCTACGCCTTCTGGAACACATTGAACGGTGTCGGTGCCGGCGGCAACGATCCTTTCTCGATCGAACTGCAAAAGCAGCTCGATCCGCGCTACCCCCAGCCCTCGCACATTTGCGAATTCACCTGGGACCTGATCCAGCAAGGGCGTCTCAAGTTCGACAAAGAAGCCAACGACCATCGTGTCATCACCTTCCACGACTCCTGCAACGTTGCCCGCGCTTCGCGCATGGGCGGCTATCCGGGTGGCCAGTTCGACATACCGCGCAACATCATCAAGGCCGTGGCCAACAAATTCGTCGACATGGCACCGGAAACGATCCGCGAGGTCACCTTCTGTTGCGGCGGCGGCGGCGGCATCTTGACCGACGAGCTGATCGAAGCGCGCATCAAGGGCGCTTTCCCGCGCATGGAAGCGCTGCAGCAGGTGGTCGAAAAGCACGGTGTGAACTTCATGGCCACCATCTGTGCGATCTGCAAGGCCCAATTCACCAAGGTCCTGCCCTATTACGGTTTCAACATGCGACTGGTCGGCGGCGTACACCAGTTGGTCAGCACCGCCATACGCCTCGGCAATGAGCATTGATCCAACAACCCGATAACTACACGGAGACGACGATGTCAGCGACCCCCGAAACGACGAACGTTAAGTTGACCTTCCGCCACTACAAGGACGGCGAAAAGCCCGATAGCTACAAGCGCTGGCAAGAAAAGATCTTCCAGGCGGGCTGGTCCTACAAGTGCCCGACCTACATCCAGTCCACTCCCCCGTGTCAGGGTTCCTGCCCGTCGGGTGAGGACATCCGCAGCTACCTGAATATCGTCCGCGGCATCGAAAAGCCGCCGGTCGGCGCCGACGGCAAGCCGGTCATGCCGTGGCAGGAATATGCCTGGCGGCGCCTGACCGAAGCCAACCCCTTCCCGGCGGTGATGGGTCGTGTCTGTCCAGCCCCCTGCGAATCCGGCTGCAACCGCAACCAGGTCGAAGACCATGTCGGCATCAACTCGGTCGAGCACTATCTCGGCGAATATGCGATCAAGAACAATCTGCAGTTCAAGAAGCCCGAGAAGCTGACCGGCAAGAAAGTCGCCGTGATCGGCGGCGGCCCGGCCGGTCTGTCGGTCGCCTACCAGCTCGCGCTGAAGGGCCATTCGGTCACCATCTTCGACGATCATGACAAGCTCGGCGGCATGATGCGCTACGGCATCCCGGGCTACCGCACGCCGCGTGAAGTGCTCGATGCCGAAATCCAGCGCATCCTCAATCTCGGCGTCGAAACCCGCTTGAACTGCAAGGTCGGTGTCGACATCACGATCGACCAGATCCGCAAGGAATTCGATGCCGTCTTCCTCGGCCTCGGTGCGCAGGGCGGCCGTCAGCTCCCTGCCGAGGGGGCAGAAAACACCCCCAATGTCGTGACTGCGACTGCCTTCCTGAAGGCCTTCAACGACGGACGCCTGAAATCGGTCGGCAAGAATGTCGTCGTCGTCGGTGGTGGCGATACCTCGATGGACGTCGCCACGGTGGCACGCCGTCTCGGCCACATCGACAAGGTCAACCCGACCGACTGGGAGAAAGCGATCGCCGGCCAGCTCGCCCAGGACGTCGCGGACATCTCCCGCCGGGAAGGCGCCAACGTCGTGCTGACCTCGGTGTTCATGACGGCCAGCAAGCATGAAATCGAACACGCCCAGTCCGAAGGCATCGAGATCATGCAGGGCTGGATGCCGGTCAAAGTGATCAAAGGCGCCGACGGTCGCGCCACCGCCCTGCGCGTCAAGCAGTGCGAGGCCAAGATGGTAGGCGGCAAACTCGACATCAAGCCGATCGAGGGTACCGAAAAGGACCTGCCGGCCGACCTGATCGTCTCGGCGATCGGCCAGACCATCGACCTCACCGGCCTGTCGGAGTTCGACAATGGCAAGGGCGGCGTTTCCGCCGATCGGAACTATCAGGTGCAGGGCAAGCCAGGTGTGTTCTGCGGCGGCGACGTGATCCGGCCGCACCTCCTGACCACTGCGATCGGTCATGGCGCGATCGCCGCCGACGGTATCGACCAGTTCCTGCAGGGCCTCGAAGTCGGCAAGCGGCCGAAGATCGACGTGCATTACTTCGACCTGCTGCGCAAGTACCACGAAAAAGGTGTCGAATTCCACGAAGTGCACGGCCCGATCCGCGGCTCCTCGGAGTCGAAGGACATCGTTCACAACTTCGACAACCGTGCCGATCGCTACATCATCCCGCACACCGAGTTGTTCCTCGGCCATTTCCAATACACGCCGCGCAACAAGCGCAAGATCGTCCATCTGACGAAGGAAGAGGCGCTCGGCAACTTCGAGGAACGCCTGGAAGCGCTGAACGATCAGCAGGTGGTGGCCGAAGCGAAGCGCTGCATGAGCTGCGGCCTGTGCTTCGAGTGCGACAACTGCGTCGTCTATTGCCCGCAGACGGCCGTCTATCGCGTCAAGAAGACCGAGGCGACCACCGGCCGCTACGTCGCCACCGACTACGACAAGTGCATCGGTTGCCACATCTGCCACGATGTCTGCCCGACCGGCTACATCCAGATGGGTCTCGGCGAGTGACACTCGGGGAGAAGGGGTAAGACGTATGGAGATCATGAAGCGATTACTCGTCGGTTTGGCGGCGGCCCTGCTGCTTACCCCACTTCTCGCCGCCGCCGGCACACCGATGCCGCAGCTCAAGATCGAGAATCCGGGGTCATGCATCGCACCGGTGCCCGAGATGCGCCGCAATCACATGGAAATGCTGAAGCACACCCGTGACCGGACCATGCGCCAGGGCATCCGCGGCGAGAAGGCGAGCCTCAACGAGTGCATCAACTGTCATGCCAGCAAGACCACCGGCTCGGTGCTCGGCCCGGGCGGCTTCTGCCAGGAATGCCATACCTATGCCGCAGTCAAGCTGGATTGTTGGGACTGTCATCAACCCAAGGCCGGCAACCCTCAGGCCGTGGGAGTCAAACCATGAGCGAAGACCGCATCGAGAACAAATCGCGCCGTAGCTTCGTCGGCGCGGCAGCCGTTGCCGGCGCCGGCGTCGGCGTCGCCGCGCTGGCGCCTGGTCTCAAACTGATCGAAGTCGCCGGTGCCGCCCCGCGTGCGCCGGGCGAGCCCGCATCCTCCGCCGTGCGCTGGGGAATGCTGATCGACACCACCAAGTGCGCGAGCGGTTGCGATGCCTGCGTCAAGGCCTGCGCGACCGAGAACGGCATCAACGAAACCGTCAAGGACGCACGCCAGGGTTCGCAGTGGATCCGCAAGATCGATCTCAAAGATCCCAAGACGGGGCAGGAGCATTCGTTGCCGATGCTCTGTCAGCATTGCGAACATCCGCCCTGTGTCGATGTCTGTCCCACCGGCGCTTCCATGAAGCGTGCCGATGGCATCGTGCTGGTCGACCGCCACATCTGCATCGGCTGCCGTTACTGCATGATGGCCTGCCCCTACAAGGCGCGCTCGCTGGTGCATATGCCGCTCACCGAACAAAATCCGCTGGTACCGCGCGGCCAGGGGTGCGTGGAAGCCTGCACCTTCTGCGTGCATCGGGTCGATCGCGGCCAAGAGCCGGCCTGTGTCGAGGCCTGTCCGGAAAAAGCCATGCTGTTCGGCAATCTCAACGATCCGGCGAGCGAGATCGCCCAGCGCGTTGCGAAAGAAAAGACCACGCAGGTGCGCGCTGATCTGAAACTGAATCTTGGCGTGCGTTACCAGGGAATCTGACCACCATGCAATCCGCCCTCACCCAAAGTCTGCGCATACCGAACTTCTACCTCTTGGCAGCCATTGGCGCCATCCTGACCGTGGCTGGCACGCTTGCCGCTTTCTACATGGAGCATCATGGCCACCAGGTGACCGGCATGAACAACCAGGTCTTCTGGGGCTTGCCACACGTGTTCGCGATCTTTCTGATCGTCGGCGCCTCGGGCGTGCTCAACGTCGCCTCGATCGGCACCGTCTTCGGCAAGAAGGTCTATAAACCCCGCGGGCCGCTTTCGGGATTGCTGGCGATCACCATGCTGGCTGCCGGTCTGTTCGTGATCATGCTCGACCTGGGGCGCGCCGATCGCCTCATCGTCGCGATGACCCATGTCAACTGGACCTCGGTGTTCGGCTGGAACATGGTGCTCTATCCCGTGTTTTTTGGCTTGGTGGGCCTCTACGTCTGGCTGCTGCTCGACCGCAAGATGTACGCCTACTCCAAGGCAGCCGGCACGGCGGCCTTCATCTGGCGGCTGGTGATGACCACCGGTACCGGCTCGATCTTCGGCTTCGTCGTCGCACGCCAGGCCTACCATTCCGCGATCATCGCCCCGATGTTCATCATCATGTCGTTCGCCTGGGGACTGGCGATGTTCCTGCTTTTCCAAACAGCCATGTACAAATGGCAGGGTGGCCAGCTCGATGAGCAAATCCGCCAGCGGCTCAACAATGTGCTGGGAACCTTCGTCGCGGCGGTCGCCTATTTCGTCGTCGTCTATCATCTGACCAACATCTACTACGCGAAGCAGACGGCCTTCGAACACTTCATCCTCGTCTCCGGCGGCATTTATCCGCAACTGTTCTGGGGCGGCTTCGTCGTCGTCGGCACGATCCTCCCGCTGCTGTTCGTCTTCGTCCCCGCACTGCGCAGCATGCCTTCGTCCAGCGTGCTGGCCTCGATTTGCACCATCCTCGGTGGCTTGGCCTTCCTGTATGTTTTCATCATCGGCGGGCAAGCCTATCCGCTCGAAATGTTCCCGGGCATGGAGGTGAAGAGCAGCTTCTTCGATGGTGTGGTCGATCCCTACACGCCCAGCCTGCCCGAGATCCTCCTCAGCATTGGCGGATTCGGCCTGTATTTCCTGCTCAGTCTGATCGCCGTGCAGGTGTTGCCTTTCATGCCGCAGGACGACATGGCCCAGCTGCAGGCATCGGGCGCGTTACACGACTAAAAGCTCCTGCGCGGCTGAATCCCTGTGGGGGTTCGCCGGGCAACGGTTTCCGCCATGCACCGTTTCCTGATCTCCGCCGCGCACAAGTCCTCGGGCAAGACCACGCTATCCATCGGACTGTGTGCGGCGCTGCGCGCACGCGGTCTCACCGTCCAGCCTTTCAAGAAAGGGCCGGACTACATCGATCCGCTCTGGCTCTCCACAGCCGCCGGCCGTGGCTGCCGCAATCTCGACTTCTTCCTGTCGCCGCACGATGAAATCCTGCGGCAATTCAGTTACGGCCACGATGCCGACGTCTGCCTGGTCGAGGGCAACAAGGGACTCTACGACGGCCTCGCCCTCGATGGCAGCAACAGCAATGCCGCGCTGGCCCGACTCCTCGACCTGCCGGTGATCCTCGTCCTCGACGCGCGCGGCCAGACGCGCGGCATCGCCCCGCTGATCCTCGGCTACCAGGCCTTCGATCCGGCGATCCGCATCGCCGGCGTGATCCTCAACCGTCTCGGCGGCAGCCGTCACGAAGCCAAACTGCGCGCCGTCGTCGAGCATTACACCCATGTGCCGGTGCTCGGTGCGGTCCACGAAGACCCCCGACTGGCCGTGGTCGAGCGCCATCTCGGCCTGATGCCGGCGAACGAAGCCGCACAGGCCGAGCAGACCATCGCCGCGATCGCCGAGCGTGTCGCCCAGCAGGTCGATCTCGAACGGCTGCTGGCCATCACCAAGACCGATGCCGTCCTCCCCCCTCCTCCGCCCCGCCCGGTCCCGCCCAGCCCAAAAATCCGCGTGGCCATCGCCCGCGATGCCGCCTTCGGCTTCTACTACACCGACGATCTCGAAGCGCTCGAGGATGCCGGCGCTGAGCTGGTGCCCTTCGATACCCTTCGCGATGCGCACCTGCCGCCCTGTGACGCGCTGCTGATCGGCGGCGGCTTTCCGGAATCCTTTCTCGACGAGTTATCAGCCAACAGCAGCCTGCGCGAGGAGATCCGTTCCGCCATCGCCGCGGGCATGCCCGCCTATGCCGAGTGCGGCGGATTGATGTACCTCGCCCGTTCGATCACCTGGCAAGGCAAATCCCGGCCGATGGTCGGCATAATTCCAGGCGACATTCTGATGCACGACAAACCGGTCGGCCGCGGTTATGTGCTGATCGAGCCCACCCCCGACCATCCCTGGTGGTCGGGAGAGTGCCGTCCCGCCAGCGCCGACTCTTCGAAAAAAGGCGGCGCCCGGCGGGACGCTCCCATTTCCGCCAGCGCCGACTCTTCGAAAAAAGGCGGCGCCCGGCGGGACGCTCCCATTTCCGCCGGCGCCGACTTTCCGATCATCCATGCCCACGAATTCCATTATTCGGAGATTCGCGGGCTGCCGGCCGACCAGCGCTATGCCTATCGGGTCAAACGCGGCCATGGCACCGATGGCCAGCACGACGGCATTCTTTGCCACAATCTGCTGGCCTCTTACACCCATCTGCGCGGCACGGCCGGTTGCGACTGGCCGGAACGCTTCATCCGCTTCGTCAGACAATGTACCATTCCGACCCCGGAGACCATCCCATGTTCACCCTGACCCCCGCCGCCGCCCAGGAGATCCTCTCTGCCGCTGCGGCCTATCAGCACGACGACGATGAAATCCCCTGCCTGCGCGTCGCGGCCAAGCTCGAAGACGGCGAGATCGTCTATGGCATGGGCTTCGACGAGCAGCGCGAGCAGGACACCGTCGTCGAATCCTGCGGGGTGACCGTGCTGATCTCCCCATTGAGCCGCGATCTGCTTGCCGACGCGACGCTCGATTTCGTCGAACTGCGGCCCGGTGAGTTCCAGTTCGTCTTCCTGCACCCCGAAACGGCTCCAGGCGCAGGGGGCGGCTGTGCCAGCCGCAGCAGCGGGTGCGGCAGTTGTGGTGGCGGTTCGACGGGAGGTTGCAGCTGAAGATGACGCAGCCCCTGCTTCCCGAAGTGCCCAGCCGCGGTGCAGCCGTCCCCGGCACGGTCTATCTGGTCGGCGCCGGTCCGGGCGATCCGGAGCTCTTGACGCTGCGCGCGTTGCGGCTGATCCGCGAGGCCGACGTGCTGGTCTATGACCAGCTCGTCTCCGAGGCGATCCTCGGCCTCGTCAATCCGGCAGCCGAGCGCATCTATGCCGGCAAGCAGCGCGGCAACCACGCGGTGCCTCAGGAAGACCTGAATCTACTGCTGGTGCAGCTCGCCAAGCAGGACAAACGAGTCGTGCGCCTCAAGGGGGGCGATCCCTACACCTTCGGGCGTGGCGGTGAGGAAGTCGAAACACTGCGCGAAAACGGCGTGCCCTTCGAGGTCGTGCCGGGCATCACCGCCGCGGCCGGCGTCGCCGCCTATGCCGGCATTCCACTGACGCACCGCAACTACGCGCAGGCGTGCGTCTTCGTCACCGGCCATCTCAAGGATGGCAGCATGAACCTCGACTGGCCGGGGCTCGCGCGCCGCCGCCAGACGGTGATCATCTACATGGGGCTGCACGGCCTGTCCTATCTGTGCGAGCAGTTGATCGCGCACGGCCTGCCCCCTGACTGGCCGGCGGCGATCGTCCAGCAGGGCACCACGCCGAACCAGCGCACGATCACCGGCACGCTGGCGACCTTGCCCGAACGGGCCACCCAGGCCGGGCTCAAACCGCCGACGTTGATCATCGTCGGCGAAGTCGTCCGGCTGCGGGACAAACTGGCCTGGTTCGAGAAAACGCCCCTGTAGCGAGTATGGGAAAGCTTCCTGCGAAAGCAGGGGTTTTCCACGAGTTCTCTCAAGACCGGCGCCAGCGCAGTCGTTATATCGTGGTAAAGCCATGACCAACCACGACAGCGAAGCCCAATTCATCGACATCGCCGATCTGCGCATCGGCATGTACGTCTATGTCGATCTGGGCTGGATCAAGCATCCCTTCGCGCTCAACAGCTTCAAGATCAGCTCGCAGGAGCAGATCGACACGCTGATCGAACTGGGTGTCAAGCGCATCCGCTGGTCGCCGGAAAAGAGCGATCTCGAACCACCCGCCGGGAATGTCCAGCATGCAGCGACCGGGCATGAGGACGCCCCGGCGGACGATAGCCAACAAAAAGTCGGCGCTGACGGGACGGCACCCCCCGCTGCCACCGACGCAAAAGCCGCCGATGAAGCGATCCATTCCGGCACAGCGAACCGCCAAGCGATCACCGAGCGCATCGTCGCCGAGGCCGCTGCCCTTGCCGAGGAACGCCGCCGGCGGCAGGAGATGCTCGCCGTCCAGCAGAGCAGCCTGGAAATCTGCGAACGCGAATTCACCACCGCGGCGAAGAGCTACCGCCAGCTCGCCGAGCTGGTCACCAGTCAGCCGGAAACCGCCCGCGAACGCGCCGCCGCGATCGTCGGCAGGATGCTCGAGGACATGCTCTGCCAGGAAGAAACGGCGATCCGTCTGCTCTCCGAAACCGCAGGCGATCGCACCTCGCAGCATTCCATCAACGTCACCGTCATCGCCCTGCTGCTGGGAAAGGCGCTCGGCCTTGACAGCGCACGGCTCGAAACGCTCGCCCATGGCGCACTGCTACACGACATCGGCTTGATCGAGCTGCCGGAACGGCTGCGCTGGATCGACAGCCAATTCACCACCGCCGAGCGGCGACTCTATCAGGAGCACGTCGCCCATGGTGTCAAGCTTGGCGAGCGCATGAAGCTGCCCCCCGAACAGCGGGTCATCATCGCGCAACACCACGAGCTGGCCGATGGACGGGGTTTTCCCGCCAGGCTGCGCGGCGAAGAAATCGACCCTCTGGCGCGCATCGTCGCCCTGGTCAATCTCTACGACAACCTCTGCAACCCCGCCCATCCGGCCCAGGCGCTCACGCCGCACGAAGCCCAACGGCTGATCTTCGCGCAGATGCGCAACCAGTTCGACCCGAAGGTGTTGATGCCCTTCATCCGCATGATGGGCGTCTATCCGCCCGGCTCGGTGGTCGAGCTCACCGATGGACGCTTCGCCCTCGTCGTCTCCGTCAATGCGGCACGCCCCCTCAAACCGAACGTGATCATTTTCGATCCGCGCATCCCACGCGAAGAGGCGCTCATCGAAGACCTCGAACAGGCAGGAGACCTCGGCATCCGCCGCAGCCTGAAACCGCTGCAGTTGCCGAAAGCCGCCTTCGATTATCTGTCGCCGCGCCAGCGCATCTGTTACTTTTTCGAGCGGGCGATGCCCGTTCATGAGCACGGGCCCAGCCGATGAAAGACCGCACCTGGCAACCGTTGATCGAAGGCATGCTCGAAGCGGTCTGGATCGTCGACGCCCTCGAGCTACGCGTCCTCGCCGTCAACCGCGCTGCCAGCGAAATGCTCGGCATCCCGGCGGCGAATCTGGTCGGCAAGCCGGTCGTCGAACTCGCCGCCACCCCCGAAGACGTTTATTTCTGGGAAGACGTCGCCGCGGGACTCGCCGACCAGATCCATTCCGAAACGCTGTTGCGCCGAGCCGACGGCACGACGCTGCCGGTCGAGCGCCGTGTCAGCCGTATCACGCTCAGCGATGCGGCGAGCATCTTCCTGGTCGGCATCCGCGATCAATCCGAAGAACGGCGCATCGAGGACGAGCTGGAAAAACTCGTCGCCGAGCTGCGCGCTACCCTCGAATCGACCGCCGACGGCATCCTCGTCACCGACCCGAACGGCGTGATCCGCGGCTACAACCACCGCTTCGCGGAACTCTGGGACCTGCCGCAGGAACTGACGACGCAACGCAACGACGCGGCGATCCACGGCTGGATGGCACAAAACGTCGTCGATGCCACGACCTACTCGGCGCGCCTGACGATGATCGCGCGCTCGCCGCTCATCGAAGCCACCGACACGCTGGTGCTGAAGAGCGGCAAGATCCTCGAGCGCGTCACCCTGCCGCAGTATGCGCGCGGCCGACCGATCGGACGCGTCTATTCCTTCCGCGACATCACCCGGCGCGTCACCGACGAATCCCGCCTCCAGCTCGCCGCCAAGGTTTTTTCCGCCAGCCTCGATGCGATCTTCGTCACCGATCCCGAGATGACGCTGATCGACGCCAACCCGGCCTGCGAGCGGCTCACCGGACTTTCCCGCGAGGAATTGATCGGCAAGCACACTTACGACATCCTCAGCGACATGGTCTCGCGCGAGCATTTCGCCGCGCAGGTGGACACGGCCTTGCAGACACACGGCTATTGGGATGGCGAGGCCTGGCACCGCAACCGCGCCGGCAATACCCTGCCCTGCCAGGCATCACTGGTGCGCGTGCTCGACAACCAGGGCGTACTACTCCACACCATCGGCTTCTTCAAGGACCTCTCCGAAACGGTCAATGCCAAGAAGCGCATCGAAGAGCTGGCCTACACCGACGCGCTGACCGGTCTGCCGAACCGGCTGTTGCTCAACGAACGCATCGAATTCGCGCTCGGCCTCGCCCACCGCGAGAAGATCGGTTTCGCACTGCTGTTCCTCGATCTCGACCGCTTCAAACAGATCAACGACTCGCTCGGCCACATGTTCGGTGACCGCGTGCTCGTCTGCGTCGCCGAACGCATCAAGGATTGTTTGCGCCAGGTCGATACCGCCGCCCGCCTTGGTGGCGACGAGTTCCTCATCCTGCTGCACAAGACCGATGCCCGCGGCGCGGAAATCATCGCCCGGCGCATCCTCAACAGCCTCTCGCAGCCCTTCGTCCTCGACGACTTTTCCTTCACCATCACCTGCAGCATCGGCATCGCGCTCTATCCCGACGACGGCGAGACGATGGACGACCTGATCAAGAACGCCGACGCAGCGATGTACCACGTCAAGGAACGCGGCCGCGCCGGTTTCCGCTTCTATCAGCGGCAGATGAACGTCGGCCTGCTCTCGCGCATGAAGATCGACCATGCGATGCGCCAGGCACTGGCCAATCCCACCGCCGAGAGCCACTTCCAGCTCTACTTTCAGCCACAGGTACGCTTCAGCGACAACGTAATCACCGGCGCCGAAGCCCTGCTGCGCTGGCGCGATGCCGAGCTGGGCGAAATCCCGCCGGCGCAGTTCATCCAGATCGCCGAGGAATCCGGCGTGATCGTCAGCATCGGCAACTGGGTGCTCGATGCGGCGGTCGCCCAATGCGCCGCCTGGCAAGCGAAAGGCATCGATCTGACGATGGCCATCAACGTCTCGCCGCTGCAGTTCCAGCAAGCCGATTTCGTCGAGCGTGTCGGCCAGACGCTGAAAAAATACGCCCTGCCCCCCCGGCTGCTCGAACTCGAACTCACCGAGTCGATCCTGATCCAGGACGTCGAAGATGCCATGCGCCGCCTCGCAGCGCTCGCCGCCCTCGGCGTGCAGCTGGCGATCGACGACTTCGGCACCGGCTATTCGAGTCTTTCCTATCTGAAACGCTTCCCGATCCACCGGCTGAAAATCGACCGCTCCTTCATCCAGGACCTGCCGGACGAAGAAAGCGACACGGCGATCGTCAATGCCATCATCCAGCTCGCCAACGCTCTGCGCCTCGCCGTCATCGCCGAAGGCGTCGAAACCACCGCGCAGCAGGATTTCCTCATCGCCGCCGGCTGCCAGGAATATCAGGGCTACCTGTGCACTGCCGCTCTGCCAGCGCCGGATTTCGAAGCCTTCCTCGCGCGCCATCGACAGGCAAACGCCTCGCAATGAGCCAGCAAAAAGCCCCCGCAGGCAAAACCTGCGGGGGCTGGGGTCTGGTGCTGCCGGCCGGAATCGAACTGGCGACCTACTGATTACGAATCAGTTGCTCTACCGACTGAGCTACGGCAGCGACGGGCACGCATTATAGCGCGCCTTGTCGCATCCGGTTCATTTGGTTCGTTCTTGCCATCCACCTATCGGTTTAAATTTATCCAGAAACGGCGGTGGAACCTCACCGGGCGGCTGCCCACCACCACCTGTTGTTGATACATAATATTTTGCTTTTCCACTTGGAAGGGTAAATACTCTGGGGGGTGTTACGTATCCGGCATACGTGGTCGCCATGTTGGTATTGGGTCCTCCTGGCACGAAAGCCACATGCCCTGAACGGTAGTCTATTGTATAAACCCAGCTTGTGAACCCGGTCGTGTTACATGGGTCCGGGGTATCTGGCTTGGTTGTCGAGAAAACCAAAGTTGTAAATGCCAGAACAGGATCAGTCACACCACGCTCCCCGGCGTCTGGGAAGTCGAGTTGCCAACCAAGGTTGTTGTCGTCATCAAACACGCTATCTGGCCTTCCATCACCATTGATGTCGTAAATCGTACCAGTTCGACCAGCACCACCAGCGCTGACCGGCACATTGACGAGCCCGTTTGCGGGCGTGGTGCCACCCAGCCAGTCCCAGATGCCATAAAAACTCTGTGACTGGGTGTTGGCCAGGTCGGAATTGCCCAGCAGACGTCCGGTCGGGAAGAACACGACACGTTTCTTGACGCTGGTATTGGTTTTCGTCACTTCGCCGAGTTCCGGCCGCGCGGTGATCGGCTGGTTCGGCCCGGCATCGAACAACAGGCTGACGACGGGCGCCCCGCCACCCGTAAAATCGAACTTCCACAGCTTGCCGAGCAAGTCACCGCCATAGACATATTTCGTCGTATTGTCCTTGAGCGGATTGTCCGCCCAGGCGGCGATGCGTGCGAGGCCGCTGGGCGTCGTCGTGTTGCCCTCACCGGTGCTCACTTTGTAGATGACCGCGCCGGTCATTGCATCGAGCACATAGAGGTATCCTTTACCATCGCCGTTGACATGGTTGTTATACCCCGAGGTGACCATCACCACCCATTGCCCGTTCGGTAGCTTGGTGATCACCGGGTTGCCAAAGCTGTAGCCGAGATCGCAATCCTCGATCATGCGCGCGATGCCCGAGGAGGCATAGCGTGCCGCACCGGCCGGCGTCGACGCCGTGCAGCCCGGCTTCTGGCGAAACTCCCACAGCACTTGGGGCGCCGTCTGGTTCGTGATGTCGAGCGCATAATAACCCGGTCCGCCAGCGGCCAGCCCACCGACCAGGATGGTCTTCCAAGTCCCTCCATCCTTGACGTCCATCACTGCCGGCGAGCCATCGACGAAGTAGCGATGCTTGGTGTCGTAATCCTTGTCGGCGAGACGGTACAGATCGCGGATGACCATCGAGGGGATATATGCCCAGCGCTCCTGACCACCACCACTTGCTGCATCTTTGGCATTAAACGCATGAAGCATGCCGTCATTAGCAGCGACGTAGACTGTTGGGTCGGTCCGTGGAGTTCCACGAACAGGGTAGCCAGTGCTGGTACCATAATCTTTTGTATATCTACCGACATAAATGGCCTCTGAGCTGACAATGTCTCCGAGCCTTCCATCCCGTTTACGATAGTAGCCCGTCGTGTTGACGGTATCCTCGTTGCTTTTGTCACCCCGCAGATAATCGACCAGCGGCACTCCAGCTGCCGCAGTCTGGTCCGAAGATGTAAGACAGAGCGGTCCGATGGAACAGTATTGAGCCAGTCCGCCAGCGATCCAGGACTGATCGAAACATCCCTGTTCGCTCACGGGCGGATTACAGGTCCCTGGATTGAGAGATGCGTAAGAGAAGACTCGTGGGGTGCCGCCTCCAGCCTTGAATGTGTAGATCGAACGGCCGCTCCAGCTAGCAGCATCCAACAAAGTATGCGCTTGCCAATCTCCTGCACTACTATAAGGCATACCCGATAACGTATCGATCGACATTCGCACTAACTCTCCAGTCCATTTCTGTGTCCAGTATTTTGAAATAAATATCATGTTGTCACTGGAAGAAACATTGGGATTACTGGTAGTCGCTGCAGCATTACTCCCATCATCAATCCATATGTCATTAATAATATCTCGAAGACCACGGCTCAGCGTCAGGGGGTCCTTGGCCAGCAGATAACTTCCATGGCCATTGACACTGGCATGCCAAAGATCATCGATATTGGCCTGGCTATCGGCTGAAGGTTGCGGCCAATTGCAGGCGCCTGAAGTCTGCCAAGGACAGATACCGTTGGCGGCATTCGTGGCACTGGCGGTCACCGCGTTACTCACGGCATCGTAGTCATCGGTCGGATCACCACTCGGCGTCTTATAGTCGGCGCGGTACTGCATCAGGCCGTCTACGCCCAGGCTGACGCCATAAGTCACCATGTGTTGAACAGTGTTCATGTCGACGCCACTTCTGGTCAGCACGTTGTCAGTACAAACTGATCCACCAGCCACACCCAGCACGCCGGTGCAGTTGCCGAGTGCGGGCGTGCGCAAGTCGGTTTTGTAGTAATACGCGGCGACATCGGCGAGTGTGCCAGTCCAGCCATCCGAGAAAGGCCCCGTCACGCCGCCGATGACCATGCCGCTGCTGTCTTCATTGCCGATCGCACTGTTATCGAGACGCACACCACCAGCGCCATTCCAATAACCGTCGGTCGTGACGATGCTGAAGTTCCTCTGGCAGGAATATTGCACTGGATCAGTCGCACCGGTAAGGCCGGAAGATTTCGCGTAATAGCGTCCCACGCGCGACAGCGCCTCGCGCAAAGGTGTCCCACCGGACGGGCTGATCGAGAACAGACGGGAGTACCAATCCTGCTTTTGGCCACTCGGACCAGGCACGAAATTGAAGTCGGCGATGTTGATCAGATCGCGGTTTCCGGTCGTGTTGCCATTGATGGTCATGAAACCGACACGAAAACGGTCATCGACACCCTGGAAAGCGATCGATATGGCAGTTTTCGTAGACTGGATGCGAGAACGATACCAGGCGAACCAGTTGGCGAAATTGCCCAGCTCCTGCGCGTATGAGCACGAACTTGCGGAACAATCATTACGACCGGAGCGATCGAGGGCGGTGAACTCGCTGGAATTGCATGCCCCGAAGCGTTCGGTGACCGTGCCGGTAGCAGACACGCACAGGTTGCCATAATTCGCCTTGCCCGGCACGATGTCGATGCGCATGAAGCGGCCGGGGGCATACGTCGGGCCGGTCGTGCTGACACGCAACGTCGGGTAGCGAGGATATTGATAAGCCGAATTTTTCAATGCCTGGCAGCGATCGGTCGCGGCCGCCACAGCCCCATCGACCAGCCGGTCGCGACCGCGAGTGTTGTTGCACCAGCGCAAGGCAGCGGGATAGTTATAAGCCACGCCCCCGACCGTCGTCGGGACCCAGGAGGCAACACAGTTGGTCAGTTTGCGGTTGGTACAGAACTCGCCCGGGATCATCACATAGTAATGTGGCCCGGCATCGCGATTGGTATCGACCGTCGGCGCCTGCGGAGTGCCGGTAACGAATTTTCCGCTACCGGTGGCGCGCACTGCATGCATCGTTGTGTAATTTTTACCGGCGACTGTGCCCGGAACGAGATAGTTGTCAGCGCGCAGGCAATCGGTATAACTCGTGTTGGTACACCATTCGGTATCCGGAAATTCGCTGCGCAGATCGATGCCCTGTGCTCCGTACATTACCCCATAGGCATCCCAGGGCGTCGTCCCGGTACCGCTGTAACTCGTGCGGCTGCTACCATCGGCATTGACCGGAGGCAGGTAACGGATGGTCGGGTTGTAGTAGGTCGAATTGAAGCCACCATTGACGAGCTCTGTTTTACTGCCGATCTTGATGGTCCAGGTGGTATGCGTCAGGAAAGGCGGCATGCCGCGCTGGTTGGTCCCGCCTGAATAGACGGTATCGATGTTATTGCCGGCAGCATTCTGCGGCAGGCAGACCCAAGCGCTGCTATTGCTGCCGGGTTGTCGGCAGCATTTCGTGCCCGTTTCACCATTGTTGTTCTTACAGTAGTTAGCGTCACTGAATCCCAGCCAATCTGGTAAATAATCGAAACGCATCGAGCCCGAATCGTCGAGCAGGAACATCAGATTCGGTTTGACCGGTGAGGAGCTTGGAGTAATTAATGGCCCGTTTGCAATATCGGTAGGAGCAGCGAACGCAATCGAACCAATAAAAGCTATTCCAATTACAGTTGCAATGTATCTAGCGTTGAGCTTCATGATCGCTCCCGTGCTCGTTAATCAGAACTTTCAATTGGTTGGTATAACAAAAGTCTGCATAAATGCTACTGTATTACGAGGGCCATTGACACGAACAATGATGCGGTAATACGTTGAAAGTCTAAGATAAAAAGGTCCATCTCCGTCGTGGTCATCAGATGGTATCTCTTCCGGTGATCTTGCACATATCTGTCCAACAGCATCCTCGGTACCATTTGCAGAACACATTCGTTGGATCAGGTAAGACACGACATGACCGGTATTCGGGTCGGGCGGCAAAACCTGAGGTGCATGAGATGTCACATAACCACTCCACCAACTCTGCCAACTTTGGCCTGATAGCGGATGATCATTGAGCGCATTCGCAACGTAGAAGGGGGTATCTGTATAACCTGGCAGATTTGGATCTTCGAGTAACAATCCGGTACCTGCAGCATTTGTGAGCCAATCAATTGCAGTCTGGAAACCACGATCAGCCTGATTGATCGCACTTTTGTGCAACGAAAGATTGCCAGCCGTCAGGATGCCGCTGTCCGCGGTGCGAAACAAGGCAATCCCGGAGAGAAGCATGGCTACGAGGACGATGAGGGCGAGAAAGAGGATCACGCCGCGTTGCCGGGAGGGAATCTGTCGTTTGTTCATGCTACACCCCGCGCCAGATGACATTTCGCAGCGCCACCGTGGTGTAAGCAACCCGATAGCGATAGTGCTGATCCGGGACGTTCCAGACCGGTCCCTGGGTCAGAGGACCGTCGGCGGCGCTCGCATTGTCGGGCCACAGTTTGAGGGTGGCAGGACTGACCGGGTCCTTCTCTGCCTGACCGCTGCGGGACACCACGGCGATGCGCACTGCCAAGATGCGCGACCAGTCTTCTGCCCGGTCCGCTTGGTTGGCAGCCGAACCCGGTGTATCGCTCAGACCGGTATCGTTGACGGGACAGGCGCCGCCAGGCGGCACACGGGTCTTACAGAACACATCGATGACCCCATCCCGGTTCGAGGCATTTGTATCGACGCCGTATTGCGCCACGAGGGCGACCACGTCGTTGGCGACTGGCATCCAGACCATTGGGTTATTCGTTGCGGTGGGATCGGCGCAGTTGGAATCAAGGAAGTTGCAACGCGTCAACATCCCATTACGAATGGCATAGACGGCAAAAACAGGAGTCTTTCCCACATGCATAATGCGTGTTCCTTCATTGCCTCTTTTAAAGGTGTACGCGGAGGCAAGCGGATGATCGATATCAACATCACCGCTCACGTCGACCCTTGTAGCTCGCGTCAAAGTGCAGTCTTTGTTTTTTTCTCCAACAAGCAGAAAATCGCCAGCTTCAATGCCACTTGGATCTTCAAGTGGAATCTGAACAGCACCTGCGGCTACGTCTGTATCTCTTAATCGACTACCCCCAATCAGCGTCGCGGCATCAGCCAGCGAGAAAACGAGCATATCTGAACCAGGGTCGCCAGGTGGAATTCCCCACAAGTTAGCTTGATGAGTAGAGTTTGCACCATCTGGCACAATACTCACTGTCAGAAGGGTAAGATTGTTTAGCCTGTTTAAGTTAGTTGCTGAGCCTGAATTGATCCTGCACCCTAATACTGCATCGCTTATAAAACCGATGCCGGCACTTTGTATGTCGCGCTCGATCTGATAAAGAGCAATGAGCGCACCAGACTGTGCCTCGCCCAGGCTGCCAAGAGCGCGTTTGCCACTTTCGCCACGCATATAGACCTGCATGATCGCGATGGTGCCAATCATCGCGATGACCATGGCAACCAGGAGCTCGATTAGGCTGAAGCCTCGAGGTGTGGTGAGGGATTTGTTGGCCATAAATTATTTCCTGATCTGACTCACAACAGCGTAGCGGTGGGGCGCAACATCGGTTGGCGCCTGCCATGAGATCGTGATCGTGACGACATTGTCAGCACCCACCGTAACGGTCGGCGCATTGACACCGGTCGCCCCCGGCAGCCCCGTCCCGGCGGCCTGAATCAGATTACGCCAGGCAACAAATTTAGCCCCACCCATATTGGAGTCGTATTGAGTGGCTAGAGTGGCCGGATCATCCGTCCACATCTGGCTGAGCAACTGGTCGGCGTACATCGCCGCCTCGGCGCGGTATTTGGCCTCGCCGGTCATTTGCGAGGCTACGGCCTGCATGCCGAGCAGCCCGAGGATGCCGAAAGCGAACAACAGCAGTGCGACGAGCACTTCGAGCAGTGTGGCGCCTTTTTGAATCTTTTCCATGCTGGTCACCCTCAACACGCCTGGGGATCGCCCGCTGGTCGGCGCGGATCGCACAAACGCACCTCGCCCCCCACGGCCACGGTGATACGCAGACAGCGTATCGAGCCGCCTGCTCCTTCGCAGTTGTCCACGCCAGGATTCGTGATGTCGATATCCACCACGGCAGGCGGTGAGGCGGGCAGAATGCGCCGACCCAGATTGTCGAAGACGATATCGACGTTGCCGCCGGCAACCATCGCTTCGACCGTGCCGCCATCGGCGGCGGATTTCTGCTGGATCACCGTCAAGTCCGGCAGCAACACCTGCCAGCCTCCGCCAACGCCGCTGGCTGGATCGAAACGGAAGGTGATCTCCATGTTGCGCTTGAGTGCCTCGGTCCGGGCATATTGCAGGCCAGACAAAACCCCATCGGCAACGGCGCGCACGCGGAGATTGGCGAGCATCGTCACGAAGCCCGGATAGGCGATCAGCAACAAGAAAGCCAGCAGCGCAATGGCCACCATCATCTCGATGAGGGTGAAACCTCGTGCCGAGCCAGATTTCAGCATGAGCCGCCTCGCCTGATCACCCAGCAGGTGGCATTGGCCGTCCAACCGGCGGGAACGGCAGTCGTCGCCCGATTGTTGTTCTGATCGATCGTGTAAGTGAAGCCAGCCGTCCGTTCGCCGGCTCTGCCTTGCGCCTGAATCGTGTAAGTCGTTGCAGACAGATTTAAACAGGAATAATTGAAAAACCGCCCTGTCGGCAGCGGAGCGACGGTGTTCGCCGCACAGGCGCCCACATAGGTGCGGTTGTCGAGGAAATAGGTTTCCATTTTCGCGCGCATTGCGGCAAGCTCGCCATGCGCTTCGGACAGTGCTCCCCGCAACAGATAATCGTTATACGCCGGCAGGGCTATGGCAGCCAGGATGGCGATGATGGCGACCGTCACCATCATCTCGATCAGGGTGAAACCGCGCTGCGCCTGTTTCATGACATCGCTCCTCTTTTTCTCTGTCTGGAATTTATGCCGCTGGATTTGAGGGGACCAGCACTTGCCGACGAACGGCAGCCGACGGGCGGCGAACGGCAGCCGCGCCGGCAGTCATGTCCCCGTCAGTCGAGCCCTTTCGGCAACGGAAAGCGCACGCCCTCGTCTTCCTGCGCGATTTCCGGCTGCGGGGCGCCGGTGAGTTTGGCGACGGCCGCGACGACTTCGGCGACCAGCGCCTCAGGCGCCGAGGCGCCGGCCGTGACGCCGACCGCGTTCGCGGCCGCGAACCATTCGGGACGAATCTCCGCGGCGCGGTCGATCAGCCAGGCTTTCACGCCCTGCTGCTCGGCCACTTCGCGCAGGCGGTTGGAGTTCGAGCTGTTGGGCGAGCCGACGACGAGGATCACATCGCACTGCTGGGCGAGCCGGCGCACGGCATCCTGGCGGTTTTGCGTCGCGTAGCAGATGTCGTCCTTCTTCGGGCCGACGATGTCGGGAAAGCGGGCCTTCAGCGCCGCGACGATCGCCGCGGCATCATCCACCGAGAGGGTGGTCTGGGTGACGTAGGCCAAAGGAGGTGCCGTCCCGCCAGCGCCGAGTTTCAGCGTGGCCACGTCGGCAACGTTCTCGACCAGATACATGCCATCCGGCCATTGCCCCATCGTGCCTTCGACTTCGGGGTGCCCTCTGTGGCCGATCATGATCACCTCGCGGCCGGCCTTGCGATGGCGTTCGACTTCGAGATGCACCTTGGTCACCAGCGGGCAGGTGGCATCGAACACTTTCAGGTCGCGCCGCTCGGCCTCGGCGCGCACGCTCTTGGGCACGCCGTGGGCGGAGAAGATCACCGTCGCGCCATCGGGCACTTCGTCGAGCTCATGGACGAAGACGGCGCCCTTGGCTTTCAGGTCATCGACGACGAAGCGGTTATGCACGACCTCGTGGCGCACATAGATCGGCGCACCGAACTTTTCCAGCGCGCGCTCGACGATACTGATCGCGCGTTCGACGCCGGCGCAGAAACCGCGGGGGTTGGCGAGCAGGATTTGCATCAGAGCACTCCGATCACTTCGACCTCGAAACGGATCGACTTGCCGGCGAGGGGATGATTGAAGTCGATGAGCGCCGTCTCGGCATCCATTTCACGCACCAGCCCGGCGAATTTCTGGCCGTTCGGCGCTGCGAATTCGACGAGCGTCAAGACGCCGATGTCGGCACCACCGTTGGGCAGCTCATCGAGCGGCAGGCGCTTCATCAGCTCCGGGTTGTGCGGCCCGAAGGCCTGATGCGGCTCGAGCAGGAAGACATGGCGCTCGCCGACCGGCAGGTCTTCGAGACAGGCTTCGAGGGTGGGCGCGAGTTCGCCGCTGCCCAGCTGCAGGGTGGCGGGCGTGCTACCGAAGGTCGAGACGATCTCGGTGTCGTCGGCGGTGGCGACGCGGTAGTGGAGGGTCACGAGGTTGTCGAGTTTGACGCGTTCAGTCATGGGACGTGTGCCTGAGTTGCTGCCAGAGCAGCAGTATGACACCGACGGTGATGGCCGAGTCGGCGACGTTGAAGGCCGGCCAGTGCCAGCCGGCAACGTGAAAGTCGAGGAAATCGACCACCGCGCCAAAGCGCAGCCGGTCGATGACGTTGCCCAAAGCGCCACCGAGGATCAGCGCGAAGGCTCCCGGTTGCAGGCGCTCGCCCGCATGCCGGCGGATCATGACGACCAGCCAGGCCGAGACCGCCAGCGCCAGCGCCATAAAGAACCATTTCTGCCAGCCGCCGGCATCGGCCAAGAAACTGAACGAGGCGCCCGGGTTCATCACCAGCACGAGATTGAAGAACGGCGTGATGGTGATGCTCTCGTGCAGATGAAAGGCTGCCAGCACCCAGACCTTGGTGATCTGGTCGAGCAGGATCACGAGACCGGCCAGAGCGTACCAGCGCAACGCCGGAGGGCTCACGATTTGCTCATGAGATCAAGCGATGACGCAGTTCCGGATATTGCGGAAATACGCTATCGCGACTTGCCAAGCGAGCGTCTTGCAGCACCGCCGTGGCGATGATGATGCGGTCGGCCGGATCTTTATGGATCGGCGACAACTCGACGGCCAATGCAGCAATTTCGCAACTCGCCGAAATGCAACGCACGCCAGAGGGCGCCAGTGCCTGTTGCAACCAGTCTGCGACAGGCATTTCAAGCTCGATGATTTTGCGCCGGGCAAGCATCGCCACTTCGAAGCACGATATGGCGGATACCGCCAGCTCATCTTCTGCCATGGCGTTTTGCACCGCCGTGGGCAGGTACTGCGGCCCGCGGATGATCCAGTCGAGCCAGATATGCGTATCGAGGAGGATCACCGCGTCGTCTCGTGCGTGCTTTCCCAGTCCTCGGCTGGCACGGCTGGCCCAAGGATATCGCCGAGAATGCGCCCCTTGCCCGCGATCGCCGGGGAAGGCCGACGCAATGCAGCGTGTGCCGGACTGTTGGCGGAAAGATTCATGTTGGCTTCGACTGGCAGGACGATGACCTCGACGCGCCGAGAAGGAAAGGTGGTCGGCAAGACGACGGTCACCTTGCTGTCCTCGACTTGCACGATTTGCCTGATGGCTTCCATGACGGTCTCCTTTTCATTCACGCAAACGTGCGCGCCTCGCCCGCGCCGAAGAGGTTGCGGGTGCAGCGGCCGCAGAGTTCCGGATGCGCCGGATCATGGCCGACGTCCTCGCGCCAGTGCCAGCAGCGCGCGCATTTCTTGTGCGGGCTGGGCGTGACGATGATTTCGCTCGTCGGCGCAGGGACGACGGTGGCCTTGGAGCAGATCAGCACGAACTTCAAGTCTTCGCCGAGCGCAGCGAGCAGGTCGTGGGTTTCGCCCGCCGCGCGAATTTCGACCTCGGCCTGCAGCGAGGAACCGATCCTGCCCTGGCTGCGCACTTCCTCGATCGCTTTCATCACCTCGGCGCGCACCTGGCGGATCGTTCGCCAGCGTGCCAGTAGCGCCTCCCTGCCGGCGATCTCGGGCAAGACATGCCAGGTTTCCAGCATCACGCTGTCGCGACCCGTCACCGCGCGGATTTCCTCGGCAGTGAAAGCGAGGATCGGCGCCATCAGCCTGGTCAGGCTTTCGGTGACGTGCCATAGCGCGGACTGCGCCGAACGGCGTGCGCGCGAGGCGGCGCTGCTGGTGTAAAGACGGTCCTTGAGGATGTCGAGGTAGAAAGCACCCAAGTCCTCGGCACAGAAGTTCATCAACGCCTGCACGACTCTATGGAACTCATAGCGTTCATAGGCCTTGGTGCAAACGTCATGCAGCTCATGCGCAAGCGCCAGCGCAAAGCGGTCGATCTCCAGCCACTCCCCGACGGGCAGCATGTCTTTGCCCGCATCGAAATCCGCGGTGTTGGCAAGCAAAAACTTCAACGTGTTGCGCAGGCGGCGATAGACCTCGACGACGCGGTCGAGGATTTCCTGCGAGATCGATAGTTCGCCCGAATAGTCGGTCGCGGCGACCCACAGGCGCAGGATTTCGGCGCCCAGCTTGTCGGCGACCTGCTGCGGGGCGACGACGTTGCCCTTCGACTTGGACATCTTCATGCCCTTGCCATCGACGACGAAGCCGTGGGTCAAGAGACCCTTGTAGGGCGCGCGGCCATCGATCGCACAGCCGGTGAGCAAGCTGGAGTGGAACCAGCCGCGATGCTGATCCGAACCTTCGAGATAGAGATCGGCGGGATAGGTGCAATCGTCCTGGTGCGAGCCGCGCATCACGGTCCAGTGCGTGGTGCCGGAATCGAACCAGACGTCGAGCGTATCGCTCATCTTGTCGTAGTGCGCCGCCTCCTCGCCGAGCAGTTCTTTGGCATCGAGCGCGAACCAGGCTTCGATGCCACCGGCTTCGACACGCCTGGCCACCTCTTCGAGGAGCTCCAGCGTGCGCGGATGCGGCTCGCCGGTTTCCTTGTGCAGGAAGAACGGGATCGGCACACCCCAGTTGCGTTGGCGCGAGACGCACCAGTCGGGACGGTTGGCGATCATCGCGGACAGCCGTGCCTTGCCCCACGGCGGGAAGAACTCGGTCGCTTCGATGGCTTGCAATGCGGCGTCGCGCAGGGTGCCGCCCTCGGGCGTGGCGCGATCCATCGCGACGAACCACTGCGTGGTGGCACGATAGATGATCGGCGTCTTGTGCCGCCAGCAGTGCATGTAGCTATGCGTGATCTCGGCGCGGTTCAACAGGCAGCCGACTTCGGCGAGCTTGTCGATGATGGCCGGATTGGCCTGCCAGACGTTCATGCCGCCGAAGAAAGGCAGACTCTCCGCAAAGCGGCCATCGCCCTGCACCGGGGTGAGGATGTCCTCGTTCCTCATCCCGGCGCGCTTGCAGGATTCATAGTCCTCGACGCCATAGGCCGGCGCGGAATGCACGATGCCGGTGCCTGCATCGAGCGTCACATAATCGCCGAGGAAAACCGGGGAGGCGCGGTCATAGAACGGATGGCGGAATTGCATCCGGTCGAGCGCCAAGCCCTGACAGGCGCCCAGCACGCGGCCGTGGAGTCCAAAACGCTCGAGTGCGGCGGCACGCAGCTCGGCGGCGAGGATCAACAGCCCCTTTTCGGTGTCGACCAACTCATAGACGAAATCGGGATGGACGTTCAAGGCCTGGTTAGCGGGAATGGTCCACGGCGTGGTGGTCCAGATCACCGCATAGACGGGCTTTTCCGGCAGAGCGGCCAAACCGAAGGCGCCGGCAAGACGAACGCGCTCGGCAGGATCGAGCGGGAAGGCGACGTCGATCGCCGGGCTCTTCTTGTCGGCATACTCGACCTCGGCCTCGGCGAGCGCCGAGCCGCAGTCGAAGCACCAGTTGACGGGTTTCAGCCCCTTGAAGAGATAACCTTTGCGATACAGCTCGCCGAGGGCGCGGATCTCGGCCGCCTCGGTCTTGAATTCCATCGTCTTGTAGGGATGCTCCCAGTCGCCCAGGACGCCGAGACGGATGAAATCCTTCATCTGCCGTTCGATCTGCTCCTGCGCATAGGCGCGGCACAGCGCGCGCGCCCGATTGCCTTCGAGGTGCTTGCCGTGCGTCTTTTCGATCTGATGCTCGATCGGCAGGCCGTGACAGTCCCAGCCCGGCACATAAGGCGCATCGAAACCGGCGAGCGTTTTCGAGCGGACGATGATGTCCTTGAGGATTTTGTTCACCGCATGACCGATGTGGATGTCGCCATTGGCATAGGGGGGACCGTCGTGCAGCGTAAAGCGCGGACGGCCGCGGCATGCTTCGCGGATCCTGCGATAGAGCTGCTTGTCGTGCCACGCCTTGACCCAGCCCGGCTCGCGGCGGGCCAGATCGCCGCGCATCGGAAAGGGCGTGTCGGGCATGTTGAGGGTTTTCTTGTAGTCGGCCATCTTGCTTACCCTGGGCTCAAACTGTCAGCCTTGCGGAAAAATATTTCTGCGCCACCGCCACGTCGCAGGCGATCTGCGCGGCCAGCGCATCGAACGAATCGAACTTCATCTCTTCGCGCAGCTTGTGCAGGAAATGCACGGTGACATGCGCGCCATAAATCTCCTGATCGAAATCGAACAGATGGACTTCCAGCACGGGTCGCAGGCCCAGCCCCAGCGTCGGCCGCACGCCCAGGCTCGCCGCGCCCGGCAGGTGGCGCTTGTCCAGGCCCGACACCGTCGCGGCGAAGACACCGGTGAGCGCCACGCGCTTTCTCTTCAACTGGATGTTCGCCGTCGGCCAGCCAATCTTGCGACCGATCTTGTCGCCATGCACGACACGACCGGAAATGCAGTAAGGCCGGCCCAGGAGCCGCGCCGCATGTTCGAGATCGCCCGCGCCGAGCGCCTCGCGCACCGCGGAGCTGGAAACGCGCTCGCCGTCGATCTCGATGGTGTGCATCGCCTCGACGGAAAAGCCGAGGCGCTTGCCAGCCATCTGCAGCATCGTGAAGTCGCCGGCGCGCCCCTTGCCGAAACGGAAATCGTCACCGATGATCAGATGCCGCACACCCAAGCCGCGCACCAGCAGGCGCTCGACGAACTCCTCGGCGGTGAGGCTGGCGAGCTTGCGGGAGAAATGCAGCAGATACACCTCGTCGATGCCACAAGCATCGAGCAGGCCGAGCTTCTCGCGCAGGCTGGTGAGCCGCGCCGGCGCCTGCTCAGGCGCGAACAGTTCGCGCGGATGCGGCTCGAAGGTCATCACCGCGGCCGGCAGGCCGAACCCGCGTGCCGTGGTGGTGAGGCGTTCGAGCAAGGCGCGGTGCCCGAGATGCACGCCGTCGAAATTGCCGATGGCGAGCACGCGGGAGGACGCCGCTTGCGCTGGAATGGTGCGGAAAAACTGCATCTCTTGAGGCGCGTGGAAAACGCCTGATTGTATCAGTAGAGCCTTGCCAGCTTCGATTTCGCCGCGGGCGGATTCTGCGCGAAGTAGCGCTTCATGCCGGAGAGCAGCGCCTCGGCCATCTGGTTCTGGTACGCCTCGTCGGTGAGACGTTTCTCTTCCTCGGGATTGGAAATGAAGGCAGTCTCGACGAGGATCGAGGGAATGTCCGGGGCCTTGAGCACGGCAAAGCCTGCCTGCTCGACATGCCCCTTGTGCAAGTCATTGATGCCGCCGATCTCGTTGAGCACGGCGCGGCCGAGCTTGAGGCTGTCGTTGATCGTCGCCGTCTGCGAGAGATCCAGCAGCGTGCGCGCGAGATGCGGATCCTTGTTGCCGAGATTCACGCCACCGATCAGATCGGCGGCATTCTCCCGGTCGGCGAGCCAGCGCGCGGCCGACGAGGAGGCGCCATTTTCCGACAGCACGAACACCGACGAACCCCGTGCGGTCGGCTTCATGAAGGCGTCGGCATGCACCGAGACGAACAGGTCGGCCTTGACGCGCCGCGCCTTGGCGACGCGTTGCTGGAGCGGAATGAAGTAGTCGCCATCGCGCGTCAAGAGCGCGCGCATGTTCGGCGTCGCGTCGATCTTTGCCTTGAGGCGGCGCGCGATCGCCAGCGTGACATCCTTCTCGCGGCTGCCGCCGGCGCCGATCGCGCCCGGATCTTCGCCACCGTGACCGGGGTCGATGACCACGGTGATTAGGCGCGTGATATCGGGCTCCTCGGCACGAGGCTTGCGATCGGCCGCCGGGTCGGCCAGGGCGAATGGATCGTCCTGAGCGCGTTTTTCCAATAGCGCCAACAGCGGATCGGGGGGCACTGCCGGGTAGAGATCGATCACCAGCCGATGGCCATAGCTGCCGATCGGCTTGAGGGCAAAGAGCTGCGGCTTCACCTCGCCCTTCAGCTCGATGACGATGCGCACCACGCCGGGTTTGAAACGGCCGGCGCGGATCAGCTTGATTTGCGGATCCTCGTCGAGAATCTTGCCCGGCAGGCTGGCGAGCACCGAATTGAATTCGACCCCTTCGAGATCGAGCACCAGCCGCTCCGGGTCTTTCAGCAGCATCTGCCGGAACTCGATCGGCTGATCGTGTTCGATGGTCACCCGCGTGTAATCGGGCGCCGGCCAAACACGCACGCCGATGAGCGTCGGCGCCGCCGCCCGGCCCAGTGGCGTGACCAGCAGGGTCAGGACGGCCGGGCCGGCGCGGAGGAAGTCGCGGCGGGTAAAGCCGGAGAGCTTGCTAGCCATCGCCGCCCCCGTTCGCTGACCGCTTCGATGCAGGCATGACGGCCATCGCCGGCATGCAGGAGCCGGATGGAGATGTCCGGCGGCGGCAGATAAGGTGCCGCCCGATTTGGCCACTCGACCAGACAAAGCCCTTCATTGGCGAAGTATTCGTCCACTCCGGCATCGAGAAATTCTTCCGGAAAATTGAACCTATAAAAATCAAAGTGATATAAGTGTAATCCAGAAATTACATAAGGTTCAACCAGGGTGAAGGTCGGGCTCTTGACCGGTCCGCGAAAGTCGAGTTTTTGCAACAGTCCGCGCACCAGCGTGGTCTTGCCGGCGCCGAGATCGCCTTCGAGATAAATGACGGCCGCAGGGCTCACATCTTTAGGCAATAGGCCGGCAAGCCAAGCCCCCAACGCCAGCGTGGCCGTCTCGTCGGGTAATTGAAATTCACGGCGGTTATCATCGGTGGCATGCACGACTGGACTGCCCTCAAGGAAAAGATCCGCGGCTGGGGACGGGAGCTGGGTTTTACCGCGGTCGGCTTTGCCGGCATCGATCTCGGCAGCGCAGAACAGGGACTGCTCGACTGGCTCGCCGCCGGCTGTCACGGCACGATGGATTATATGGCCCGTCACGGCGCGAAACGGGCACGGCCGGCCGAACTGGTACCGGGCACGCGCTGCGTGATTTCCTGCCGGATGGACTATCTGCCCGCCCACCCTTTTCCGGAGTGCCGTCCCGCCAGCGCCGACTCTCCGAGACAAGGCGGCGCCCGGCGGGACGCCCCATTTCCCGCCAGCGCCGACTCTCCGAGACAAGGCGGCGCCCGGCGGGACGCCCCATTTCCCGCCAGCGCCGACTTCCGCGATGCGCCGCAGGCCGTCATCTCGCGTTACGCGCTCGGCCGCGACTACCACAAGGTCGTGCGCAGCCGCTTGCAAAGGCTCGCCGAGCGGATCGAGGCCGAAACGGGCCCCATCAACCATCGCGCCTTCACCGATTCCGCGCCGGTGATGGAAGTGGAGCTTGCCAAAAACGCCGGCCTCGGCTGGCGCGGCAAACATACGCTGCTCCTGTCGCGCAGCGGTTCGTGGTTTTTCCTCGGCGAGCTGTTCGTCGATCTACCGCTGCCGCCGGATGGACCGATCGCCGATCATTGCGGCCGCTGCACTGCTTGTCTCACGGCCTGTCCGACCGGCGCCTTTCTCGGCCCCTACCGGCTCGACGCCCGCCGCTGCATTTCCTACCTGACCATCGAGCATGCCGGCAGCATTGCAGCGGAACTGCGTCCGCTGCTCGGCAACCGCATCTATGGCTGCGACGACTGCCAGCTCGTCTGTCCCTGGAACCGCCATGCACCGACGACCCGCGAAGCCGATTTCCTGCCGCGCCACGGTCTGGACCGAGCGACATTGGTAGAGCTATTCGCCTGGAGCGAGAGTGAATTCAACGAGCGGCTGGCGGGCTCGCCGATCCGGCGCATCGGTTACGAGCGCTGGCTGAGGAACATCGCCATAGCACTCGGCAATGCCGCACCAGACCCTGCAGCGAAAGCGGCTTTGCTCGCGCGAGCGGAGCATCCGTCGGCGCTGGTGCGCGAGCATGTGGCCTGGGCCTTGTCGCGTTATCCGGGCTGATCCCCAGTGACATAGGGCCGCGCGGGATCGGCGCACCACTCGCTCCACGAGCCCGGATAGAGCTTCGAGCCGGACAGTCCCGCGATCTCCATTCCGAGCACATTGACGCAAGCCGTCACCCCCGAGCCGCATACATGCACGACGCTGCGCGGGTCGCGATCGCCGATCAGGTCGATGAATTCCGCCCGCAATTCATCGGCGGGCTTGAAGTAGATCGCCGCGTCGTCGAGACAGTCGTAGTAGAAGCGGTTGAGCGCGCCCGGAATGTGGCCGGCCACCGGATCGAGCCGCTCGTTTTCGCCGGCGTAGCGATCCTCACTGCGCGCGTCGATGAGCAGCATGTCCGGCTGATGCAGATGGCGTTCGACATAGGCGGCATCGACGAGCATCTCGGGACGCGGCTGTGGCACGAACTGCGCCGGCGTCACGGTTTTCACCGTGGTGTCGAGCGGCAGCTTGGCGCGCCGCCAGCCGGGTAGCCCCCCGTCGAGCACCGCCACCTTGTCGTGGCCCAGCCATTTGAGCAGCCACCACAGGCGCGATGCAAAGGCGCTCGCCTCGTTGTCGTAGGCCACCACCTGGGTGTCGGGCGTGATGCCGCATTCCCCCATCCGTCGCGCGAAGGTCTCGATGGCCGGCAGTGGATGGCGACCGTTCTTTCCGGTCATCGGCCCGGAGAGGTCGCGGTCGCAATGCAGGAACAACGCGCCAGGAATGTGCGCCTTCGCCCAGGCTTGCGCGCCATATTCGGTGTTCGCCAGGTCATGGCGACAGTCGAACACCACCCAGCGAGGATCGTCCAGATGGGCGGCGAGTTCGTCGACGCTGACCAGGGTCGTCGCCATCACGCTTCCTCGGCAAGCCAGGCGCGCGCCTCTGCCACATCGTCGAAGACGCGCAGTTCGGCCGCGATGAAAGCTTTTTCCAGCCAGGCGCTCCACGCCAGCCACTGGCTGTCGGTGACGATGGCGATCTTCTTGAAATCGCCACCATGCAGGCGCGTGAATTTGATTTCCTCCACCGCGACATCGACCGTGAATCCCGCCATTTCGGTGAGATCGAAGAGCAGGCTGTGAGAGCCATCGAACAAATCGTTGGCGATCAGATACTCCTCGAACTCGGTGAAGTCCGCAAGGGTGAACTCGCCGATCACGGCCAGGCTGACATACTGCGGGTTGTGGTCGATGGTAATCATTTTCCGGCCAGCGCCTCGGACATCAGACGGCGATAGAACTCATGGAAGTGCTGCATGCCATCCTCCATCGGCGATTGATAG
The DNA here is from genome assembly GCF_004323595.1 of Sulfuricystis thermophila. Lineage (GTDB taxonomy): Bacteria > Pseudomonadota > Gammaproteobacteria > Burkholderiales > Rhodocyclaceae > Sulfuricystis > Sulfuricystis thermophila. The sequence goes on from NZ_AP019373.1 coordinate 1,723,490, forward strand.
GGCCCGACCTCGTTCTTGCCCTGCTTGAGCAAGGCATAACGGCCACGATCCATGCGCTCGCCGATGTCGTCGTCCTCGATCGCGGTTTCCATGTAGGCGGCCTGCTCGGCCTTGATGAACTCGGGCTCGAACAGCGCGATGTCCTCGGGATAGTAGAACTCGACGACGTTGAGGGTCTTCTGCACGTCCTGCGGGATCAGGGTGGAAACGACGAGCACGTGCGGATACCACTCGACCATGATGTTCGGATAGTAGGTGAGCCACACCGCGCCCTGCTTGGGCAGCTCGCCGTTGTAGTAGTCGAGCACCGCCTTGTGCCACTGCGCGTAGGTCTTGGAGCCGGGCTTGGCGAGCGAGGTGATGCCGACCTTCTGCACCGAATACCACTCGGCGAACTGCCAGGTCAGGTCGTCGCAGGTGACGAAGTTGCCCAGGCCCGGATGGTAGGGCACGACGTGGTAGTCCTCGAGATAGACCTCGATGAAGGTCTTCCAGTTGTAGTTGCACTGGTGCAGCTCGACGTGGTCGAGCTTGTAGCCGGTGAAATCGAACTCGCCGGCCACCTTCATGCCGGCGAGATCGGCATTCGCCGAACGCGGCCCCTTGAAGAGCAGGCCGTTCCAGCGCTCCAGCTTGACCTTGTCGAGATTGAGACAAGGATTGGCGGGGAAATGCGGTGCGCCGATCAGCTGGCCTTCCGTGTCGTAGGTCCAGCGGTGGATCGGGCAGACGATGGTCTTGTCGGCTTTGCCCGAACCTTGCAGCATGATCGCCTGGCGATGACGGCAGACGTTCGACATCAAATAGAAACCGTCCGGCTGATGGGTCAGCAGATGCGAGTGGTCGGTCCATTCGGTGGAGCGATAGTCGTAGAGTTCCGGCACCATCAGTTCATGGCCGACATAGCCTGGCCCGGCATCGAAGAGGAGTTTTTTCTCCAGTTCGAAGAGTTTTTCGTCGAAATACCATTCGACGGGAAACTGGGAAACCCCCGGGGCCAGCCGCGCCCGCGTTGCGATGTCGGACATATCCATCAACCTCCAGGAAAATGCGCCAAATCGGCACCTTACCGTGCCGGGACGTGGTCAAGAAAAGAGTCGGAAAGTATAGTGCATTTGACCTCGGGGGGCAGCATCGGCTATTTTGCGGGGTTCGCGAAATTGCCCCCGATGATGAAATCGATCGCAACCGAATCACCCATCTCCTTCGAGGCCGCGCTGCAGGAACTGGAACGCCTCGTCCAGACGCTGGAAACGGGCAATCTGCCGCTCGAAGAATCGCTCGCCGCCTACGAGCGCGGCATGGCGCTGCTCAAGTTCTGTCAGGAAACCCTGGCCTGCGCCGAGCAACGAATCCGCATCCTCAGCGGCGAGGAGCTCACGCCGCTCGCATCCAAGGAGGCCGACGCACCATGAACGACGCTTTCCTGCACTGGATGGGGGAGATTCAGCGGCGCACCGAGGCGGCCCTCGACCACTGGCTGCCACCGGCGGCCACCGCACCCGCGCGGCTGCACACCGCGATGCGCTACAGCGTGCTCGGCGGTGGCAAGCGCATGCGCCCGCTGCTGTGTCATGCCGCCGGCGAGGCGCTCGGTGCCGACGCGCAGGCGCTCGATGCCGCCGCCTGCGCGGTCGAGCTGATCCACGCCTATTCTCTGGTGCATGACGACCTGCCCTGCATGGACGACGACGTGCTGCGGCGCGGTCGCCCGACCTGCCATGTCGAATACGACGAGGCCACCGCGCTGCTGGTCGGCGATGCATTGCAAACCCTGGCTTTCCAGGTGCTGGCCGAATCGCCCGTGCCGTCCTGCCAGCGCCGACTGGCGATGATCGCCCTGCTCGCCCAGGCGGCCGGTTCGCGCGGCATGGCCGGCGGCCAGGCGCTCGATCTCGCCGCCGTCGGCGCGACGCTCGCGCTGGAAGAGCTCGAGTTCATGCACATCCGCAAGACCGGCGCCTTGATCCGCGCCGCCGTCCTGCTTGGCGCCCATTGCGGTGAAGCGGATGACGCCACACTCGCCGCGCTTGGTCACTTCGCCAACCGCGCCGGCCTGTTGTTCCAGGTGATCGACGACATCCTCGACGCCGAAGGCAGCACCGTGACGCTCGGCAAGACCGCCGGCAAGGATGCCGCGCAGGACAAGCCGACCTATGTCAGCATGCTGGGTCTGCCGCGCGCCAAGGCGCTCGCCGCGCAGTTGCGCGCAGAGGCGCAGGCCGCCCTGGCCGGCTGCCCGCTCGACACCGCGCGTCTGGCTCAACTCACCCGCTTCATCGCCGAGCGCAGCTTCTGATGACGGCTTATCCCCTGCTCGAAACCATCGACGACCCGGCCGCGCTGCGCGCCCTGCCGCGCGAGCGGCTGCCCGAGCTCGCCGCCGAGCTGCGCGCTTTCCTGCTCGAGACGGTTTCGAAAACCGGCGGCCACCTGTCGTCGAATCTGGGCACCGTCGAGCTGACGATCGCTCTGCACGCGGTGTTCGACACACCACACGATCTGCTGGTCTGGGACGTCGGCCATCAGACCTACGCGCACAAGATCCTCACCGGCCGTCGGGCGGCGATGGCGCGCTTGAGGATGAAGGATGGCATTTCCGGTTTCCCGCGCCGTGAGGAATCGCCTTACGACACGTTCGGCGTCGGCCATTCCTCGACCTCGATCTCGGCAGCGCTGGGGATGGCGATCGCCGCGCGCGACCGCGGCGAAGACAGACACGTCGTCGCCATCATCGGCGACGGCGCGATGTCGGCCGGCCAGGCCTTCGAAGCGCTCAACAACGCCGGCGTGGCGGACGCCAACCTGCTCGTCATCCTCAACGACAACGACATGTCGATCTCGCCGCCGGTCGGCGCGCTCAACAAGTATCTGGCGCGGCTGTTTTCCGGCCGCACCTTCAACGCCGCGCGCCGGGCCGGCGAGCGTGTGCTCTCCGTCGCCCCGCCGTTGCTGGAACTTGCCAGGCGCGCCGAAGAACACGTCAAAGGCATGTTCGTGCCTGGCACGCTGTTCGAGGAGTTCGGCTTCAACTACATCGGCCCGATCGACGGTCACGATCTCGAATCGCTGATCCCGACGCTGGAAAACCTGCGTGAGCTCAAGGGACCGCAGTTCCTGCACATCATCACCAAGAAGGGACAAGGCTACAAGCTCGCCGAAGCCGATCCGGTGCTCTACCATGGCGTGTCGAAGTTCGATGCCGCCAACGGCATCCAGAGCGCCAAGGGCGCCGGCAAACTCACCTTCACGCAGGTGTTCGGCGACTGGCTGTGCGACATGGCAACCGCCGATGACCGTCTCGTCGCCATCACGCCGGCGATGTGCGAAGGCTCTGGCATGACGCGCTTTGCCGAGTGCTTTCCGAGGCGATTCCACGATGTCGGCATCGCCGAACAGCACGCGGTGACCTTCGCTGCGGGCTTGGCCTGCGGCGGCATGAAACCGGTGGTGGCGATCTACTCGACTTTCCTGCAGCGTGCCTACGACCAACTGATCCACGACGTCGCGCTACAGAATCTCGACGTCACCTTTGCGATCGACCGCGGCGGCATCGTCGGTGCCGATGGCGCGACGCACCAAGGGGCTTTCGACCTCTCGTATCTCACCTGCATTCCCAACATGGTCGTGATGGCGCCGGCCGACGAGGCCGAATGCCGGCGCATGCTGACCACGGCCTACCACTATCCGGGCCCCGCGGCGGTCCGCTATCCGCGCGGCACCGGCCCTGCCGTGCCGCCAGCGCCGACTTTGGACGCCATCGACATCGGCAAGGGTGAGCTCAGACGCCAGGGCAAGCAGGTGGCGATCCTCGCCTTCGGCACCCTGGTGGCGGCCGCGCTGGAAGCCGGCGAGGCGCTCGATGCGACCGTTGCCAACATGCGCTTCGTCAAGCCGCTCGATACCGATCTGGTGCGGCGACTCGCCGACAGCCATGACGCGCTGGTCACCGTCGAGGAAAATGCCATCATTGGCGGCGCCGGCGCAGAAGTGGCCCGGGCGCTCGAAAATACAGGGCAGACCAAGCCCCTGCTGCGCCTCGGGCTGCCGGATCGATTCATCGAACATGGCGAGCAAGGCCAGATGCTCGCCGAGCTGAGCCTGAGCGGTGCAGGCATCATCGATCGCATCAGGCATTTTCTTTCCACCCTTACTTGAGAAATCTAGTCGGGAATGTTATATAGGGTTCCAGAACGACGGACGGTCAGCGAGCCGGCCGCATCCCCAACCCCACGGAGACATTCCCATGAACCTGAAAGACATCACCATGGCCATTCCTGACGTCCAATCGAGCTTTGATGCCCGCCAGCTGCCGATCAACAAGGTGGGCATCAAATCGATCCGCCATCCCGTCAAGGTGCTCGACAAGAGCGGCGGCGTGCAGCACACGATCGCCACCTTCAACATGTACGTCGGCCTGCCGCACAACTTCAAGGGCACGCACATGTCGCGCTTCGTCGAGATCCTCAACGCCCACGAGCGCGAAATCTCGGTCGAGAATTACGAACCGATGCTGCGCGAGATGGTGAAGAAGCTCGAAGCCAAGACCGGCCATCTGGAGATGAGCTTTCCCTACTTCATCAACAAGGAAGCGCCGATCTCGAAGGTGAAGAGCCTGCTCGATTACGACGTCACCTTCATCGGCGAGATCATCGAAAACGACGGCTATCGGCAGACCACGCGCGTCGTCGTGCCGGCCACCAGCCTGTGTCCCTGCTCGAAGAAGATTTCCGAGCGCGGCGCCCACAACCAACGCTCGCACATCACGATCACCGCCACCACCAACAGCTTCGTCTGGATCGAAGAACTCGTGCAGATGGCGGAGAGCCAAGCCTCTTGCGAGCTCTACGGTCTCTTGAAGCGCCCGGACGAGAAATACGTCACCGAGCGCGCCTACGACAATCCGAAGTTCGTCGAGGACATCGTGCGCGACGTCGCCGGCCTGCTCAATGCCGATCCGCGCATTGACGCCTACGTGGTCGAATCGGAAAATTTCGAGTCCATCCACAACCACTCGGCCTACGCGCTGATCGAACGCGATAAAACCCGCCGCGAATAACGGTTGCCAACAAAAAAGGACGCCTTGGCGTCCTTTTTTGTCATCGGTCGCGAGTCTTATTCCTTGGACTCGCCACCCTTCTTGGTGAGCTTCTCCTTGATCCGCGCCGACTTGCCGGAACGGTCGCGCAAGTAGTAGAGCTTGGCGCGGCGCACATCGCCCTTCCTCTTCACCTCGATGCTCGCGATCAGCGGCGAATAGGTCTGGAAGGTACGTTCGACGCCTTCGCCGGAAGAAATCTTGCGCACGGTGAAGCTGGAATTCAGGCCGCGGTTGCGCTTGGCGATCACCACGCCTTCATAGGCCTGGACGCGCTTTCTTTCGCCTTCCACCACATTCACGTTCACCACCACCGTGTCACCCGGGGCAAACTCGGGGATGGTTTTGCCGAGGCGTTCGATTTCCTCTTTTTCCAGTTGCTGAATCAGGTTCATGTCGCGTTTTCCTTGTCAAATATGATTTATGACGACCGCAGAGCTGCTGCGTTCGATTCGGCTTCGATCTCCCGCAGCAGTTGCGCTTCTTCCTCGCTCAAACCGCGAGCAGCTTTTTGCGCCAGCCATTTGGCAAACAACTCCGGGCGGCGCTCCCGGGTCCGCGCCAGCGACTGCTTCAGTCGCCAGCGGCGGATGTTCTCGTGGTGACCGGAGAGCAACACCTCCGGCACCGGCATGCCTTCATACACCTCCGGCCGTGTGTAGTGCGGGCAATCCAACAACCCGTCCACGAAAGAATCCTCTACCGCCGAAGCCTCGTCGTTCAAGGCGCCCGGCAGCTGCCGCACCGTCGCATCGATCAGCGCCAGCGCGGCGATCTCGCCGCCGGACAACACGAAGTCACCCAGCGACACTTCCTCATCGACGCAGCGCGCGATGACGCGCTCGTCGATCCCTTCATAGCGGCCGCAGAGCAGGATCGCGCCGTCGCTCGCCGCCAGGCGCTTCACCCGGTCATGCGTCAGCGGCTGCCCCTGCGGCGAGAGATAGATCACCCTGCCCTCACCGCCACGCGCGGCCTTGGCGGCGCCGATCGCCTTCTCCAGCGGCTCGGCGCGCATCACCATGCCGGGACCGCCGCCGAAGGGTCGGTCATCGACCGAGCCATAGGCATTGCCGGCCCACTGACGCGGATTCCAGCACATGATCTGCCACAAGCCGCGCTCCAACGCCCGCCGCGTGATGCCGGACTCCGTCACCGCCGCGAACATCTCCGGGAACAGCGTCACGACATCGAAGCGCAGCACTCGCACACCCCCCGCTTACCAGTCCCGTTCCCAGGCAACATGGATCATGCCGGCCGGCACATCCACGGTCTTCACCACCTGACCGACGAAGGGCAACAGACGCTCACGCGCCGTTTCGCCTTCGCCTTCCGTCACCACCAGCACGGCATGGGCGCCGGACTCGATCAACGTCTTCACGCGTCCGAGCGTTTCCTGCCGCTCATTCACCACCTGCAGGCCGACCAGATCGGCCCAGTAAAACTCGTCTTCCTCCGTCGCCGGCAGCGCCTCGCGGGGCGCGCCGAAGAATTGTCCAACCAGCTGCTCGGCCGCGGTGCGGTCGTCGATACCTGCCAGTTTGACCAGCCAGCCCTTGCCATGAATGCGCATGTCCTGCACGGCGAAGGCGCGCCAACCGGAAAACGCCGTCTCATCCTTGCCCAGCCACCAGCGCGGCATTTCGCGCCAGCGCCCGGGGTCATCACCGAAGGGGTGCAGCCGCAGCCAGCCTTTCACCCCGTATGGGGCAGTGATCCGCCCCAGAACGATCATTTTTTCCGCGGTGATTACGCAGCCTGCGCGGCGGCGGATTGCTTGACGAGACGTGCGGCGGTGGGCGAGAGCTGGGCGCCTTTGCCCTGCCAGTAGGCCAGGCGTTCGGTATCGATCGACAGCGCCTTCTCGTTTTCGGCGGCCTTGGGGTTGTAGTAACCGATACGCTCGACGAAACGGCCGTCGCGGCGGTTGCGCGAATCGGTGACGACCATGTTGTAGAACGGGCGCTTCTTGGCGCCGCTGCGGGCAAGACGAATCACGACCATGGAGGTTCCTCGAAAAAATCCGGCTATGGAAAAGAGCGTGATTTTATTGGTTATTCATTCCCGGCACAAGGGGAGCCGCTGCCGGCTTGCGGCCGCCGCTCGCGCGCACGATGCCGGCGAGATCGCGCCGCTGCTCGATGGCTTCGAAACCGGCCGCAGATAACAGCTCCCGCGCGGCATCGCCCTGATCCCAGCCATGCTCGAAAAACAGCCAGCCACCCTCGGCAAGCCAGCGCGGTGCCTCAGCGACGATGCGGCGGATCGCCGTCAGGCCGTCGGCATGATCCGTCAGCGCCGCTGCGGGTTCGAAACGCAGGTCGCCCTGCGCCAGATGCGGGTCGTCGGCCGCGACATAGGGCGGATTGGCGACGATCAGCTCGAAGCTTTGCGGCGGCAGCGCGGCGAACCAGTCGCTTTCGAAAAATGCGACTTCCGCGCCGAGCCGCGCAGCGTTCCTGCGCGCAATGGTCAGCGCCGCCGGCGAGACATCGACCGCCGTCACTTGCATCCCTGGTAGTTCCAGCGCCAGCGTGATCGCCAGACAGCCGCTGCCGGTGCCCAGATCGAGGAGGCGTGCCGTCCCACCAGAGCCGACTTTGTCACCCAGCTTTTCCAAGGCGAGCTCGACCAGCAATTCGGTCTCCGGCCGCGGGATCAGCACCTCGGGCGTGACGGCGAAGTCGCGGCCATAGAACTCGCGCCGGCCGACGAGGTAAGCGACCGGCTCGCCGGCCCCGCGCCGTTGCACCAGCGCCGCGAATCGCGCGGCCGTCGCCGGGTCGAGCACTTCTTCGCGATGGGCTTCGAGCCAGGCCGTATTGCGGCCGAGCACGTGAGCGAGCAGCAGCCGCGCATCAGCAGCGGGCAGGACATTACGCGCCGCGGCGAGCGCGGCGGCGATCGTCGTCATGTGCCGCCGGCCAGCGCCGCGAGCTGCTCGGCCTGATGCGCCGCCGTCAGCGCGCCGATCAGCTCGTCGAGCTCGCCATCCATGATCGCGTCGATCTTGTAGAGCGTCAGGTTGATGCGATGATCCGTCACCCGCCCCTGCGGGAAGTTGTAGGTGCGGATGCGCTCGGAGCGATCGCCGCTGCCCACCAGCGACTTGCGGGTGCTGGCGATCCGCTGCTGTTGCTCGCGCTGCCGCATGTCCTTGAGACGCGCGGCGAGCACGGCCAGCGCCTGCGCCTTGTTGCGGTGCTGCGAGCGATCGTCCTGGCATTCGACGACCAGCCCCGTCGGCAGATGGGTGATGCGCACCGCCGAGTCGGTCTTGTTGATGTGCTGCCCGCCAGCGCCGGAAGCACGGAAGGTATCGATGCGCAGCTCGGTCGGATTGATCTCGACCTCGCCGACGGCATCCGCCTCCGGCAGCACGGCGACGGTGCATGCCGAAGTGTGGATGCGCCCCTGCGCTTCGGTCGCCGGCACGCGCTGCACGCGATGGCCGCCCGATTCGTACTTGAGCCTGGCATACACGCCGCTACCGACGACGCGCGCGATGATCTCGCGATAGCCGCCGAGGTCGGATTCGTTTTTCGACACCACCTCGACGCGCCAACCCTGCCGCTCGGCATAGCGGGCATACATGCGGAACAAGTCGGCGGCGAACAGCGCCGACTCCTCGCCGCCGGTGCCGGCGCGGATTTCCAGGAAGACATTCTTGTCGTCATCCGGGTCGCGCGGCAGCAGCGCGCGTTGCAGCTCGTCTTCCAACCGTGCGCGTTCCGCTGCGGCGGCTTCCGCCTCGGTCTGGGCGAACTCGCGCAGTTCCGGATCGTTTTGCATCGCCCGCGCCGTCTCCAGATCGGCCTCGGCACGCCGCCATGCGGCGAACAGCTCCACGATCTCGGCGATTTCGGCCCGTTCGCATTGCAGGCGCCGGTAGGCTTCCATGTCACGCGTCGCCTCTTCCTGGCCGAGGAGCCCATCGAGTTCCGCAAGACGTTCGGCCAGCCGCTCGAGGCGCTGGCGTAGGTTGGCTTTCATGGCGCTACTGCTCGGGGTGCAGACGCCAGATGCGCGAGATCAGCTGCGCGACCTCGCCGCGCTCCGCACCCTCGGCGAGATTGAGCGCCTCGGTCGGCGGATGGAGCAGCTTGTTGGTCAGCCCCTTGGACATCGCCTCGAGCACCTGGGCCGGGTCATCGCCGCGCTGCAGGCGTTTCAGGGCATGTTCGAGCTCGTGACGCCGCATGCGTTCACCGGTATCGCGCAGCGCGCGGATCAATGGCACCGTCTCGCGCGCTTCCAGCCAGTGCAGGAAATCGTCGACGCGCCGGGTGATGATTTGCTCGGCCTCGACGATCGCGGCCTGACGCGATTCCTGACCGGATTCGACGATCTCGGCGAGATCGTCGAGGGTATAAAGGAAGACGTCGTCGAGCCGGGCAACCTCGGCCTCGATGTCGCGCGGCACGGCCAGATCGACCATCACCATCGGTCGGTGACGCCGCGCCTTGACCGCGCGTTCGACCATGCCCAGACCGATGATCGGCAGCGTGCTCGCGGTGCAGGAGACGACGATGTCGTATTCGGGAAGCCGTTCGCTCAATTCGTCGAGGCGCATCACGTCGCCTTCGAAGCGCTCGGCGATCGCCCGGGCGCGCTCCGGCGTGCGGTTGGCGATCGTCAGACGCTTGGGGCGCGCGCCGGCGAAGTGGGCCGCGCATAGCTCGATCATCTCGCCGGCGCCGACGAACAGTACGCGCTGTTCACTGAGGCGCTCGAAGATGCGCTCGGACAGATGCACCGCGGCAGCGGCCATCGAAACGATGTTGGCGCCGATCGCCGTCGTCGAACGCACCTCCTTGGCCACCGCGAAAGTGCGCTGGAACAGCTTGTTGAGCAGAGTGCCGAGGGTGCCCGCCTGTTCGGCCACCCGCGCCGCCTGTTTCATCTGGCCGAGGATCTGCGGCTCGCCGAGCACCATCGAATCCAGCCCCGAAGCCACCCGGAACATGTGACGCACCGCCTCGCGCTGCGGATGACGGTACAGATAGGGCTCGATGCGCCGCGGCGGCAGCGCGTGGTATTCGGCCAGCCAGTCGATCGCGGCTTCCGGCGCGTCCGTCGCGCAATACAGCTCGGTACGGTTGCAGGTGGACAAAATCGCCGCCTCGCGCACCGGGCGGCCGCGCAACAGATCGTGCAGCGCCTGCGTCAGGCGTGTCGGCGCAAACGCCACCTGCTCGCGGATGTCGAGCGGGGCGGTATGATGGTTGATGCCGAGGGCGTATACCTGCACGGTGCCTGTCTGCGTGTGTGCCAACCCGTCATTAAAGACGAAAAGCCCTTTTCCGGCAACCGGCGGGCGGAATCCCCCTTCGCAACGATCCCCAAGGGTGCGACAATCGGTCGCATTCCCCTGCCGACGGCAAGGGCGTAGATTTCTCGTAAAGCTTTTTCGAGGAATCTCGCCATGAGCAACGCACCTCAGCAGAAATCCGCCGACCAACCCGAAATGGCCTCGTTGCTGCTGGGCGCCGGCTTCGCCCTTGCCTCGCTGATCCTCTTGCCGGCGGTCGCGCAGCGGATCGGTCTGGGATCGAGCCTGACGATCGCCCTGCGCGGGGCGCTGATGCGCGCGGCCAATCATCTCTGAGCTTGTGAAAAATTCTGCTGCGCGGCCTGCTGGCTGCGTTGCGCGGTGCTCGCTCCCTCGCCTAACTCCATGTTATGTCTCGGTCGCTGCGCTCCGGGCGCCTTGCCATCAGCCCGCTCGCGACGAATTTTTTTCACAAGCTCTCTGACGCCCGTTCTCGCTGTTCTGCGATAATCGGCGGCGGTGCGGCGCCCAGCGTTCGCCTGGCTTTCCGCCGCCCGTTTCCTTCTCTGTCGCCGATGCGTCCTGCCCATATCGCCCTATCTGTCATCACCGCCCTGCTCGGCGCATTCGTACTCACTTTCGCCGATGCCGCACGCCTGCGCACCGCAGACGAGAAAACCCGCGTCGCGACCGCCGCGCTGGTCGAGCGCTTGGGCCTGACCGACCCGGTACTGTTTACCGAGGCGCGCTATACGCGCCATCCGACCCAGGCCGATCTGCAGTCGGCCTTCCAGGATCATCCGGTCGCCTTCGAACACTTCCCCAGCGGCTCGCTGATCCCGCCGCCGGCCGGTATCCTCGCCGCCTATGAATCCCTGGATCGAAAAACAACGCCATCTGATTGACTTCACGCTCGCTTCGCTATCCAGGCGCAAGGCGAAGAATCTTGGGCTGCTGTTCATCTACACGCTGCTCGTCTTCGTGCTCGCCTCGGTGGCGCTCTACACCCATGCGCTGCGCACCGAGGCGCAGAAGGTGCTCGCCGGCAGCCCGGAGATCGTGCTGCAACGGCTGATCGCCGGCCGCCATGATCTGATCCCGCCCGGCTATCTGGAAAAGATCGGCCGCATCCGCGGCGTGCAGAAGATGGAAGGCCGGCTGTGGGGCTACTACTACGACAGCGTGGTGAAGGCCAACTACACCTTCATGGTGCCCCCGGCAGGAAGCGGCATGAAGATCGAGCGCGGCGAGATCGTCGTCGGCCCGGCGCTGGAGCGCTCGCGGGGGCTGGCGGCCGGCAACGGCATCTCGTTCCGTGCCTATACCGGTGAGTTGCACACCTTCATCGTCGGCGATGTGCTGCCCGAGACTTCCGAGCTGGTGAGCGCCGATCTGGTGCTGATGAACGAGGAGGATTTCCGCGCCTTCTTCAAGATCCCCGCCGGCCATTACAACGACATCGTGTTGTCGGTCGCCAATCCGCAGGAGGTCAGGAACGTCGCGATCAAGCTCCTGACGACCCTGCCCGACAGCCGGCCGATCCTGCGCGACGAGGTGCTGCGCACCTATGCCTCGATCTTCGACTGGCGCGAAGGGCTGATGCTCGCGCTGCTTGCCGCAGCGATCCTCGCCTTCGGCATCTTCGCCTGGGAAAAGGCCGCGGGGCTCTCCGCCGAAGAACGCCGCGAGATCGGCATCCTCAAGGCGATCGGCTGGGAGACCGGCGATGTGATCAAGATGAAGTTCTGGGAGGGACTGCTCATTTCGCTCACCGCCTTCCTCGCCGGCTACATCGCCGCCTACGCGCACGTCTTTTACTTCGGCGCCAGCCTGTTCGCGCCGGTGCTGAAGGGCTGGGCGGTGCTCTATCCGCAGTTCCGCTTGCCGCCGCACATCGACGGTTTGCAGATCGCCACGCTGTTCTTCTTCACCGTCGTGCCCTATACCGCGGCGGTGCTGGTGCCGATCTGGCGCGCGGCCACCACCGATCCAGATACGGTGATGAGGACATGAACCCGACCTCCCCCAGCCCCTCCTTCGCAGGAGGGGAGACTTTGTGCTCGCTACGCTCGGATTACAGTGATGAGAGCATGAGCCCGACCTCCCCCAGCCCCTCCTTCGCAGGAGGGAAGACTTTGTGCTCGCTACGCTCGGATACTTGATTTCATGATCGAACTTACCGGCATCCGCAAGGCCTTCAACCAAGGCCAGCACAACGAATATTGGGCGCTTTCCGGCATCGACCTGACGATTCCGGCAAAAAAGGTCACCGCGCTCAAAGGGCCGTCGGGTTCCGGCAAGACGACGCTGCTCACCATCCTCGGTTGCCTCGCGCGTCCCACCGAAGGGCGGGTGAAACTCAAGGGCGAAGACATTTCCGGCCTGCCCGAGCGCTTCCTGACCGAGATCCGCCGCAAGACCTTCGGCTTCATCTTCCAGCAGTTCAACCTGATCCGCGGCTTGTCGGCGATCGAAAACGTCATCCTGCCCGCCTACCCGCTCGGCCAGCCGCGCAAGGAATTGCTGGAAAAGGCCGAGTCGCTATTGGCCGACGTCGCGCTCGGTCACCGCCGCGATGCGAGAGTGGAATGGCTCTCCGGGGGTGAGCAGCAGCGCGTCGCGATCTGCCGCGCCTTGATCAACGACCCGGAGATCCTGATCGCCGACGAGCCGACCGCGAACCTCGACACGAAGCTGTCGAAAGAATTCCTCGGCATCCTCGAAAAACTGGCCGGCCAGGGCCGCACGATCATCCTCACCAGCCATGACCCGCTGGTGGTGGAATCGAGCGTGGTCGATCGGGTCGTCACCCTGCGCGACGGCCGCATCGTCGACGCGCACTGAGTAACCGTGTTGAAAGTCAAGTGGTCAGAGCTTGTGAAAAAATTCGTCGCGAGCGGGCTGATGGCAAGGCGCACGGAGCGCAGCGACCGAGACATAACATGGAGTTAGGCGAGGGAGCGAGCACCGCGCAACGCAGCCAGCAGGCCGCGCAGCAGAATTTTTCACAAGCCCTGAAGCCGTTTCGCCAGCGCCGAGTTTCTACCCCATGATCTTCCAGCCCGCCATCATCGCCCTGCTGCTCGCCGCAAGCCTGAGCCTGCTGATGCTGCTTGCCGCATCACCGTTCGCGGTGCAGGTGATCCGCCATTGGGACATTTCGAGCGGCAGCGAAAGGCAACTCAAGCTCGAACGGCTCACCTATCTGTTTTCGACGCTGGTCGCCTTCGTCTGCGTGATGCAGATCGCCGCCGCGCTGCTGTTCGTCTTCAATGCCGACAAGCTCTCCGTGATGTTCGTCGGCGCGATGTGCGCGGTGGGGGCGCTCAACGTCAATGATTACGGCTTTCCTGCGCTCTATGCCCAGCTTTCGTTGTTCTTCCTCGCCAGCCTGTGGCTCACGATCAACCATGCCGACAGCCATGCGCGCGATTACCCGCTGGTGAAACTCAAGTACGCCTTCCTGCTCGCCGCTCTGCCGCTCTTTGCCTTGAGCCTGTGGCTGCAATGGCGTTACTTCGCTGGTCTCAAGGCCGACGTGATCACCTCGTGCTGCGGCAGCATGTTCTCGGAGGGCTCGAGCAACATCGCCAGCGAAGTGAGCGCGCTGGCTCCTAAGCCGGCGATGCTGCTGTTTTATGGTTCGCTGATCATCGCCATCGCGGTTTCGTTGTGGCACCGGCAGCGGCGCGACGATTTGAGCGGCTTTCTGACGGGACTGGCGGCGCTGGGCGCCTTCCTCGCCAGCATCAGCGGCATCCTCGCCTTCGTTTCGCTCTATGTCTATGAGCATCCGCACCATCATTGCCCGTTCTGCCTGCTCAAGCCAGAATACGACTACCAGGGCTACTGGCTCTACATCCCGCTGTTCGCCGCCACGGCCGCCGGCATGGGCGCCGGGAGCTTGCGCTTCTTCTCGCGCCGGCCGAGCCTCGCCCAGGTGATCCCCAACTTGACCGCGCGGCTGGCGACCGTCGCGGCCTTCGGCTACGCGCTATTCCTGCTCGTCGCCAGTTTCATGATCTGGCGCTCCAACCTGGTGCTGCTCGGATGAAGACCCTGACCTCTCTTTTGTTGGTTTTGCTGCTCGCCGCCTGCGGTGGCGGCGAGCCGCCGAAGAACGTCAACGTCGGCGATCTGGCGCCAACCTTCCAGGCCGTGCGCATGGATGGCATGGCGGCGCACTTTCCCGCCGCCTGGACCGGCCAGCCGGTGGTGATCCGCTTCTGGGCCGACTGGTGCCGCTATTGCGCGCCGGAGATGAAGCTGCTCGATACCATCGCCGCCCGCTATCGCGACCAGCGTCTCGCGGTGATCGCGATCAATGTCGGCCAAAGCCGCAAGACCGTCGTCGACTTCATGGCCAAGCTCGATGTCGGCTATCCGTCGCTGATGGATGAGCAGGCGAAGATCGCCAAGTCCTATGGCGTGGTGGGCCTGCCGACAACCTTCTTCGTCGATGCGAAAGGCGTCGTGCGCGGCAAGATCGTCGGCGAAGCCGACGAGGCGCTATTCGTGCGCCATATCGAGGCCTTGCTGCGATGATCGCCTGCGATCTGTGTGCGCTCGACTGCGGCACCAAGCCCTTCGAACTCGTCACGCCGGAAAAGACGCTGCATTTCTGCTGTGAGGGCTGCCGCGGCATCTGGATGATGATCCACGACATTGCCGAAGCACCGAACCCGGCGCAGAATGATTCATCCCGATCCATTGATGAAAGGAAATCACCATGAACACCCCGATGATGGAAGCAGCGCGTCAGGCGCCGCAGATGATGGGCAGCATGATGGGCAACGTCGGCCAAGTGATGGCCCACCCGATGTCGACCGGCGCGATGCTGGCGGCCGGCGGTTACGCGGCGGGCAAGGGACTCCTCGGCGGCCTGCTGCGCAACCCGCTGGTGATCCTCGCCACCGGCGTCGCCGCGGGCTATCTCTTGTTCCGCTATCAGAAGGAGATCATCGAGACCGCGACCAAGCTCACCGGCATGGGCAAGGACTTCATCGCCCACCAGAAGGAAAACCTCGACGACCTGATCGCCGAAACGAAATCTCCGCAAGGCACGCCCGCCGCGCCCGCTTCAGACGCCACCCCGGCGCCGGCCACGAGCCAAGAGTAAGCCCGATGGATGCCCGCAGTATCGAAGTCCTGCACCGCGACACCGGCTATCTGCGGCTGCGGCTACCGGCCTCCTGCCGCAGCGCCGCCGTCGGTGCTGCGCTCGAGGCCGGGCTTGCCACGCTGCCCGGCATCGCGCGCGTCACCTGGCTGACGGTCGAGGGCAAGCTGGCGATCCGCTTCGATCCACACCGTCTCAGCCATGCCGACCTCGCCCGCCGCATCAAGATGCTCGTCGCCGATCTGCCCGAGGCGGCGCCGGCTGAGGGGGCAGCTGCGGAACCGGCGCCGGGGCTTGCCGAACGCTTGGGCGACCTGCGTGAACGTTTGATCGCCGCCGCACCAGCGCGTTTCCGTCCGCTCGTCGAGAATGCGACGACCGAGAAGGCGCTCACCAACTTCACCAACGACATCGTCGCCTTTTATCTGATCAAGGTGCATTGGGACCTGATCACGAAATACTGGATCAAGGACCCGGTCAAATATGCCAATGCCTGGCTGACGGTGTTCTATCTCGTCTTCCTCCTGGTGCGCTACCGCAAGACGTGAAGCACTTTCGCATCGTCCATCGCCTGCCCTGGCGCCTGCGGCTCATCGCGCCGGCCCTCGTCAAGAACGAAGAACGCTGCTACCTGGTCGAGATCCTGCTCAGGAAACACGCCGCGATTCGCGAGGTGCGCGCGGTGGCGCAAATCGGCTCGGTGACGATTCAATACGACGCGGCGCAGTTACCCGAACCCCGCCTCGTCGCGCTCGTCGATGCGGTGATCGGCAATCTGGCGCAGGCGCGCTCGCGTGCCGTGCCGAAAACAGAGCGTTTGGCCGTCGATCCGAACCAACCCGTTCAGGAATGTCTCGCCGCCGTGGAGGGCATGACCTGCGCCTCCTGCGCGGCGCTGATCGAACTTTCCCTGAAGCGCGACCCGCGCATCGACTCCGCCGCCGTCAACTACGCGGCCGAGACCGTGACGGTGAAAGGCCGCATCACGAAAGACGAACTCTTCGCCGCCGTCAAGAAGCTCGGCTATGCCGCGCGGCCGATGGATACGCTGGCGCAACGGCGGCTCGTCATCGAGCGCGAGAAAGCGCGCCTCGCCACGGCCAAACGCAAGCTCGTTTACGCCGCGCTCGCCACCACGCCGGTGATGATTTCCGGCATGCTGATGCACCGCTCGGCTTGGCTGCGCGTGATGGAATTGCTGTTATCGACCTATGTGCTCGTCGGGCCCGGTGGCGACATCTTCAAGAAAGCCTGGGCGCTCGCCCAACAGCGCGAGGCGAACATGGACACGCTGATCGCGCTGGGCGCGGGAGCGGCCTATCTCTACAGCCTGCCGGGTGTCTTCCGCATGGAGCACCATGTCTATTTCGAATCGGCCGCGGCGATCGTCAGCTTCGTGCTCGGCGGCCGTTACATGGAGGAGCGCGCCAAGGGCAAGGCCTCCGAAGCGATCAGAAAGCTCATCGAACTGCAACCCGACACGGCGATTCGCGTCACCGACGGCGGCGACGTGACGGTGAGCATCGATGAAGTGAACGTCGGCGACGTGCTGCGCGTGCGGCCCGGCGACAAGGTGCCGCTCGATGGCATCGTCCTCGCAGGCACGGGCAGCGTCGACGAATCGCTCGTCACCGGCGAATCGCTGCCGGTGACGAAGCGCGCCGGCGATCATGTCATCGGCGGCACCGTGAATGGCAACGGCAGCTTCACGCTGCGCGTCACGGCGACCGGCGCCGACACGGTGCTCGCCGGCATCGTCAAGCTCGTCGATCATGCGCAAGGCTCGAAGCTGCCGGTGCAAAAGCTCGCCGATCGCATCTCGGCGCGCTTCGTGCCTGCCGTCGGCGTCGTCGCTGCAGCCACGCTGATCGGCTGGCTCGCCGCCGGCCATCCGCTCGCCAGGGCGCTCTCGCATGCCGTCGCGGTGCTCCTGATCGCCTGCCCCTGCGCGCTGGGACTCGCCACCCCGACCGCGATCATGGTCGGCATGGGTGAGGCGGCGCGCCGCGGCGTCTATATCCGCAACGGCGAAGCGCTGGAGACCGCCGCGACGCTCGACACGCTGGTGTTCGACAAGACCGGCACGATCACCGCCGGCCAGCCCGTCGTGACCGATTTCCTGTCGGCCGCCGGCCTGGATGAAATGCAGCTGCTCGCACTCGTCGCCGGCGTCGAGCGGCATTCCGAACACTTCCTCGCCCGCGCCATCGTCACCTACTGCAACGCGCGTGCCGTCCCGCCAGCGCCGACTTTCGACTTCGCCGCCACCCCGGGGCTGGGCGTCCAGGCGAACAGCGAATTCGGCATCGTTCGCATCGGCAACGCCGCGTATCTTGCCTCCGCCGGCATCGACTGCACGGGCTTTGCCGCGCAAGCCGAAGGCTTCGCCGCCCAGGGCAAGACGCCGGTGTTCGTCGCGCTCGACGAGCGCTGTGTGGCGCTGTTCGCGATCGCCGACGCGCCGCGCGCAGGAGCGAAGGAGGCCATCGCCCTGCTGCACCGGCTCGGCCTAAAAACGATCATGGCGACCGGCGATGTCGAGGCCGCTGCGCGACACGTCGCGCAGGAAGTCGGCATCACCGACGTCGTCGCACGCGCCACGCCAGCCGACAAGCTCGCGCTGATCGAGCGGCTGAAGGCGGAAGGCAGAAAAGTCGGCATGATCGGCGATGGCATCAACGACGCCCCCTCCCTTGCCGCCGCGGCAGTGGGTTTCGCCGTCGGCGGCGGCGCCGACATCGCGGTGGAGGCCGCCGACGTGACGATCCTGGGCGGCGACATCGCGCGGGTCGCCGCCGCCATCGAGCTCTCGCGCCGCACGATGGCGATCGTGCGCCAGAATCTCTTCTGGGCGCTCGGTTACAACGTCGTCGCCATCCCCGTCGCGGCGGCCGGGCGCCTGAACCCGATGATCGCCGCCGCCGCGATGGCGATGAGCTCGGTCTCGGTGGTCACCAACTCGCTGCGTCTGCAGCGGCAATAACCGGCGTTCGCGATGGACATCTCCTACGGCGCCGCCTTCACGGTGGGCCTACTGGGCAGCGGCCACTGCCTCGGCATGTGTGGCGGGCTGGTTTCGGCCTTCTTCATCAAAGTCGGCGCTGGCAAGACGGCACCCTTGCGCGCCGTCGCGAGCTACCACGTCGCACGCATCACGGTCTATGCCGCAGTCGGCTGGCTGGCCGCGTTGCTGGGTAGCGTGCTCGTCTCCACCGGCCGCATCGGTTTGGCGCAGGGCGTGCTGCAAATCATCGCCGGCGCCATCGTCATCGTGCTCGGCTTTGATCTTTTGGGCCTCTCACCGATCCGCAACGCCTATGGCTTCGCGCCGCTCGCCTGGGTGCGAAAACAGTTCGTCGGCGCAACGCAGAAAGGGCCCATCATCGGCAGCGCAATCGGCGGCGCATTGAATGGGCTGATGCCCTGTTCGATGACGCTGGCGATGGCCGTGCAGGCCACCACCGCGCCAAGCCCGCCGGAGGGCATGCTGGTGATGTTCGCCTTCGGGCTGGGCACGCTGCCGGCGATGTTCTCGGCCTCACTGCTCTTCGGCAAACTGGGCCCCCGCTTGCGCGGCTGGCTCCTCAAAGGCGCGGCGCTCACCGTGATCGCGCTGGGCGTCTCGACCTTCTGGCAAGGGCTGCGCTATTTCCTCGTCATGTGGCGGCTCGTGGCGTGAGCCAGCGCACGAGCATGGCTTGATCGAAATCAAACAGACCGGCAAAAAGTCCGGCCACTGCGACACTTTGTCACTTCCCGCTCTCTGCCTTAAGCCATAGGCTTGCGCCCTTTCGAAAAGATCGCAAAGGGAGGCGACACATGACCCGCAAGAAACAGCAAGCAAGCCAGTCCAAAAGCACGTGTATCCGCCGCGGCCACCTCGGCATCGTCACGGTGCTTTCGCTCGCCGCCGTGCCCGCATGGGCGGGGGATGGCGAGCAGAAGCTCGATGAAATCTCGGTGACCGCGACGCGCGAGGCTCGTCCCACCGGTGAAGTGCCGCATGCGATCAGCGTCGTCGGCAAGGAGACGCTGCAGGAAAAGAAAATGTTCAACATGAAGGAGGCGCTGCAGGAAATGCCCGGCGTCTTCGTCGATAGCAAGAACGGCGGTTTCGATGCGCGATTGATCATCCGGGGGGCCGGTCTCAAGGCGCCCTACGGCATCCGCGAGATCCAGGTGTTGCGCGACGGGGTCCCGTTATCCGACCCGGACAGCTTCACGCGGCTGGACTTCGTCGATACCCAGGACATCGAGCGCGTCGAGGTCGCCAAAGGACCGGGCAACCTGTTCGCCGCGGGCGCTGCCGGTGGGGCGATCCAGATCTTTTCGCGCTCGGTGTTCGACGAGCGCGCGAACAACCTGAAGATCGGCTTCGGCAACGACGACACGAAAAATTTCCACCTGCGTTATGGCAAGAATTTCGGTGATCAGGCGCTCGCCTTCACCGGCACCTACCGGGCGATGGACAACAGCTGGCGTGCCTGGAACCAGTTCGACACCACCCAGCTGTCATTGAAGCACGGCATGCTCCTCGCCAATGACGCCACCTGGGAGAGTGAGCTTTCCTATGCCGAGGCCAATGCCCAGCTGCCCGGCGCGATGGACGCCACGCTGTTCCAGAATTTTCTTGCCACCGGCAAGCAGACCACGACTTCGGAAGCCTGGAAGCATTCGGGGCGTTACTCGAAGGTCTGGTTCTTCAACACCAAGCTGGAAAAGGAAGTCGGCGACTTCGTCTTCAAACCGCGGCTCTACTACAACACCTGGTATCACTATCACCCGGTGACCGGCATCATCAATGAGACCGAACAATGGGTCAGCAACCTCGGCGCCGATCTCGAGGCGCATTGGCGGCACAGCCAGGGCACGCTGGTCGGTGGCCTCACCGTGCGCCAGGAACGCACGCCCGATTCCCGCAAATATCAGTACGCCCGAGTGATCACGACGACGAGCGGCGGCCAGTGCCGCGATTCGGCCACGGCCACCGGCCGCATCCTCGCCACCTGTTCGGATGCCAAAGGGCGGCTGGCGGAAATCGACGATGCGACCGCCCTGCTCACCGGCATCTATCTGCAGGAATCGTGGCGGCCGGGCAAGCGCTGGATCGTCGATGTCGGCTTGCGTTACGACAAAGTCAAGTTCACCGACGACAACCAGCAATTCTGGCAATACGACTGGGCAACGGGACGATACGTTGCCGGCGCCGGCCGGACCCATACGGAAAAGACTTACGATCTGCCGGCGCCGAAGCTCGCGGTGAGTTATGAGCTTGTCGACGGCCTGCATCTCTTCGGCATGCTGGCGCAGGCCGGACAGGTGCCCTCGCAAAGCGAGTTCTCCAGCAATCCGTCACTCGACGCACCCTTGTCACGCAACAAGGAGATCGGTCTCAAAGGTCGCGGCAGGAGCTGGCAGTTCGATACCAGCGTCTATGTCAATGACGTCAGCAGGGAGATCGTGACGGTCAGCAACGGCGGCGTGAACCAATACGTCAACGCCGGCAAGACGCGGCGCAAGGGCTTCGAGTTCTCGGGCAGCCTCACCGTCGCCGAAGGCTGGGAGCTCGGCGGCTATCTGGGACTGACCGACTACCAATATCTCTCTTTCAGCGAGCCGGTACGCGTTGGCAGTACGACCGTCAACATGGATCGTTCCGGCAAGACCTTGCCGTTCATCCCGCGCGAGCAATACGGCCTGTTCGTCGGCTGGAAATCGCCGAGCGGCTGGAAGGCACGACTCTCTTCCAATACTTGGGGCGAATACTGGCTCGACAACGCCAACACCGAGAAATACCCGGGTTGGGAATGGGTGACCAATCTCTCGGTGGGCTATGAGCGGCAAGGCCATAGCGTGACGCTCAATGTCGACAACCTGTTCGACAAGCATTACGCGATGGAAGTGAAAAAAGACACCACTGGCAAAGTGACCTACATGGCCGCAGCGCCGCGGACGGTGATGCTCACCTATCGCTACGACTTCCGATGAGAGCTTGTGAAAAATTCTGCTGCGCTTGCCATCTTGGGGTCGGGCGGTGCTCGCGACGAATTTTTTTCACAAGCTCTGAGGCGATCATGAACCTACCCATTGCTTTGCTTTTCTCCTTTCTGGCCATGCCCGTCCTGGGGCAACACGACCACGCGGCCGAATCGACAGCGGCTGGCAATACCGCCCCCGCGCCCACCCTGCGCGCCACGGCCCAACCCTGGACGCAGCAGCCGCTGCTGCTGCCCGGCCGCATGGCGCGTGGCGAGCGCAACACCGCCGTGTTGCGCCCTCAGGGGATCGCCGCGACGAGTGTCACGGTGTATGCGCCGGAAGGGCCACCCGAGCGGCGCAAGGTCGACTACCCGCTCGGCCCCGAGGGGGCGAAGATCGAAGCGGTCACGCCAAAGATCGGCAACTACCACTGGGTAATCGCGCGCGAGGAAACGCCGAACGAGGTGCGCGTCGCTTCGACGGCCTGGTATTTCGGCAATCCCGGCGCTTCGCCGAAAGTACTGTTGCAGGAAACCAAACACGAGTTGGAGATCGTCCCCGACCCGCTGCCCCGCGAACATGCGAGCTATCGCGAAAGCGAGCAATGGCGCTTCCTCGTGCGCTTCAACGGTCAGCCGCTGGCGAACCAGCCGCTTCTGCTCGAGACCGCCTTTGGCACCCGCTCGACGGTATTCACCAACACAGCAGGCGTTGCCACGGTGCAGTTCCCGCGCGATTTCAGGCCGGCGGGAAAACGGGATGGCGCGCATGAAGATCACGGCCTGCGCCGCGCGCCTTTCGTGCTGTCGACCGTCAAGGAAGCCGATGGCCGCCGCTATCTGACCGCCTTCAACCTGAGCTACGGCGAAGCTTCCGACCGTAACCGCAGCCTCGGCTGGGGGGCGGCCTTCGGCCTGATCGGCATGCTGGCCGCCACCCCGCTGCTGCGTCGCCGCCCTGCCAATCACGGAGAAACGCACCATGCTTGAAAAGCTTTTCCCCACCCTGGGTCGCATCCGCTTCGGCGTGCAGATGGTGATGCTGTTCGTCACCGTCTATGGCAGCGTCTTAGTCGGCACCTACATGGCCGACAAGATCTCCAACGCCCTGCCAGCGCTCTCCTGCGCTTACGACCAGATGAACGGCGGCTATTGCGTGCTGGTACCGACCCAACACATTATCCACCACCGCATCGGCGAAGCTCTGGTGCGCGCCCAGCAGCTCACTTTCGGGATGGTGCTGCCGCTGTTGATGACCTTCGTCTCCTTCTATGCCTTTTTCTTCGTGATCGGCAAGGCCTTCTGCGGCTGGGTTTGTCCCTTGGGCACGCTGCAGGAATGGATCGGCAAGCTCGGCCGTCGCCTCGGTTTCGGTCTGCGCCGTCTCGCGCCCAACGATCTCGCTCCGGTCAAGCGCGTGCGGCCGGTGAAATGGTTGATCCTTTTGGGGCTGGTCTTTCTGCTGCCGCTCCTGACCGGCCTCGGCGTGACACCGCACAGTCTCGGCAATCCCTACTGTGACATCTGTCCCTCGCGTGTGGCGACGACCTTGCTGACCGGCAACACCCAGGAACTGGCGTTGCGCGGCAACGACGCGGTGAGCTTCACGCTCGGTGCCATCGCCAATCTGCTCATCGGCTTCACCCTCGTCGGCGCGCTGGCCCTGCGTCAGCCGTTCTGCCGCATCTGCCCGCTGCTCGCCTTCAACGCGCTGTTCCAGCGCCTCTCGCCGATGCGCCTCGTCAAACCTTCGCGCGAGAAATGCGGCAGCTGCCACATCTGCACCGACGCCTGCCCGATGGACATCCCGGAGATCAGCCAGCAGCAGGGTCGCAAGGCGTACAACGAAGATTGCACGCTGTGCGGACGCTGCGCGGAGTATTGCCCGCAGGACGGCGTGATCCGGCTCAAGTGGGGGCCGTTCGCGCTGTTTTCCTCCAACCGCGACTACTACAAGAAACGGGTGCAGCGCGAGTTGCCCGATGGCACGGTGAAACCGGTCAAGTTCGTCAGGAACGCGACGAAAACCGCGAGCGCCGATGCTTGAGGACCTTGCCCAAGGCCAGGTGACGCTGGCCACCGTCTGGCTGCTCGGCGTCTCGATGGGGCTCACGGCCTGCACCGTGACCTGTCTGCCCTTCATCGGCACCTGGGCGCTCGGGCGCGCCTCGAACCAGCGCGAGGCCTTTCTCCATACCGGCGTATTCCTCGCCGGACGGGTGATGAGCTACACCTTGCTGGCGATGCTCGCGGCCGCCGCAGGCAAGGGCCTGGCGCAGGCGCTCGGCGGCGTGTGGGGCAACGCCGCCATCGGCACGGCCAGCATCCTGGCGGGGCTATGGCTGCTGTGGCGTCCGGCAGGTCGGCGACGTGCCGTATCGTCAGCGCCGAGCGTGCAGCCGATCCGCTTTCATCCGCGCCGCAGGAGTGATGGTCTGCCGCCGCTGTTGCTCGGCGCGGCGCTGACGCTCACGCCCTGCACGCCGCTGGCCTCCTTGCTGGCGCTCTCTGCACAAGCAGCCAGCCCCGCGCAAGGCGCGGCCTTTGGGCTGGCCTTCGGGCTAGGCGCGGCGATGACGCCGCTCCTCGTGCTGGTGCCGCTCGCCGGTCGGCTCGGCCGCGAGCTCGCTACATCGCGCGCTTGGCTGACGCGCTGGCTCGGCCTTGCTGCAGCCGGCGTCCTGATCCTGTTGGGCGTGCGCCGGTTATGGCTGGTCTGACGTACCCGCCGGCGCATGGGCCTGTGCCGCGAGCTGCATTTTGACGGCATCACCGGACTGGGCAGCGGACTGTGCGGCGCCGATGCCTGCCCGCCGTTGCAGATCGGCGAGGATCTGCGCGTCGTTTTGGCGTGAGCGGGCAAGCGCTTCGCGCCGATCGCGCTCTTCGATCAGGGCTTGCGCCTGTTTGCGCCACTGCTGGAATTGCGGGGTGTGCTGATGGTGCAGGTGATGGCGGCGGTTGGCGGTAAACCATTCGTGCGCCTTCGCTTCATCGGCCGGCACACCCTCGCCTTTCAGGTACATCTGGCCGAGCGCATATTGTGCGGCTTTGTCGCCGCGCTCCGCGGCGATGCGATACCAGGCGAGCGCCTGGACGGGGTCATAGGGCACGCCATCGGCATGCTGGTGGATCACCGCCAGATTGTAGGCGGCATCGACATCGCCCCGCTCGGCCCATTTCTTCCAGATCTGCACCGCCGCTGCCGTTTCGCCGCCGAAGTGGAGTTTTGCCGCGCGTAGCAGTTCGGCTTCGACAGACGGTTCGGCAGCCTGGGTGGTATAGGCGGCCAAGGCCAGCAGCACGCCCGCGAACGAAATGGGGTTCGATTTCGACATCGCAATGCTCCGCAAATACGGGAGCGGTGATGGTAAGCGACAGGGCGGGCGCGGGAAATTGGACAAATCGTCGCGCGGCAACCTGCCGCACCCCAGTAAGCGCAAACCCGCCGGGCGCCGACTCGCCTCGATAAGTCGGCGCTGGCGGGACGGCACCCCCGGCTGTCGGCTTGATCGAGATCAAGCCAGACTGCAGAAAAGTGCGTGACTGCGACGATATGTCGCAGAGGACATCACGGACGGCTTCCTAAAATCGTCACGGTTCTTTCGCGCCTTCCATGGAGATCACGATGTCATTGAAACGCCTCACGCTCGCCGCCGCGATTGCGGCCCTGCCGTTCGCCGTTCGCGCTGCCGACACGACGCTGTCGACGGTGGTCGTCACCGGCGCCAAGGAAGAAACCGCTGCCAGCAAGGTCGGCGCGGACACTTTGCAAACCCTGCGCCCCGCCACCAGCGACACGGCGCAACTGTTGCGCGACATTCCCGGTGTCAGTCTGCAGGGCGCCGGCGGCGTCTCCTCGCTGCCGATCGTGCATGGCCTGGCCGACGAGCGGCTCAGGCTCACCGTCGATGGCATGGACCTCTACGCCGCCTGCCCGAACCACATGAACACGCCGCTCTCCTACATCGATCCGACCCAGGTCGGCGCGATCAAGGTCTGGGCCGGCATCGCGCCGGTCTCCGCCGGCGGCGATGCGATCGGCGGCGCGATCCAGGTCGAAAGCCTGCCGCCGGCGTTCGCCGCGCCGGGCCAGGGCAGCGTGTTCAAGGGCGAGGTCGGCGCCTTCTATCGCAGCAATGGCGATGCCTACGGCGGCAACCTCTCGGCAAGCTACGCCAGCGAATCGTTCCATGTCAGCTACAGCGGCGCCACGGCGCAGTCCGACAACTACAAGGCCGGCGGAGATTTCAAGAACTACGATTTCACCGGCCGCCTCGGCCATACGCTCCCGCGCGACGAAGTCGGCTCCACCGCCTATGAGACGCGCAACCACACGCTGGGGCTGGCCTTCAAGGGTGGCAATCATCTCGTCGAGGCGAAAGTCGGCTATCAGGACATGCCCTACCAGCTCTATCCGAACCAGCGCATGGACATGCTCGACAACGAGAGCACCAAGCTCAACCTGCGCTATCTGGGCAGCTTCGACTGGGGCAGGCTCGAGGCGCGCCTCTATCACGAGCACGTCGATCACTACATGGATTTCGGCGCCGACAAACGGTATTGGTATGGATCGGCATCTGGCGGCAGCACGGCGCTGAATGGCACTCCGTGTTCGCCGATCAGCTCCTCATGCGCCGCCGGCATGCCGATGTACACCGAGAGCAAGACCGACGGCGCTCAGGTGAAGGCCGAGATCGCGCTGTCGGCGAAAGATCTGCTGCGCCTCGGCGCCGAACTGCATCGCTACCAGCTCGACGACTGGTGGCCGCCTTCCGGTGCCGGCATGTGGCCCGGCACCTTCTGGAACATCCGCGATGGCGAGCGTAACCGCGATGCGCTCTTTGCCGAATGGGAAGCAAAGCTTTCCCCGCAATGGCTGACACTGGCCGGCCTGCGCTATGAGCATGTGACGACCAATGCGGGATCAGCGGTTGGCTATAACCCTGCCGGCGGCGGTAATCAGGGGCGTGATGCGAACCTCTTCAACGCCCGCGACCACAAGCGCACGTTCAACAACTGGGACATGACCCTGCTGGCGAAATACGCGCTGAACCCGATGCAGGACCTCGAATTCGGCTTCGCCCACAAGGAACGCGCGCCGAGCCTCTATGAGCTCTATCCGTGGTCGACCTGGCAGATGGCGGCCTTGATGAACAACTTCGTCGGCGACGGCAACGGCTATGTCGGCAATCTCGACCTCAAGAAGGAAAAGGCCAACACGCTTTCCGCCACCTTCGACTGGCATGCCACCGACCGCGCCTGGGAGTTCAAGGCCACGCCCTATTACACGCGCGTCGATGACTACATCGATGCCGTGCAGTGGGACGCGACCAACAACATCCCGCGCACGACACCCGTCGTCAATGCCTTCACCGTGCTCAAGTACATGAACCAGGATGCACGGCTCTATGGCCTCGATCTCTCCGGCAAGCTGCCGCTCGCCAAGACCGGCGTCGGCGAGTTCGGACTCAAGGGCCTGCTCAACTACACGAACGGCAAGAACCGCACGACGGGGGACGAGCTCTACAACATCATGCCCTTGAATGCCAAGCTCACGCTGACGCACAAGCTGGGCGGCTGGGACAATGCCGTCGAGCTCGTGATGGTCAAGGGCAAGGACAAGGTCTCGGACGTGCGCAATGAAATCAAGACACCGGGCTACAGCCTAATCAATCTGCGCGCGAGCTATGGCTGGAAACAGGCACGCGTCGATTTCGGCATCGAGAACCTGTTCGACAAGCTCTACTACCTGCCGACCGGCGGCACCTATGTCGGCCAGGGCACGACGATGACCAACCCGGCCTTGCCCAACTATCCGCAATGGGGCACCGCCGTGCCGGGTCCGGGACGTTCGCTCTACGCCGGCTTCAACTACAAGTTCTGAACGGCGTAATATTTCGATGTCCCAGCCGTGCGACGCCGGCCTCGCGCCGGCGTTCGTCTTCTCCCGACATCGCCTGGCCATGCAACGCGTGTTCAGCCTGTCTTTCGTCCTGCTCCTGCATGCCGCGATCCTCTGGGCGCTTTGGCAGCATCGCCTGATTCCCGGCCGAGAGGAGGCGATGACGCTGTTTGTGAATTTCATCGCGCCGCCGGCGATCGAGAAGCCGCCCTCGCCTCCGCCCCCGCCCAAACCGGCCAGAGCCAAGCCCGCCCCGGCGCCTGCCCCACGGCTGGTGGCCGAAACAATCAGCGTCGCCCCCACAGATTATGTCGCGCCGCCCCCGCCCCCCGAGCCGCCGCGCATCGAGGCGCCCCTCGCGCCGCCTCCCCCGCCCGCGCCGGCGCCCGCATTGCCGGCCGGACCGGTCGCCTTGGGCAGCGAGCTTGCCGTGGCCTGTCCCGAGCGCACGCCGCCCACCTATCCGGCCATCGCCCGCCGTCTCGGCGAGGAAGGCACGGTGGTGTTGCGCGTCGAGCTCGATGAAACCGGCGCCGTGGTCTTTGCCGAGGTCAAGACGAGCAGCGGCGCTCGCCGGCTCGATGAGGCCGCGCTCGCGGCCGTGAAAACCTGGCGCTGCACTCCGGCTCGCCGCAATGGCCAGCCGGTGCGCGCCACCGCCCTGCAACCCTTCAAATTCGTTCTGCAAGGAAACTGAAAAGCGATGGAACATAACCTCGAGGGCTTCGGTTTTGCCCATTTCCTCGGCCAGTGCGACACCGTGGGGAAGACGGTGCTCGTGCTGCTCCTCCTGCTCTCGATCGCCAGTTGGTATCTGATCGTCACCCGGCTGCTCGCCAACTGGCTGGACAAGCGCCGCGCAGCCGCCTTCGAAGCCGAATTCGAGCGCGCCTCATCCCTCGATACCCTGCCGCTCGACAAAAACCATGCGCTCGCCGCTCTGGTCCAGGAAGCCCGCAGCGTGGCGGCCAATGCCGCCGGCCGGGAGCTTTCCGCGGCCGGGGGCTTTGCCGAGGTGCTCACGCGCAGCCTCAACAATGCGATCGATGCCGAGATGATGCGCGCCGAGCATGGCCTGACGATTCTCGCCACCGCCGGTTCGGCCGCGCCCTATATTGGTCTCTTTGGCACCGTCTGGGGCATTTATCACGCACTGGTGCAGATCGGCATGTCGGGCCAGGGCACGCTCGACAAGGTGGCCGGCCCCGTGGGCGAAGCGTTGATCATGACGGCGCTGGGGCTGGCCGTGGCGATCCCGGCGGTGCTGGCCTACAACGCCTTCCAGCGCCGCAACCGCATGTGGCTCAATCGCCTCGAATCCTTCGCCCACCGGCTTTATCTGCGCCTGGCGGTGGAACATGGCCAAGGCTGATATCTCCCGCCGCCATCACGACGAGCCGATGGCGGCGATGAACGTCGTGCCGCTCGTCGATGTGATGCTGGTGCTGTTGGTGATCTTCATCGTCACCGCGCCGATCCTCACCCATGCAGTGAAGATCGATCTGCCGAAGGCTTCGTCTGCCGTCAATGTCACAAAGCCCGAGCACATCGAGTTCGGCATTCGCGAAGACGGCAGTCTGTTCTGGAACGGCGAAACGGTGACGCTCGACCAGTTGCCGCAGCGCTTCGCCATCGAAGCCGCGAAACAGCCGCAGCCGGAACTGCATATCCGCGCCGATCGTCTGGTCGCCTACGAGAAAGTCGCCAAGGTGATGGCCGCGGCGGCGAAGGCAGGACTGACCCGGATCGGCTTCGTTTCCGAGCCGGAGGGGCGCTGAGGAAAATCGACGCTCAGCGTCTTTCGCTCATGACGCGTAGTTGCCCGGCATCGAGCACCCGCACGTGATCGGTGCCAACCGAAATCGCCCCGCTGTCCGACAGTTCGCGCAGACAACGCGAGAGTGCTTCGGGCGTCATGCCCAGCCGCGAGGCGATGACGTGCTTTGGCGCGCAAAAGCTGATCACCGTGCCATTACCACAGGAGGCGGCACCCGCGTTGAGCAGATAACTGGCCAGCCGTTTCACGGGCGGATGCAAGCGGAAATCTTCGAGATCGCGCATGCGGGCATAGAGCCGCGTGGAAAGCTTGACGAGCAGACGTTTGGCGAACTGCGCCGAGCGACCGGACAAAGTGAGTACGGCCTCGGCATCGATGTGCAGCAGCCGCGTCGGGGAAAGCGCAGCCGCCAGGTAAGGGTAGGCATTGCCGAGCAGGACGGTCGACACGCCGAACACCTCGCCGCTGCCTACCAGGTCGATGACCCGTTCCTCGCCGGCCGGCGACTGGCATGCCAGCTTGACGACGCCGGAAAGCACCGCATACATGCCGGTCGGACGATCGCCTTTGATGACGATCAGCTCGTCCTTTTCGTAACGTCTTTCCCGTGTCGCAGCGCTCAGCTCGGTCAGCAAGGCCGCTGGCAGCTCTGCAAAGAAGGGGATTCCCCGCAATTCCTGGCTAGACATGGCTGGCTGCCCCGCGAAATACGATGCCCGGCATGCTACCGAGCCGCAGCCGACTTGCCGATTGGGCGGGTTCCGATTTTTCGCGCCGGAATATTCCTATGCGCCGAATGCCACCGTGATGCCCAACCCCCTCCCCTCCAGGCCCTCGCCCATTTCGAGCCGGGCCCGGTGCAGCTCGGCGATGCGCGCGACGATCGACAAGCCCAGCCCACAGCCTTCGATGTCCTGACCCGCCAAACGATGCAGGCGACGCAACGCCTGCGCACGTTGATCGGGTGGAATGCCCGGCCCATCATCGGCGATGGAAAGCTCGACTTGGCGCCCCCGTGCCGTCACGCCAACGCCGACTTTGCCGCCTGCGGGGGTGTAACGGATCGCGTTGTCGAGCAGGTTGCGTAACAGGATGCGCAGCATCGCCTCGTTGCCGGTGAGCGTCACCGCCTGCGGCGCCTCGAGCTCCAGGGCGATGTTTTTCTCGACCGCGGCCGGGCCATGATCGGCACAGACCTCGGCGGCCAGCCGATCGAGGCGCACTTCATTCATCGGCAGATCGGCCGCCGGATCGAGCCGCGCCAGCGTCAAAAGCTGCTCGACCAGATGGCGCGCCCGTTGCGCGCCGGCCGCGAGCTGGCCGAGCGCATGATCGCGCTCGGCCGCATCGCGGGCACGCGCCGCCACCTGCGCCTGCGTGACGATCGCGGCAAGCGGCGTGCGTAGCTCGTGCGCCGCATCGGCGGTGAAGCGCCGCTCGGCTTCGAGCGAGTCGGCCAGACGCGCGAACAGGCCATTGATCGCCTCGATCAGCGGGCGAATCTCGCGCGGCGCCGTTTCAGGGGTGAGCGGGTCGAGCCGTTCCGGCGTGCGGCAGGAAACCTCGGTGGCGATCTGATCGAGCGGACGAAAACCGCGGCGGGTGGCAAACCAGATCCAGGCGCCGAGGATCGGCAGGCCGAAGAGCAGCGGCGTGAGCATCGTTTTCAGCAGATGCTCGGCGAGCTCCTTGTTCACGTGCCGTTCGAGGCGTTTGTATCGTTCGAGGCGCTGGTCGTGATGCTCGCGCTTTTCGAGCATTGCCATCACTTCTTTGCGCGTCTCGACATAGGCGAAACCGACCGCCCCCAACCAGCCGGCGGTAACGCCCGCGAGCAGCCAGAGAATGAGTCGACGCCGCAGCGAAAACCAGCGCGTATTCATTTCGGCATTGTGTAGCCGATGCCGCGCAGGGTCTTGATACGTTCGGCGCCGAGCTTCTTGCGCAAGTGGTGGATATGCACTTCGAGCGCGTTGCTATCGGGCTCGTCGCGCCAGCCGTAGAGCGAGGCTTCGAGCTGGGCGCGCGTCATCACGCGGCCGGCATTTTCGAGCAGCACCTGCAAGAGCGCGAACTCACGCGCCGACAGTTCCACGGGCTTTCCTGCCAGCGTCACCTGCCGCGCGGCCGGGTCGAGCGTCAATTCGCCCAGGCACAGTTGCGGCTGGCTGCGTCCGGCCGCGCGGCGGAGGAGCGCGCGCACCCGCGCGGCGAGCTCGTCGAGATCGACCGGCTTGACGAGGTAGTCGTCGGCGCCGGCATCGAGTCCTTGCACCTTGTCGCTGGTCGCATCGCGCGCGGTGAGGATCAACACCGGCAAGCTCTGCCCGCGCGCGCGCAAGGCGGCGAGCACGGCCAAACCGGTTTGCCGCGGCAGGCCCAGATCGAGCACGAGGAGATCATAGGCTTCGGTTTTGAGCGCCAGGTCGGCGGCCGCGCCGTCCTTCACCCAATCGACCGCATAACCTTCCTGGCGCAGGCCGACCATCAGGCCATCGCCCAGGTGGGGGTCGTCTTCGGCAAGCAGAATGCGCATGGCGTCAGTTTAGCGTGCCAGCCACCAGGCGCAGAGTGCAACCCAGCCAAGCAGGGCCACTGCAGCGAGCGGGCGGGCACTGGCGATCGCCTCGCCGGGCTCACCACGCTTCCTGCCGGTGAACATCGCCCGCACCAGGTTTTCGTGATGCACGAGGCTGCCGACGATGACCCCGGCGATATGCACGCCGACGACGATCAGCATGGTATTCGCGAGCCCTTCGTGCAGCTCCTCGAGCCAATGGCCGCCCCAATCGTTGTAGATCAGCCAGCCGGTGCCGCCGGTCGCCAGTCCCAGCACGATGAGCAGCAGGATCGCCCAGCCGCCGGCCGGATTGTGGCCGGTGGTGTGCATCGCTTGACCCGTGACCAGTCCCTTGAGATAGGCAAAAGCAGCCGCTGGCCCCCTCACGAAGCTGGCAAAGCGCGCATGCCGGCTGCCTAGAAAGCCCCACAGGAGACGAAACAGCATCACGCCGACCAGCGTGCCACCCGCGTAAGCATGCACCAGCCGCCAGGTTTCGCCTTCGCTCGTCAGCCAGGCGATAGCAAAGGCGGCCACCAGCAGCCAATGGCCGATGCGCACCGGCCAATCCCAGACGAGGATCTTTTCCATGTTCAACCCAGATTGTCCATTGGGACACGAGCGGGTTTCGATGGCGAGGGCGAGCAGGTTTGCGTCCCCGCGACGAGCCAATAACCGTGTCTATTGGCGAGGAGCGGGGGCGCGAAGATGCCGCCCGCAGCCCGAAAACCGCCGTGTAGGGCGATGAAATGATCGTTTCGCATGCTCATGGTAAGTTAGCCCGGTCTGATGGACAATCTGGGTTTAATCCTCCCAGCGGCGGCCGCTCGGCATGACGATCTCACGCTCGCGGTAGCTGCCTTGCGCGGCTTGGGTGTGGCAGGCGGCGCAGTTGGCCGGCGTCTTCACCTTGGGGTGGGCCCAGTCGCTGCGTGACACCTCGCGGTGCTTGCGCTGGAACCAGGGCGTCGCAGTGAGCCGCGGCAGGGCTGCAGCGGATGCCGTCCCGCCAGCGCCGACTCTTCGAGGCAAGTCGGCGCCCGGCGGGACGCTCTCATGCCCGCCAGCGCCGACTTTCGACGGACTGCCGGCATTGCGGACGAGAAAGTCCTGGATGGCACGCCGCGTCGGCTCATCGAGGCTGGCGTTGTCGCCGTAGTGTTTGTCGAGGCTCGCCATCACGCGCCGCCAATCATCACCCGTCAGAAGCTGCGGCGGATAGGCGACATGGCAGCTGGCGCACTCGGCCTGAAAGGCCGGCGGCGCATCGGCGGGCAGACGCAGCTTGTCGGCCAGCGCCGTGGCAGAGAGCGAGACGAGCACGATGCCGGTCAGGACATTTCTTTTCATGGCCGCACCTCCATCATGAAGGCGACGAAATCGGCTTTCTCGGCCGCCGTGCACTCGCGGCCGACGACCTCCTTGCAGTTGCGGCCAAACCATTTCTCGGCCTTGGCGAGCTCGGTGAAACGTTCCGGATTGGCGGCAGGCGCCAGGGGTTTGATCGTCTTGTCGGTGACGACGTGGCGGCCCGGCTGGGTCGGTTTGTCGGTATGGCAACTGGTGCAGGCCGGCATCTTGGCCGACACGTTGAAGCGGCGCGCGAAGAACTCGGCGCCGCGCTGCGCCGAAGGCTGAAAATTCGGCGTCGCCTGGGCGGCATCAGTTCGATAAGTCGCCAGGAGCTCGGCAGGGGTGGCGGCGTGGGCAGGGGTGAATGACATCGCCATCACGGCGATGGAGATGAGGAAAGCAGTGGCTTTCATGGTCAGACTCCTTCGTGCTGGTTGAACACGACGACAGTCTGCGCCGCGCCGCTTAAACGAGACTTAGGGTTGGCTTAACGCCGGCTTAAGATCGGTCGCGAGAACACTTTCCGACGCGAAATCCCATAGCTCATGCGCATCGAGCAGGAGCCGGTAGCGTGCTTCGATGGCATCGATCTGGGCCTGGATGGCCGCCAGGCGGGCTTCGCTCGCTTGCCGACGGGCAAGCTGCAGATCACTGTACTGGCCTTCGCCCAAACGCCAGGCTTTTTCGACCAGACGTGCGTTTTCCTCCATCCGCCGCGCCACATCGTCGAGCCTGCGCCATTGTTCGTAGTGGGCGACCGCCGTGGCAATGGTCTGGCGTGCTTCCGCCTCGGCACGGGCGAGCACCAGCGCCTCGCGCGCCGCGGCGGCATCGGCTTCGGCGCTGGCGGAGCGGCTCGTCGCGTCACGCGCCTTGCCTGCCAGTGGAATCGACAGATGCACGCCGATGAGGCGTTCTTGCCCATCCCGCTCGCTGCCGAAAGTGAGGCCGACCGTCGGATCGGGCCAGCGCTCGGCATCGGCACGCGCGGCGGCCAGCCTCGCCCGTTCAGTTTCGCTGCGTGCCAGCGCCAGTTCATGGTTTTCGGCAAGGATGCGCCGTTGCCACTCGGTTTGTGCTTCCGGCGCAGCATCGATCGCCTGCGGTGGGCCGAGCAGCGGCTGCGCCGGCAGGGTGATGGCAGGAAATTGCGCCCGCCATTCGATCGCCACCCGTTCCCGCCGCATCTGTGCTTGGGCGAGCTGGGCCTCGGCTTGTTTGAGCTGCGCCTCGCTCAACATCGCTTCGAGACGTGCCGTCTCGCCAGCGCCGACTTTTTTCACTGCAGCAGTATGGAGTTCGCGCAGGATCGCGACCTGGGACAGCCACTCGGTGACGGCGGCGGCTTCCCGTTGCCAGGCGAACCAGCGCGCCAGAAGCTCGCGGCTCGTGGCATGCAGCGCCTCACCCACGGCGTGGTGCGAGACACTCACCTGCGCCTTGCCGAGATCGGCATCGAGCGAAGCCTTTCGCGGCAGACGCAGTGTGCGCTCGATACCGAGCTCGTGTTCGCGGTAACGCTGATCGACACTGCGATCACGCCGACTCTGGGCCGAAAACCGCACGGCAAATTCGTGCGGGCCGGCCACGAGGCCGCTTTCCTGCGCCTTGCCGGCATGCCAGCCGGCAATGGCGGCCCGCACCTGAGGATGCGCAGCCAAAGCGGCGATCACCTCTGCGGTGGGCGGCAGATCGGCCGTTTCGGCATGGAGCAGATTGGTGAGCAACAGCACGGCGCTGGCAACGACGGTGTTCACGAATGTCTTCATTGCAAGCTCCCCATCCGGATCACGGGTGTGAGCCACCAGACGCTCTGCGCACTGGCAAGCCCACGATGCAGTTCGGCCAGCAGTGCATCGACGTAGCTGGCATCGACGAGGATCTCGATACGGATCCGCTCGCTGCGGCCGCGTACTGCTTCGGCGGGTGTCAAACTGCCATCCGGATCGCCATGGCCTTCGACGCGATGCATCGTGAACGGACCGACCCATTCGGGATGCTTGAGCAGCTCATCGAGCACCTGATCCTTCAGGGCGTTGGGCAGGATCAGGTTGAGGCAGGTATCGAGACGCTTATTCATCCTGCATCTCCCCAACGACGGTAGAAAATCGGCAGGATGATCAGGGTGAGCAGGGTCGAGGTGACCAGCCCACCGATGACGACGATGGCCAGCGGCCGCTGGATCTCCGAACCGGGCCCGGTGGCAAAAAGCAGCGGCACGAGACCGAACGCGGCGATCGAGGCCGTCATCAGCACCGGCCGCAGGCGGCGCCGGGCGCCTTCGACCACCACCCGTTCGAGCGGCAGGCCCTGGGCGCGCAGCTGGTTGAAATACGAAACCAGCACCAGGCCATTCAATACGGCGATGCCCAACAGCGCAATGAAACCCACCGAGGCCGGCACCGACAGATATTCGCCGGCGATCAGCAAGGCGAACACCCCGCCGATGAGCGCGAACGGAATATTGACGAAGACCATCACCGCCTGCCGCAGCGAGCCGAAGGTGGAAAACAGAATATGGAAGATCATGGCCAAGGCTACCGGCACGACGAGCATCAGGCGTTTGGCGGCACGCTGCTGGTTCTCGAACTGGCCGCCCCAGGCCAACCGATAACTGGGCGGCAGCGGGATTTCGGCCGCGACGCGCGCCTTGGCCTCGTCGACGAAACCGACCAGATCGCGCCCCTCGACACTGGCTTGGACGACGGCAAGCCGCTGGGCGTTTTCGTGATCGACCTTGACCGGCCCCGCCACCCGCTCGAGTCGCGCGAGCAGCGACAGCGGCACCGTCTCGCCACTGGGCAGCGCAATCGACAAGCCGGAGAACAAGGCGGGCGAGAGGCTGACGTCTTTCTCGCCACGCAGCACGAGCGGGGTGCGCCGGGTGCCTTCGAGCACCAACCCCAGCGGTTGGCCTTCGAGTTGCGCACGCAGCGCCCGGGCGACTTCCTCCACCGTGAGGCCGAAGCGACCCGCCATCGTCCGATCGATGGCGACGGTGAAATACTGCACTCCCTCATTTTTCACCGTAAGCACGTCCTGCGCGCCCGGGATCGTGCGCAAGAGCGCGGCGATCTTTTCGGCCAGATCATTGAGCGTGGCAAGATCGGTGCCAAAGATCTTCACTGCCAGATCGCCGCGCGTGCCGGTGAGCATTTCCGAGACACGCATTTCGATCGGCTGGGTAAAACTGATGTCCATGCCGGGAAATTCTGCCATCACCTGGCGAATCTCGTTGATCAGCCAGTCCTTGTCCGGCCGGCGCCAGGTCTCGCGTGGCGCCAGCACCAGAAAGCTGTCGGTCTCGTTGAGCCCCATCGGATCGAGACCCAACTCATCGGAACCCGTGCGCGCGACGATGTCGATGATCTCCGGCACACGTTCGATGAGGGCTTTTTGCACGGCGAGATCCGTGTCGCGGCTCTGTTCGAGTCCGATCGAAGGCAGTTTGGCGAGCTGCAGCAGGATGTCGCCCTCGTCCATCGTCGGCATGAAGGTCTTGCCGATCTGGGTGAAAGCGCCGATGGCGGCGAAGAGCAGGAGCACCGTTACGGCGACGACCTTTTTCGCATTGGCCAGACACCAGGTCAGGAGAGGCACGTAGAGGCGCTGCGCGACGGTCGGCAGCCAAGGCTCGTGATGCCTGGCATCCGCCTTGAGGAGAAACGAAGCGATCACCGGAATGACGGTGAATGAGAGCAGCAGCGAGCCTGACAACGCAAAGACGATGGTGAGCGCCACGGGCACGAACAGCTTGCCTTCGAGCCCCTGGAGCGTCATGAGCGGCAGGAAGACGATGACGATGATCGAAATGCCGGCTACCACCGGCACCGTCACTTCGCGCACGGCGCGGTAGATGCGATGCAGAAAAGGCAGGCGTTCGCCGGCAGGATCGGCAAGCCGCGCCTCGACGTTTTCCACCACCACCACGGCGGCATCGACCAGCATGCCGATGGCGATCGCCAGACCACCGAGGCTCATCAGGTTCGCCGACATGCCAAAGAAATGCATCAGGATGAACGTGATGAGCGCTGCGAGTGGCAGCACGCAAGCGACGGCGATCGCCGCACGCAAGTTACCCAGAAAGGCCAGGAGCAACACCAGCACCAGGACGATCGCCTCGACCAGCGCTTTGGAAACGGTGCCGATCGCCCGCTCGACGAGCGCGCCGCGGTCATAGAAGATCTTCGTCGTCACCCCCGGCGGCAGTTGTGATTGGATCTCGGCGAGTTTGGCCCGCACGCTCTCCACCACGGCCCGGGCATTCGCCCCGCGCAAACCCAGCACCAGCCCTTCGACGGCTTCCTCATTGCCGCCATGGGTGACGAAACCATAGCGGGTGAGACTGCCCACCCGCACATCGGCGACGTCTCCCACCCGGGTGATGTGCGAAGCATGCCCGGCATGAGGATCCGGCACGACGATCGAGCGCAAATCCTCCAACGTCTTGACGCTGCCTTCGACGCGCACCAGCCAGGCTTCCTCACCCTCGGTGAGACGGCCAGCGCCATCGTTGCGGTTGTTCGTCACCAGCGCGCGTTCGAGATCGGCCAAGGTGAGTCCGCGCGCTTTCAAAGCCAGCAGATTGGGCACCACCTCGAAAGTGCGCACATGCCCCCCCAAGGCATTGACATCGGCCACTCCCGGCAAGGTCCTCAACTGCGGGCGGATCACCCAATCGAGCAGCGCACGTTTTTCGGCCAGTGGCAGATCACCCTCGATGGTAAACATCAGCATCTCGCCCAAGGGTGTGGTGATCGGCGCCAGCCCTCCTGAGACGTCGGTTGGGAAATCCTTCATGACCCCATTCAAACGCTCGGAAACCTGTTGGCGTGCCCAGTAGATATCGGTGCCATCGACGAAATCGAGCGTGATGTCGGCGATCGCATATTTGGCCACGGCCCGCATCATGCGCTGGTTGGGAATGCCCAGCATCTCCAGCTCGATCGGCGTGACGATGCGCGCCTCGACCTCCTCCGGCGTCATGCCCGGCGCCTTGACGATGATCTTGACCTGCGTCGAAGAGACGTCGGGGAAGGCATCGATCGGCAAGGCGCGAAACGCATAAATGCCGGCGCCGACCATCAGCAAGGTGGCGATGATCACTAAAAGGCGCTGCGTCAGCGCAAACTCGATGAGCTTTTGGAACACGGCTCAATCCTCGGCAGCGCCCAGACCCAACCACACCGCCTTGATCGCCGCCGCCCCCTTGACGGCAATCCGAGCCTCTCGAGGCAGCGACGTCGCGATGCGCGTGACCTCGGCCGTCTCGGCGACCACCTCGACCGGCTCGGGACGAAAACCGCCATCGGTGGCGACGAACAGCCAGCTCTTGCCCTGATGGCGCACCAGCGCCGCAACCGGTACTGCGATCGAGCCGGCCTGCCGCTCCTTCGCTAGCTGCGCCTCGACGAATTGAAAGGGCTTCACACAACCGGCGGGGTCGGCCAATTCGGCCCGGATCACCACGGATTGGCTTGCCATTTGCAGCTGGGGGGCGATGAGCTTCACCTGCGCTCTTTTGGCGCAGCCCGGCACCATGACCGTATCCCCCGGCGCAATCCCCGCCGCCTGGGTGGCGCTGGCTTGGATTTCGAGCCACAGCGGCGCGATGCGGGCGAGTTTGACGAGCGGCATCTGGGCATCGACGCGCTGGCCAGCTTGCACCGGGGCTTCGAGCACCACGCCAGCAAACGGCGCGCGCAACCATACCGTATCGCTGGTCGTGCCGGACTCATGCGCTGGCGGCAGATTCGCCAACCGCAAGGCCTGCCGGCGCTCATCGAGCCGGGCAAGCGCTTCCCGCTCCGCGGCACGGGTGGCCGACAGACGCGCCTGGCTGATGATGCCATCCTGAAACAACGCCTCGTCACGGCGGCGATTCTCCTCGGCAAGCGCCGCCTGGGTTTTTGACTCGACGAACGCCCGTTGCGCTTCGAGAAAAGCCGCGCCCTGCAAGCGCACCAACGGCTGACCTTTCGCGACCGGCTCGCCGTAGGCGACCGCGACTCTCGCCACCATGGCCGGCAAGGGTGCCGTCACCACCTCGATTTGCCCGGGCGGAATCACCACCTGCGCCGGCAGGCGCAGCGTGCCAGCACGCTCCTTTTGACCCAGCGGCTGGACGACGATGCCCATCCGTGCCGCCTGCTCCGGCGTGATACGCACCAGGGCCTCTTCGGCTGCCTGGGCGACAGCGAACCACGACAGGGCAGCAAAGATCAACAACGAACGCATGCGGCTGACTCCATTTTCTTGAAACGACAGGCATTGACATCGAGCAGCACCCGATCGCCTTCCTTGACATCGACGCCCGGCGGCAGAGGAAAAGCCCGCCAGCGCAGATGCGAATTGCCGGTATAGCGGAGCAACACCAGAACCTCATCGCCATGGGCTGGCGGGCAGGTATCGGAGCGCCGCGCGATGAGCTCGGCCGTGCGGCCGATCTCGATGACAGTGGCGGGACGCTCGCCATCCTTGTGGCCATAGGGTAAGGCCGTGCAGCCGGCCAGCCAGGTCAGCAGCAACACGCCGCTCACACGCAAGAAGCTGCTTCGGAGGTTACGAGCGAAAGAAAATCGAAAAAAAGGACGCATGCGGATATTCGAGCGAATCATGAGCCAAAGGGATCGCCAGCGAGGAGCGCATGCTATGGAGTGAAACTTAAAACAGTCTTAACAGGGCGTTGCAAAACTACTGCACTGGCCATCCTCGCTACGTTTTTCAACGACCCGTTTGTGCCGGAAAAACGACGCAGGCTTTGTGCCCCCCGCTTGACCCGATCCCGGAAGAATACAGCCTCCGCCACCGTGACGCGCCGAATCGAGTGGGGCGCGTCACGGGGTTTACCCGCTATTGGCCCTGACGGGTTTGAGTTTCCGTCTGGCTGCGGGTTTGCACTTGGCTACGTGTCTGGATCTGATCCTGCTGCTCGTTTTGGGTCCGAGTCTGCACCTGGTTGCGGCTCTGATCGGCCTGGCCCATCCCTTGGCCAGCTCCACCATTCTGATTGCGGATTTCATGCCGCTGCTGGTTCTCATACTGATTTTGGGCGGGCTGGCCGGAACGATTAATACCCGCCATACCACCCATGCCGCCACCCATGCCGCCACCCATGCCACCCCCGGGCCCGCGCGCGAAAGCGCTGGTCGCGACGGTGGTCGAAACGAGGACAATGGCAAGAAGATGCGAAGTTTTCATAGTCATACTCCTGTCTGTGATTAATCGGATCACCGATGACGCCCCATGCCACCACGCCCCATCCCTCCGCCCGGACTCGTCGCCGGAAAGCGCGGCTCCCCGGTATCGATACCGCTGTCGATCCGGAGGGTCCGCCGACGAGCCTCGTAGCCGCTGCCATACGGCAACGACTCCGGCCTTAGCGTCGGATCCTCCGGACGAAGGTTCCGGTTCGCCGCATCATCTCGCTCCGCGATCATGCCTTTCCGCTGAGAAAGCGCATCACGCGGTAGTGATAGATTCAATGGCGCACGATTCTCTTCGCCCCCGGTAGGCATTTGCCCCCAAGCCGGCGCGACGAGCAAGAACGAGACCGTGAGAACGATGGAGGATGGAGTCATGAGAGCGTCTTCTTCGGTAGCGGTATCTTCCCAATGCCTCGTAACAATGCCATGTTCGCTCGGCATCAGGCTGTTTCGGTTTGTTTCCGCGCGTTTCATGTCATTTCCGCAGCAACGTTTTCCGCTGTCGGCGCGCTACACTGGAAAACATGAACGGCATCAGGCAGAACCACATTCTCGTCGTCGATGACGATCCTGCATTGCGAGAGCTGCTGAGCGATTACCTCACCACCCATGGCTTCATCGTGCAGGCGGTCGGGGATGGTGCAGCGATGCGAGCGGCGCTTGCCAACGGCATGCCCGATGCCATCGTGCTCGATCTGATGTTGCCCGGCGAGGATGGTCTCGCGCTGACGCGCAGCCTACGCGCACAATCCAACGTGCCGATCCTGATCCTTTCGGCACGAGGCGAGGAGATCGACCGTGTCATCGGTCTCGAGGTCGGTGCCGATGACTATCTCGCCAAACCCTTCGGGCCGCGAGAATTGCTCGCCAGGTTGCGCGCTCTGCTCAGGCGCGGCCAGGCCACCCGGGAAGCGACCGCCTTACCGACGGTAGAACATCGTTTCGGCCCTTTCGTCCTCGATCTCGCGGGTCGGCGATTGCTGCGCGGCAGCGCGGAAGTCCACCTCACCGGAGCGGAATTCGATCTGCTCGCCGCCTTCGTCACGCGCCCAAACCGCGTGCTCTCACGTGACGTCCTGGTCGATCTCCTGAAAGGTTATGACCGCGATCCTTTCGATCGCAGCATCGACATTCGCGTCACGCGCTTGAGACGCAAGATCGAGCCCGACCCGGCCGCGCCGGTTTATATCCGCACCGTGCGTGGTGAAGGATACCTGTTCAACCCACGAGGGGGGTCTGCTTGAACCCAGATTGTCCATTGGAACACGAGCGGGTATCGATGGCGAGGGCGAGCAGGTTTGCGTTCCCGCGACGAGCCAATAACCGTGTCTATTGGCGAGGAGCGGGGGCGCGAAGATGCCGCCCGCAGCCCGCTACCCGCCGTGTAGGGCGATGAAATGATCGTTTCGCCTGCTCATCGCGCATCAGCCCGGTCTAATGGACAATCTGGGTTGCACGCTCCTACCCTCGCCCGGCAAAACACCTGGCTGTTGGCGATGACCTTTATGCTGGTGGAGGTTTTTGTGACAGCATTGCTGGGTTTTTTTTTGATGTTGCCCATGGCGCGCCGCGCCGCGGATGACCTGGCCGGCCTGATGATTCTCTCGGCCCAGACCTGGGTGGAATTGCCACCGCAAACACGTCCCGCGTTCGAGCGCGAGCTGTTGGCGAATCATCAACTGGCATTGCGCGACACGCCGGCGGGCAAGGGACGCGACGAATGGCATCCACCATTTTTCTATTTGCTCGAAGATGCGCTGGGCAGACGACTGGGACATCCCCTCCACCTGGCAAGCGAAACGACGGCCGCTGGCATCTGGTACTGGGCCGATCTGCCTGCCGGGGAAGGTTTCCTCGCCGTGGGTCTGCCGCGTGCGCGGATCGCGACTCAGCCTCTGCCAGCCTTGATGCTAGCAATCGGCGGCAGTTTCATGATGGCCATCGCAATCGCCGTTTGGCTCGCCCGACGCGTCACGGCTCCCCTCTCGCGTCTGGACGAGGCAGCGGCACGCATCGGTCATGGCGAGCGACCCGAGCTTTTACCGGAAACCGGTCCGCGCGAGCTGGCCGCACTTGCCCGCCGTTTCAATGCGATGGCGCTCCAAGTGCGCGACCTGCTGAGTGCCCGCACGACGCTCTTGGCCGGAGTTTCCCACGATTTGCGCACACCGCTCGCACGCATGCGCCTGGCACTCGAAATGCTGAAGAGCAACCCTTCCGCAGCCTTGATCGCCCGTATCGACAACGACATCGAGGAAATGAATGCCTTGATTACGACACTACTCGATCTGGCACGAGGCCTGGAAAGCGAAACGCCGGTGGATACCCATCTTGCCGAGATGCTCGCCGAGCTCGCCGAAAACTACCGGACATTTGGCCGCTCGCTGACAATTCGCTGTCCGCAAGGCATCCATTGCACGCTGCCACGCCGCTCGCTCATCCGAGCCATAGGCAATCTACTGCAAAACGCCATACGTTACGCACCAGACGGCGAGATCGAGCTGGTATGTGAGAAGGAAGGAGAAAATTGGCGGATCGGGGTGCTCGACCGTGGCCCGGGCATCCCGGCCGAGCGAATCGCTACGATGTTCGAGCCGTTCCAGCGACTGGACGATTCCCGTAGTCCCCAGACGGGTGGTGCCGGGCTCGGTCTCGCCATCGTGCGCGAGCTGGCAAAAGCCAATGGCTGGCAGGTGCGGCTGGAAAACAGGAAGGACGGTGGGCTGGCGGTATGGATCGAATCGACGCGAGCCGTGATCTGAATCCTTCTGCGACATTTTGTCGCATCCCGTTCATTGCAGAACCGCTTATATTGCATTGCATGATCAACTCTGAAGGAGAAGCCTCATGGATCGTCGCGAAGCGCTCAAATTGACCCTGCTCGCCGGCGCCGGCATCGCTGCGGGCGGGCAGTCCGCCCACGCCGCCGTCTGCGAAGGCGATGGCACCCCGATGCAGTTCATCCCGAAAAAACCGGCCGACCCGCAGCCGAACGTCAATGACATCGAGAAATACCCGAAATGCCCCTACTGCGGCATGGATCGCAAGCAGTTCCACCATTCGCGCATGCTGATCCAGTATTCTGACGACCTTCCCGATGGCACCTGTTCGCTGCACTGCGCGGCGATTTCGCTCTCGCTCAACATCGACCGCGAACCAAAAGCGATCTGGGTGGGCGACAATGCCGCAGCGGGCGAGCCCAAGCCGCTGGTCGACGTGGATAAAGCCACTTTCCTCGTCGGCAGCAAGATTCCCGGCGTGATGACCGCCCGCAGCAAGGTCGCCTATGGTACGGAGGAAGCGGCCAAGGCCGCCCAGGCAGCCAATGGCGGCGAACTCGTCAAGTTCGACGATGCGCTGCTCGCCGCCTATACCGACATGGCCAAGGATGTCTCCCGCATCCGCAAGATGCGCGCCGAGCGCCGCAAGAAGATGATGGAGCAGCAGGCGGGCGCAGCGATGGAGCACAAGCACTGATGCCCTCGCGCCGACACTTCCTGTTCGGCGCTTGCGCTTGCCTCTGGGCGGCGGCGAGTGCCGCCCAGACGCCGCCATCGTTCGCCAAACCGCCGCTGCCTTTCGACCGCTTGCCCAAGCCGGGGCCGAAGGACCTCTGCCCGGTCTGCGGCATGCTGGTCTCGAAATACCCGCATTGGGTAGCGACCATCGTTTATAAGGATGGTCATGCACATTTCTTCGACGGCGCGAAGGACATGTTCAAGTTCTGGTTCGATCCGCCGAAATACGCGCCCAATCATGCGCGCGAGATGATCGCGCAGATGGCCGTCACCGATTATTACAACCTGCAGTCGATCGACGCCAAGACCGCTTTCTATGTGATCGGCTCGGACGTGCTCGGCCCGATGGGCCACGAGTTCGTGCCGCTCGCCAGCCAGGCGGATGCCGAGGAATTCCTGAAAGAGCACAAGGGCAAACGGATCCTGCGTTTCGAGCAGGTGACGAAGGATCTGCCGTTCAAACTGGACGACGGGAAGTTTTAGCCCAGATTGTCCATTGGAACACGAGCGGGTATCGATGGCGAGGGCGAGCAGGTTTGCGTCCCCGCGACGAGCCAATAACCGTGTCTATTGGCAAGGAGCGGGGGCGCGAAGATGCCGCCCGCAGCCCGATACCCGCCGTGTAGGGCGATGAAATGATCGTTTCGCCTGCTCATGACGCATTAGCCCGGTCTAATGGACAATCTGGGTTTAGGTCTCATCAGCCGCAGGGCGGCCTCGCGCGAGAGCGCCTGCGCCGTTTGCTCCATCGTCTCGTAAAGCCCCGCCAGCACGCGCCGGCGCAATGGCGTCAGCAGTGCCGGCATGCGCACCGATTCGCCGAGGATACGGGTCTCT
Organism: Sulfuricystis thermophila; assembly: GCF_004323595.1. Classification (GTDB taxonomy): domain Bacteria; phylum Pseudomonadota; class Gammaproteobacteria; order Burkholderiales; family Rhodocyclaceae; genus Sulfuricystis; species Sulfuricystis thermophila. Next base: position 1,768,112 of record NZ_AP019373.1, read on the forward strand.
TGGGCATACGAGATCATCAACTCGAAGAGCAGCCGCTCGAAGGTCTCGCCCGGAAACACCTCGGTGAGCATTGCGCGCAAGGAGCGTCCTTTCGTCCAGGCCGCGCAGATCTGCCGGACGGCCTCAAAAAGACGGCGAATGCGCGCCGCACGCACTGGATCGATCCGTTCATAGGGAATCGGAATCTCCAGCGGCCCGCGTGCGGTGGTGAGGAAATCACGGTCGATCGCGGCGGCCACCCGTAACAGGCGCTCCACCTCGGCAGCATCGATCGCTTGCCGACGCGCCGCCGCTTGCGCTGCGCTGTGGATCACCTCGGCATCCTTGCGTACTTCCTTGGCGACATTGCTCGCCAGCAGACGATCCAGCCACGGCAGCGCCGCCGGTAACGGCAAACGGGCGCTGATGGCCGCCGTGGTGCGCCGGCTGTAGGTCTCGAGCAGCCGCCGGTTCAGCTCGACGAGCAGTCTCGCCTTCTGCATTACGCCCAGAGCTTGTGAAAAAATTCGGCGCGAGCACCGCCCGACCCCAAGATGGCAAGCGCAGCAGAATTCTTCACAAGCGCTTAGAGCGGTTTCTGCGCCCGGTGTACGCCGATCATGCCGGCCAGCAGGCTCTTATGGACGACATTGACCATGCCGTGCGCGCGCAGCAGGTCGGAGAACTCCTCCGGCGAATAGAAGTTGTCGAGCGCGTCGATGAAGTATTTGCGGCAGTTGAGCGCCGGCTCACCACTGCGGAACAGCGCCGCGGTGAAATTCAGGCAGAAGCGCAGATAGCCGAAATACAGCTTCGCCACGCGAGGATGCGGCGGACGCAGCATGTCGCAGTGATGGAAATGCCCGCCCGGTTTGAGCACACGACGCACTTCATCGAATACCTCATCGAGCCGCAGATGACGCGACGCCCATTGCAGCGTGACGATGTCGAAATGGTTGTCCGGATACGGCAGCTTGTGCACGTCGCCGATCGTCGCGCGGATCACCATGCCGCGCTCCTGGGCGCGCTGGCGGCCGACCGTCTGCATCGCCACATTGCGGTCGATCGCAAACACTTCGAGGGTCGGCTCGCGCTTCAGCAGCGCAATGCCGACGGCATTGGTACCGGCGCAGATGTCGAGCGCGTGCATCCCGGGCTTTGTCTCCACCAGGTCCATGTGATGGCGCAGGAACCAGTTCCACAGCCCGAGGCTGGCGACCTGGTTGGCACTGTCGTAATAACTGGCGACATCGGTGAACACGGGATCGAGGTCGTTCTGCCAGTAATGGCTGAACAGTTGCTTGCGCTTGACCTCTTTCGAGAGGGGAGCATCCATGCGAATCCTCAGGGGCTGTGGAAAAATTCGTCGCGAGCGCAGCAGAAGTTTCACAGCCTCTCAGATCGCCGCGGCGTCGGTCTCTCCGGTACGAATACGCACCACCTGCTCGACCGGCATGACGAAGATCTTGCCATCGCCGATCTTGCCGGTGCGCGCCGCCTTGATGATCGCTTCGATGGCCGGCTCGACCGTGGCTTCGGCGACCACCAGCTCGACCTTGATCTTCGGCAGGAAGTCGACGACGTATTCGGCACCGCGATACAGCTCGGTGTGTCCCTTCTGGCGGCCGAAGCCTTTCACCTCGGTGACGGTCAGCCCCGTGACGCCGATCTCCGAGAGCGCTTCGCGCACCTCGTCGAGCTTGAACGGCTTGATGATGGCTTCGATTTTCTTCATGGTTCAACTCCATTCGTCGGGATAACGCGATGTTATCGGATAGCGCCAATCCTTGCCGAAGGCGCGGCGCGTCACGCGCACGCCGGGCGGCGCCTGGCGGCGCTTGTATTCGTTCTTCTTGAGCAGCGTGATCACGCGGCGCACGTCGGCTTCCGGCATGCCTTGCGCGATGATCTCGCGTGGCGATAGGTCGCGCTCCATGTAGGCCTCGATGATCGCGTCGAGCACTTCGTAGGGCGGCAGCGAGTCCTGATCGGTCTGATTGGCTTTGAGCTCGGCCGAGGGCGCGCGGGTGAGGATGTTCTGCGGAATCACGTCGGAGAGGGTATTGCGGTAATGCGCCAGCCGATAGACGAAGGTCTTGAAGACATCCTTGAGCACCGCGAAACCGCCCGCCATGTCGCCATAGAGCGTCGCATAGCCGACTGCCATCTCGCTCTTGTTGCCGGTGGTGAGCAGGATGCGTCCGGTGCGGTTCGAGATCGCCATCAGCAGCAGCCCGCGGATGCGCGCTTGGATGTTCTCCTCGGTGGTGTCCCAGGCGGGTTTCGGCCCCAAGGGTGCGAATACCGGCGCGAGCATGTTGGCGAATTGCTCCATCGCGGCGGCGATCGGGATTTCGTCATACTGCACGCCCAGCCGGCGCGCCATTTCGCGTGCGTCGTCGAGGCTCATTTGCGCGGTATAGGGCGAAGGCATCATCACCGCGCGCACCCGCTCCGCCCCCAGTGCATCGACGGCGACCGCCAAAGTGAGCGCCGAATCGATGCCGCCGGAGAGGCCGACGATCGCGCCGGGGAAACCGTTCTTGCCGATGTAGTCGGCAACGCCGAGGCACAGCGCGGCATACACCGAGGCCTCGACCGACAGGGGTGCGGCCAGCGTGCCCGGCAGCAAATGGCCATCGGCGTATTCGACGATCGCCAGCGCCTCCTCGAAGGCCGGCAACTGATGGGTGAGCCGCCCTTGGGCATCGAGCGCGAACGAATCGCCGTCGAACACCAGTTCGTCCTGGCCGCCCACCAGATTGCAATAGATCGCCGGCATGCTGGTGCCGGCGATGCGCTCACGCAGTACCGCCTGGCGGGTAGCGGCCTTGTTCATGTGGAACGGCGAAGCATTTAGCGCCAGCAACAATTCGGCACCGGCCGCGCGGGTTGCCTCGACCGTGCCCGGCAGCCAGATGTCTTCGCAGATCGCCAGCCCGATCGTGGTTTCGCCGAGCGTGAACACGCATGGCGCGCTGCCGGCGGCGAAATAACGTTCCTCGTCGAAGACCTCGCTGTTGGGCAGGCGCTGCTTGTGGTAGGTGACCTCGATGCGCCCGTCGCGCAACAGTGAAGCGGCGTTGTAGCGCAGCGTACCGCGCATCTCGGGGTGGCCGACGACGGCCGGCAGCGGCAGCCGTGCTGCCAGCGCCGACAACTCGCGGGCACAGGCGCGATGAAAGTCCGGCCGCAGCAGCAGATCCTCGGGCGGATAGCCGGCGAGCGCCAATTCGGGCGTCAGCAACAGATCGGCACCCAGCGCATGCGCCTCGTCGGCGGCGGCGAGGATGCGGGCAGCATTCCCGGCCAGGTCGCCGACCGTGCAGTCGATCTGCGCGACGGCTACTTTGAGGCTCATGCCGATGCCGGAAGTTCAGTAGGCAGGTTTCTGCTTCGCTTCATTAAAGCGCGCCACGCCCGCCATGATTTCCTGCTTGGCCTCCTCGGCGCCGACCCAGCCCTCGACCTTGACGAACTTACCCGGCTCGAGATCCTTGTAATGCGCGAAGAAGTGGGCGATCGAGTCGAGCACCACCTGCGGGAAATCGCGCGGCGATTCGATGTCGCGATACATCGGCGTCAGCTTGTCGACCGGCACGGCCAGCAACTTCGCGTCCTCGCCCGCCTCGTCGGTCATCTTGAGCATGCCGACCGGCCGGCAGCGCACGACGACGCCGGGCGGCAGCGCGAACTGGCTGACGACCAGCACATCGACCGGATCGCCGTCACCGGCGATGGTGTGCGGGATGTAGCCGTAGTTGCACGGGTAGTGCATCGCCGTGGACATGAAACGATCGACGAAGATCGCGCCGGAATCCTTGTCGACCTCGTACTTGATCGGATCCGAATGCATCGGAATCTCGATGATCACATTGAAATCGTTCGGCAGATCCTTGCCGGAAGGAACATTGTTCAAGGCCACGGCTGACTCCTGTCAAAAGCGTCGCATTATAAGATGCAGCGCAACATTCATTCGGCCTCGAAGCCCGCATCCCCGATGGCGGCGCAAAGCGCTTCCCGCGTCACCTTGGCCGGATCGTAGGTCACGGTCGCCTGGCCGGGGGAGAGCTGCACCTCGACCTTCGCCACCCCAGGGGTTTCCGAAAGCACCTTCGTCACGCTGGCGGTGCAGCCGCCGCAAGACATGCCGGTGATCTTGATCGTCGTCGTTTCCATCTCAAATACCTCCTGGTTTCCAGCGTTTCAGCAGCAAAGAATTGCTCACCACCGAAACCGAGCTCATCGCCATCGCCGCGCCGGCCACCACCGGGCTCAAGAAACCGAGGGCCGCCGCGGGAATGCCGATCACATTGTAGATGAAGGCCCAGAACAGGTTCTGGCGGATCTTCGCCAGCGTCGCACGCGACAGCGAAATCGCATCGGCGACGCCGTGCAAATCATTACGCATCAGCGTCACATCGGCGGCCTGCATCGCCACGTCCGCGCCCGCGCCCATCGCGAAGGAAACGTCGGCCGCCGCCAGCGCCGGCGCATCGTTGATGCCATCACCGGCCATGCCGACGACCTTGCCGCCGGCCTTCAGTGCCGCGACATGGCGCGCCTTGTCGCCGGGCAACACATTCGCCTCGAAGCGTCGCACCCCCGCCTGACGGGCGATCTCGGCTGCGGTTGCCGCGTTGTCACCGGTGAGCATCACCACGTCGACGCCCATGCGCTGCAGACGCGCTACCGCCGCCTGCGAGCTCTCGCGCAACGGATCGGCGACGCTGATCACGCCGACGAGCCTGCCATCCACCTCGACCGCGACCTGACTGCCTGCCGATTCGCTCGCCCCCGCGCCCAGCCAGTCGGGCGAACCGACCCGCACGCTCCTGCCCGCGACCTCGCCGGCGATACCCTTGCCCGCTTCCACCAATACCGCCTGCGGCGCTTCGAGCGACAGCCCGCGCCGTTTCGCCTCGGCCACCAGCGCCGCCGCGAGCGGGTGCGTCGAGCCTTGCTCCAGACTGGCGGCGAGCCTCAGCACTTCGGGTGCCGTTCCGTCAGCGCCGACTTTGATATCCACCACCACGGGTTTGCCCTCGGTCAGCGTGCCGGTCTTGTCGACTGCCAGCACGGTGATTTTTTCCGCCAGTTCCAGCGCCTGCGCGTTGCGGATCAAGATCCCCGCCTTCGCGCCCAGGCCGGTGCCGACCATGATCGCGGTCGGCGTCGCCAGCCCCAGCGCGCAGGGGCAGGCGATCACCAGCACAGCGACCGCATCGATCAGCGCCTGGGTGAAGTCGCCGGCAAGCGACCACCAGGCGCCGAAGGTGATCAGGGCGATCGTCACCACCACCGGCACGAAGATCGCCGCGACCTTGTCGGCGAGCCGCTGCACCGGCGCCTTCGAGCCCTGCGCCTCCTCGACCAGCCGGATGATGCCCGCAAGAAGCGTGTGCGAACCGACACCCGTCGCCTTCACGCGCAGCAAGCCCTCGCCATTGATCGTTGCCGCGAACACCTTGTCGCCGACGCTTTTCGCCACTGGCATGCTCTCGCCGGTGAGCATCGCCTCATTGGCGCTCGATGTGCCGGCCACGACCTCGCCATCGACCGGCACCGCCTCGCCCGGCCGCACGACGACGATGTCACCGGGGATCAGGCTTTTGACCGGCAGCTCGACGAGTTGCCCATCGCGCTCGACATGGGCGGTCGCGGGGGCGAGCTTCATCAGCGCCTCGATCGCCGCGCCGGTCTTGGCCTTGGCGCGCGCCTCGAGGATCTTGCCCATCAGCACCAGCGTGATCACCGTCGCCGAAGCCTCGAAATAGACGTGCTGGTGCAGACCGAACAGCAGCACGACGGTGCTGTAAGCCCAGGCCATCGTCGTGCCGAGCGCGACCAGCACGTCCATGTTGCCGGAACCGCCGCGCAGCGCGTTCCAGCCGCCGACATAGAAGCGCCAGCCGATCCAGAACTGCACCGGGGTCGCCAGGGCGAATTGCAGCCAGCGCGGCAGGATGTCGGCATGAACGTCGCCGCCCGCGGCGAACATGAAGGGCATCTGCGCGATCAGCGGCGCGGTGAGCGCCAGCGCGATCCAGAAACGCTTCACTTCGGCACGGTAGGCTGCCTCCTTGCGCGCCTTCTCTTCGGTGCGCGTGTCGGCGGTCGAGGGCGTGGCCGTGAAGCCGGTCTTGACGATCGTCGCGATGAGCTTGTCGACATCGACCGCGTGCGGGTCGTAGCGGATGTGGGCGCGCTCGGCCGGCAGATTCACCACCGCCTCGACGCCCGGCAGTTTGTTCAGTTGCCGCTCGATGCGCGCCGAGCAAGCGGCGCAGGTCATGCCGCCGATGGCGAGCTCGACGGTCTCGCAGGATTCGCTTTTCGCTTCCATTTCATTTCAGCGGAAATAATTGACGAAGCCCATTATCCCGTAGCCGAGCACCAGAAGGCCAGAAACCACGCGCACGACGCGGGCTTGGGCAAAGCGGGTGAAGCGCGCGAGCAAGAGCCCCGCCAAGAGCAGATTCGGCAGCGTGCCAAGCCCGAAGGCGAGCATCAGCAACGCCCCCTTGACGGCCGAACCGGCGGCGAGCGCCGTGGTCAGCGCGCTATAGACGAGGCCGCAGGGTAGCCACCCCCACAGCAACCCCAACGGCAGCGCTTGAGCGATACCGCGCACCGGCAGGAAGCGGGAGGTGAGCGGCTGGATGCGTCGCCACAACCTCTGGCCGCCGCGCTCCAGCGGCGCGAGGAATTGGGTCACCCCAAGAAGATACAAGCCCATCGCGACCAGCATCAGACTGGCGAAGAGATACAGCCCGTTTTGCAGCGCGAGCAGACTGCCGGCCGCCTGCCCCAGCCAGCCGGCAATGAGGCCGGCGGTGACATAACTCGCGATGCGACCGAGGTTGTAAGCGAGCTGGACGAAGAGCGCCGCCGCGCCCTGCCTAGGCGCCTGCAGCGAAAACGCGCCGACGATGCCGCCGCACATGCCGGCGCAGTGGCCGCCGCCGAGCAGGCCGACGATGAACAGCGCGAGAAACGAGTTATCCACGGGCGGGGTGCCGTCCTGTCAGCGCCGACATTACTTCAGGGTCAGATGACTTTGGAATAGCGCACGCGCTCGCGGTCGGCGCGCAAATACTTGTCGAACACCATCGCGATGACGCGCACCAGGAGGCGGCCTTTCGGCTCGACGGTGATCCACTGCTCGTCGATGGTCAGCAGCCCGGCCTGCTCCATCTCGCGCAAATCGGCGAGTTCCGCCGCAAAGTAGGAGTTGAAGTCGATCAGATGGGCGATCTCGATCGATTCGATCGACAGTTCGAAGTGGCACATCAAGGCCTGGATGATCGAACGGCGCAGCAGATCATCCGCGGTGAGCTCCAGCCCACGCATCACCGGCAGCCGCCCCTGATCGAGCGCGTCGTAATACTCGTCGAGGGTGCGGTAGTTTTGCGCATAGGTCGGGCCGACCTTGCCGATCGCCGAGACACCGAAGGCCAACAGATCGGCTTCGGCATGCGTCGAATAGCCCTGGAAGTTGCGATGCAGCCTGCCCTGGCGCTGGGCGATCGCCAGCTCGTCATCCGGCTTGGCGAAGTGATCCATGCCGATGAAGACATAGCCCGCGTCGGTCAGACGGCGAATGGCGAGCTGCAGGATCTGCAGCTTGGCCTCCGGACTCGGCAGGTCGGCTTCGTTGATGCGCCGCTGCGGCTTGGCGAGATTCGGCAGATGCGCATAGTTGTAGATCGACAGACGGTCCGGCGAGAGCTTGATCACCTCATCGAGCGTATGGTTGAAGCTGATCACGTTCTGCTTCGGCAGACCGTAGATCAGATCGACCGAAATGCCCTTGAAGCCGAACTCGCGCGCCGCATCGATGACGACGCGCGTCTCGTCGAGCGTCTGGATGCGATTCACTGCGGCCTGCACGCGCGGGTCGAAATCCTGCACGCCGACGCTCATGCGGTTGAAACCCAGCTCGGCGAGCAATTTCACCGTCTCGCGGTCGACCTTGCGCGGATCGACCTCGATCGAATATTCGCCCTCCGGCAACAGGCGGAAATGCTGCCGGGTCATCTCCATCAGCCGCTTCATCTCCTCGTGCGAGAGGAAAGTCGGCGTGCCGCCGCCCCAGTGCAGTTGCACCACGTCGTGCGGGCCGTCGAGGGCCGCCGACTGCAACGCGAGTTCCTTGCCGAGGTATTTCAGATACTTGGCCGAGCGCCCGTGATCCTTGGTGATGATCTTGTTGCAGGCGCAGTAGTAGCAGATCGTGTTGCAGAACGGGATGTGAAAGTATAATGAAAGCGGCCTGCCGATCCCGCCGATCGTGCGCTTCCCCAGCCAGGAACGGTAGGCAGCGGCATCGAAAGCCTCGACGAAGCGGTCGGCCGTCGGATAGGACGTATAACGCGGGCCGGAAACGTCGAAACGTCGGATGACCTGCGGATCGAAAATCAGTTCTTGATAATGGCTCACGACTTACAACGAATGACGCGATAAAGACGCGATGAAAATACCACGCTCAGCCAGAGCGCGCCCCAACCGGACGGAGCCCAGAGAATGCAGCAAGCGCGGCCAGCCCACGTTGACACAGATCAAAGCCGTTCCGAATCTCACCCCATGCCGGCAAAATTAGCCCGTCTCTCGCTACCGGCGTTGCGTGAAGCCTGTTCGCAATGCAACCTGCGCGAGCTGTGCCTGCCGGTCGGTCTATCGGAAGAAGAGCTCGGCCAGCTCGACGAACTCGTCACCATCAGACGCCGCATCCTGCGCGGTCAGCACCTGTTTCGCAGCGGCGATCCCTTCGAAGCGATTTATGCTGTCAAAACCGGCTTTTTCAAGACTGATGTGCTGCTCGAGGATGGCCGCGAGCAGGTCACCGGTTTCCAGATGGCGGGCGAAATCCTCGGCCTCGACGGCATCGGCAGCGAAAAGCACTCGTGCAATGCGATCGCGCTCGAAGACAGCGAAGTCTGCGTCATTCCCTTCGCCGACCTGGAAAACTATTCCCGCTCGATCGGCGCGCTGCAGCATCACTTCCACAAGGTGATGAGCCGCGAGATCGTGCGCGATCACGGTGTGATGATGCTCTTGGGCATCATGCGCGCCGAAGAGCGCCTGGCCGCCTTCCTGCTCAACCTGTCGCAGCGCTTCACCGCGCGCGGCTATTCGCCGACCGAATTCAACCTGCGCATGACCCGCAACGAGATCGGTTCCTACCTGGGCTTGAAGCTCGAAACCGTCAGCCGCGCCTTCTCGCGCTTCCAGGAGGAGGGCTTGATCGCGGTGCACCAGAAGCACATCCGCATTCTCGATGTCGCCGGACTCAAAAAACTGCTTTCCGAACGGCACGCCTGAAAGGATCGGTTCCCAAGATGACGTCGCAAGATACCCACGACACCCGCATCGACATTCCGGCCCTGCTGGTTCGTCTGCCGCTGTTCCAGGAGCTCTCCGCCGAGCAGATCGCGCATCTGGCCGCACATACGCGAGCCAAGCGCCTGCCGAAGGGCGAAATGCTGTTCCAGCGTGGCGACATCGCCCACGGTTTCTATTTCATCGTTTTCGGCCAGGTCAAGCTCGCCTTTCCGTCGTCGAGTGGCAACGAAAAAGTGGTCGAAATCCTCGGCCCGCGCCAGAGCTTCGGCGAGGCCGCGGTTTTTGCCCAGCGGCCCTACCCCGTGTTTGCCCAGGCGCTGGCTGACTCCTTGTTGCTCTTCGTCCCGCGCGATGCGATCTTCGAGCTGCTCGAAACGGACAACTCCTTCGCCCGCAACATGCTTGCCGGGCTGGCGATGCGCCTGCATTCGCTGATCATGGATGTCGAATCCTACAGCCTGCGCTCCAGCGCCCAGCGGGTCATCGGCTATCTGCTGCAGCACTGTCCGAATGAGCATTGCGAAGGCAGCATCGAGATCATCCTGCCGACCTCGAAGCAGGTGATCGCCTCGCGGCTCAACCTGACGCCGGAAACCCTCTCGCGCATCCTGCACGATCTGACCGAAGCGCGGCTGATCGAAATGCAGGGCAAGCACATCAAGATCGGCGATCTCAAGCGGCTGCGCGAATACGAGTTTTGAAATCGCGATAGACGCCCACCGCGCCGATCAGGTTCGCCTCCAGCCAGACGCACGAGGCCGCGAACAGCACACCGGCCGGCCGCGCCAGTACCGGCCAGACGACCGCCGCGAGAAGGAAAGCCAGCGCCGCCACATGCAGGTAAAACTGCCCGCGCATGCGCTTTTCCGGGATCATCTGATGCATCGTCGGCGGCATGATGCCCCGGCCGCACAGGTTCTGCAGATGCAGCCAATTCAAAAACGGCACGATCTTGTAGAGCATGCCGTTGATCGCCGAGACGAACACGCCGACGATCGCCAAAAGGCCGATCCACACCGCCCCGCGCGGTTCAGCGGCCAGCGCCGGCAAGAGGGTGATCGCCAGCGCGGAGACGACCACCGCGAGCAGGGCCAGCATCGCCGTGCGGAAAAACAGGAAGGTGGCATCGCTCACCTTGCGGCGGCGACGCTGCTGGAGACGCAACGTGGCCACGGCGAACGCGCTGCTCACGCCGACGCCACCGATGAAGGCCACTTGCTGCCTGCTCGCTGCCACCGGATCGAAAAGCAGCGACCAGCCCAACAGCAAGGCGAGCAGGACGAGCGGAAAGCTGCGCGCCAGCCAAACCGGATAGGCAGGGGTGAGCTGAAACATCGGCACCACGTAATAGGACACGCCAGCCAGCAGAATCAACGCCCAGCCGCCCAAACCCCACGCCGCATGCAAGTCGGTGAGTGCGAGGAGCGGCCACTCGCTGCCGCGCGCAAGTCCCGCCGCGAGAACGATGCCGAGGCTCATTGTCGCCACGAGGGCGGTCACGGCCAGCCGCAGTGCGACCACGGTCGCGCCGCGTGCCGGTGTGCGTAGGAGCGCAATCCCCGTCACGATGGCGAAGAAGCCCAGCGCCAACGCCAGCCCATGCGCTGCTGCCATGAAAAACGCTGGCTGCTGACTCAGGAAGGCGGTAACCAGCAGTGCGGCCGAGACGATCAGCAACGGGTGCACCACCCCGGCCACCCACCGGGGTCGCCAGACATTCGCCCCTGCCGCCACCGGCAGGAATTGCAGCAGTGCACCGCACATCGCCTGCAGCATGAAACCCAGCACCAACAGATGGGTGCCGGCCAGCGCCGCGGGCATCCAGCGCGAAGCGAACATTTCGCCGCCGACGATCGCGAGCAGCAAGCCCGCCGCGATGCCGAACAACGGCGCGGTCAGGAAGAAACGGAAGGGAACGCCGATTGGCGGCGCCTGATCGAAAGAGAGATCAGGATGCATGTTTCACGCCTCGCCCGTCCTCAAGCGTGCCGGATGCGGATCTCGTGCGTGCCGTCCTCGAGGACTTCCTCCTGCCAGACGTAACCGCCTTGATTGCGCAGGATGTTGAACAGCGGCAGCGGGTGACAATAGAGCAACAGCAACAGCTCTTCCCCGGCAGCAAGGCCATCGAGGGCTTCGAGCGTCCGTTCGAGCGGTTCGGGTGGCTGCATTTCGCGGCCATCGATGATCCGCACGCCCCGGTTTGCGTCAGTCATGCCAACTCCAAACGCTCGTGCAGCACCGGCGCCAAAGAGTCGGTTTCGGCAACCAAGCGCTGATCGCACATCGGGTAGAGGATGTTCTCTTCCTTCATGTTGTGCTGCTGCATCATCACCAAGAGCGTATCGGCTGCGCCGGCATAGGCCTCGGCATCCTGGACCGCACATGCCGCCTCCATCTGCTTGAACAGCTCGCGCATCTGCGCGTGTTCATGGCGCATCATGCGCGTCGGTCCCATACTCATGCCGGTGGCGGTCTCGAAGGCCGGAAACAGCGTCTCTTCCTCGGTCGTGAAGTGAATCTCCATCGCGGCGAGGAAAGCCGAAAGCGCAAGTCCGGCGCGTGCCCAGTCGCCGGCACGCACGGCATTTTCCGCGCTGACGAACAGATCGTCGCAGTATTGATGATGGTGGCGCAGGGGTTCGGTCAGGGAGGGCATCGGTCTTCTCTTTTCGACTGGAATGGCGGTCTATTGTCGCCGCCCTTGTCCTCTCCTGCCTTGACGAGCGTCAAATCGCCGCTGCGGTTTCGGCCGGGCTCTCCGCCGGAGGCAAGGCGATCGCATCGCCCTTGCTGTAACGATAGTCGTTGAAGACGTGCTCGGCGCTCAGCAATTGCCAGCTGCCATCGGGTCTGCGCCGCGAGGTGTCCTTGAGCCGGTAGGTGTAATGGCCGCAGGTCCACAGGTCGAAGTTGCGCATCTGCGTGCACAGACAGGTCTTGTCCCAGACGTGGATCTTCTTGGCACCCGGATGCGCGGCGACTTCGCGGTTGTAGGCGTCGATGTAGGAACAGCGACCGTTGGCATCGAGCAGATAGCCGTAGGCCTCGCAGTTGGGGCGGATGCCGTCGCCGATCGCCGGGCTGTTCTTCAGCATGCGCATCGGATAGCCGGTCGGTGAGATCAGATTCACCTCGATGTCGTCCTCGTCGGCCTTGAAATATTCCTGCTTGATGTCGTCCGGCAGCCCGCATTCCTTCGAGACGGTGAAGCGGGTCGCCACCTGCACCGCCGCGGCGCCGTTTTCGAGGAAGCCGACCGCATCGCCGCCGGTGAAGATACCGCCGGCCGGGATCAGGGGGATCGGCAGCTGCTCGGCATCGAGCCAGGCACGGATCTCGGCGACGATGCTCGCCAGATCGTAATCCGCCCAGTCCATGCCGAACCCGAGGTGGCCGCCGGCGAGGGGTCCCTCGACGACGACGTAATCGGGTAGCCGCCGGGTGCGCGCGCTCTTCTTGATGAACAGCTGCAACGCCCGCAAGGATGAGACGATGATGCCGAGCTTGGCATCGCGGAAACGTGGATGATCCTCGATCAGCGCAAAAGAGCCCAGATGCAGGCCGGCCGCGAGGGTGATGCCATCGATGCCGGCATCGAGCGCCGAGCGCAGCCGCACGCGCAGCGTCTCCTTCGGCGCGTTCATCGTCAGCTTTTCCATGCAATTGATGAAGATCAGCCCTTCGCCGCGCTTTCTTTCCATCGTGTGCCGCACATGCGCCTCGGTCGCCTCGGCGAGCAGGGCGAGGTCGAACTGCACGTCGGCCTTGTTGCTGTTGGCGACGTTGTATTTGTACTGGCGCAGCTTGTCCTTGACGTATTTGGTGTTGTATCGACGGTCGGAGACGGTCGGTACCATCGCATCGGAGATATGCCCGACCCCGCCCAGCCGCGCCGCTTCGAGCGCGAGGTCGGACGTCGAAATATCCACCCCCATCCCGCCGATGACGATGGGCACCAGCTCATGCTTGCCCAGGCGCAGGCGGAAATCATCCACGCATTTCATGTTCACTATCCCGGCCGCTCTTGGCAGCCCCAATCACAGGATGTAATGATACCTTGTGCCGTCCCGCCAGCGCCGACTTTTCGTGGCGAGTCGGCGCCCGGCGGGACGTCCTCTATTTCCGCCAGCACCGACTTTTCAGCGTTCGAGCACGTAGGTTCCGGGCGCGTCGGCGAGCGCAGGATGGGCGCGTGTCGCCACCGGGCCAGGCTCGACGAGCGGCCCGGAACGGGGCCGCAGCCAGGCCACCCAGTCCTCCCACCAGCTGCCCGGATGCAGCTGTGCGCGCTCGAACCAGACATCGGGATTGTCGTGCCGCTCGGCGGCGCCGACGCGGTATTCACGCTTGGGCGGATGCACCGGCGGATTGACGATGCCGAGGATGTGACCTGAGCTCGACAGGACGAAATGCTTTGGCCCGGAAACATAATTCATGAGGCGGTAAGCCTGCCGCCAGGGTGCGATGTGGTCGTCGGCCGCCGCCACCGCATACACCGGCTGAACGATGCGCGTCAGGTCGAGTGGCTGGCCGGCGATTGCCAGTGCATCTTTCTTGATCAGCTTGTTGTCGAGATAGAGGTGGCGCAGATACCAGGCGTGCATCCTGGCCGGCATGCGCGTCGTGTCCATGTTCCAGTAGAGCACGTCGAAAGGGGGCGGCGTCTCGCCATACAGATAGCCATGCACGACGTAATGCCAGATCAGGCTGTTCGAACGCAGCAGGCGGAAAGCCGCGGCCATCTCCCTGCCATCGAGATAGCCTTTGGCTTCCATCTTCGCCACGAGATAGCGGTAGCTGCCCTCGTCGAGGAATACCTCGATATCGCCCGGCTTGTGGAAATCGACCAGCGTGGTGAACAACGTCGCACTCGCCACGGGCACCTCTTGCGGCGTGAACCTGCGGTTCGCCCAGGCGAGATAGATCGCCAGCGCGGTGCCGCCGATGCAGTAGCCGACGGCGTTGACCTGGTCGGACTTCGAGATGCCGCGCATCGTCGCGATCGCGGCCTCGATGCCCTCGGTGAGGTAATCGTCGAAACCCACCTCAGCCATCGTTGCGTCCGGATTCTTCCAGCTCGTGATATAGACGTCGAAGCCTTGGTCGAGCAGAAACTTCACCAGGCTCTTCTTGGGCGTGAGATCGAGAATGTAGAACTTGTTGATCCACGGTGTGACGATCAGCAGCGGCACGCGATGCACCTGGGGGGCGGTCGGCGCATAGTGGATCAGCTCGACGAGCCGGTTGCGCATCACCACCTTGCCGGGCGTCGTGGCGAGATTGACGCCGACCTGGAAATCTTCCGGCCGCGTCATGCGAATCTCGCCGGCCTGCAGGTCGGCGATGAAGTTCTGGAAGCCGCGGATCAGGCTCTCCCCATGGGTCTCGACGGCTTTTCTGATCGCCACCGGATTGGTGAGCAGGAAATTCGTCGGCGCCATCGCGTTGAGCCACTTGCGCCACCAGAACGCTGCGCGCCGCCGCTCGCGGCTGGACAGTCCCGGCGTCTGGTAAAGCATGTCCTGGATCTGGTGGGTGAAGGCCAGATACCACTCTTTCGTCAGATCCCAGGTCGCCGACTCGGTCCACACCGGATCGGCGAAGCGGGTATCGTCCGGATGCGGCAGCTCGACGTCCTCGCCGGGCAGCCCCAGCATGCGTTGCCAGGAATGCTGCTGCAATTGCAGCAGACGGGCGTAAAAACCCGCTGCCGTTTCGGCCAGCTCCTGCGGGTGCGTCAGCCAGGCCCACTGCGCGTTGAGTAGCGGCATCACCATGCCGAGTGGATCGACGCCCGTCTGCGCAGCCTCGCGCATGGCTCGAAAAACCTGTTGGGGCGTCACCGTGACCGCCGGCGCTCTGTTCGTTGCCATCCTCGTTCTCCCGATGCGCTATGATTCTGCAAGGTATCGCCGCGTGCGATGTTGATATGCGTCAAGCCTCTTGCCAGGGAGCGCACGATGTTCAAGCACATTCTCGTACCGACCGACGGTTCACAACTATCGCAGGAAGCGGTCAAGCGCGCCATCAGCTTTGCGAAGGAAGCCGGTGCGCGCATCACCTTTTTCTACGCCAAGCCGGAATATCCGGTCGCCTTTTATGGCGAGGGCGCATTGATCGACCCCACCACCCCGGAGAAGTTCGCGCAGATGGCCGAGCAGCAGGCACAGGAAATCCTCGACAAATGCGCCCGGCTCGCCGCTGAATCCGGCGTCGAATGCGCCACGCTCAGCAAGACCAGCGACATCCCTTATGAAGCGATCATCGAGGCCGCCGATGCCGCCGGCTGCGACCTGATCTTCATGGCTTCGCATGGTCGGCGCGGGCTGGGCGCCCTGCTGCTCGGCTCGGAGACCCAGAAAGTCCTCACCCATTCGAAGATTCCGGTGCTGGTCTATCGCTGACATGCACAATCGCGCCCTCGCCATCCTGCTCGACGAACACCGCTCGCTCGGCGCGGTATTGCATGGGCTGCACTTCCTCGTCCGAGAAGCCCGCGAGAAAGGCACGGAGCCCGATTTCAAGCTGCTCTGGGCGATGCTCTATTACATGGACGCCTTCTCGCAGCGGCTGCACGATCCGCGCGAGGAAGCGCTGCTATTCGCCCGCCTGAGAGCACGCACCCAGGAGGCCGACGCCACGCTCGATCTGCTCGAGCGGCAACATGCAGAAAGCGCCGCACACCTTCGCGAACTCGAACAACGCCTCGGTCAGGTTGAAGCCGGCGTACCCGGCAGCCTCGACGCCTTCGCTGCCGCCGTCGAGGCCCACACCGAGGCCGCACGCCAGCACATGCTGCTCGAGGAAAAGACGGTCATTCCGCTGGCGAAGAAATATCTGACCACCGAGGATTGGCTGGAAATCACCGATGCCTTCGTCGGCAAAGACGATGCACGTTTCGGTGCCAAACCCGAGCACGAGTTTCGCGAGCTGTTTTCCCGCATCGTCAATCTCGCACCACCACCGATCGGTGTCGGGCCGGCGCAGACATCGAGCGATTGAAGTAAAAAAGCTGCCGGAGGCCCGGCAGCTTTCTTGCTCGTGTTTCTCTGAGAACGCTTATTTTCTCGATGCGTTCCTCGCATCCTCGTCCATGTGCTTCTTCGCGAAGTTGTAGATGAAGATGATCATGCCGATCGCAAAAGCGACGGTAAACGTACTCAGCAGGCCGATATCGGTGCTGAACAGCTCCTTGAGTGCTTGCATGCCAGTTCTCCCCTAGTTGACGAACAAAAAACCGACCGGCGCCCGCCGTCAAGCACCGCTGGCACCGATCACCACATCCTTGCTTGCCGGCAACATCACCCCTCCCATCACCCGCCAGGTCTTCGCCTCGTCCTCGACGATCAGCAGCCAGTGCCCGGAAGCGGGCAGATTCAGCTCGCCGACATATTCCCCGCCCACGGCTTTCAGCACCGCGTGTTGATCGATGCCGGCCCGGGTCGGGTGGGACAAGGTCAGATGGAGGGCGGTTGGCGTCACGGAAGCGTCGCGGCTGCCAAGGCGTACGCGCACGTGGTCGCCTTCCAGCCGCATCGCGACCGTAATGCCCAATGTCTCGGCGAGCTTGCTCCTCGCCAGCGTTTCGCCGGCCGCCAGGCCCTGCTTGTAATAATCCTCGCTGACCAGACCATCGTTGCTGCTGATCGCGATCCAGGCCGATACGAGCGCCGCGATGATCACGATGATCGGGCCGGACATCAGGAACCACGGCCAAGGCTCGCGGTACCAGGGTTTGCTGACTTGTTCTCGCACAGAAATGCTCATGGACCGATTTCCTTAGGGCATCAGGAAGGTCGCCTTCTCATGCACGGCGATCTTCTCGTTGCCTTCCGCCTTGACATCGAAATAGATGGTATGTGAGCCCTTCGGCGCCGCCTCGGGCGGTACGCGCACGGCATAAGAAAAGCTCTTCGTCGTCGCCGGTTCGACTTCGAGTACCGGCTCGCCTTCGAGCTGGATGCCGTCGAGCCCGCTCACCGTGATCCGATAGCGGTGCGGCTGCTCCGAGACGTTCATCACCTGCAGTCGATAGATATTCTCGACCAGCCCCCCTTCCACTTCCCGGGCCAGCACGCCGCGGTCGCGGATCACATTCACGCGCAGATCGGGCTTGTTGGCGATCCCCCAGATCAGGCCCGAGACGATCGCGAGCAGGATCAGCGTATAGACGATGATGCGCGGGCGGACGACATGGCGCAGGATTTCCTTTTTGCCCCAATGCCGCTCCATCGCATGCTCGGTGGTGTAGCGGATCAGGCCGCGAGGATAGCCCATCTTGTCCATCACCTCGTCGCAGCCATCGATGCAGGCTGCGCAGCCGATACATTCATATTGCAGGCCGTTCCTGATGTCGATGCCGGTTGGACAGACCTGCACGCAGATGCCGCAATCGATGCAATCGCCCTTGCCGACGCTCTTCGGATCGACGCCTTTACGACGCGCGCCGCGCGGTTCGCCGCGTTCGACGTCGTAGGTGATCACCAGCGTGTCCGGATCGAACATCACGCTCTGGAAGCGGGCGTAGGGGCACATGTAGAGACACACCTGCTCGCGCATGATGCCGGCGAACAGGAAGGTCATGAAACCGTAGAAGAAGATCCAGAAGGTCTCCCACGGGCCCAGATTCCAGGTCCAGAACTCTGTCCACAGTTCCCGGATCGGTGTGAAATAGCCGACCAACGTGAACCCCGTCCACCACGCGAACAGCGCCCAACTGCCATATTTCAATGCGCGCAGGCGGAATTTGCGGGCATCCATCGGCGCCTGATCGAGCTTGATGCGGGCCGGCCGCTCGCCCTCGATCATCTTCTCGATCCACATGAAAATCTCGGTATAGACGGTCTGCGGACAGGTATAGCCGCACCACAGCCGTCCTGCCACCGCAGTGAACAGGAACAGCGAATAGGCCGAGATGATCAGGATGATCGCCAGGAAGAAGACGTCCTGCGGCCAGAGGACCAGACCGAAGATGTAGAACTTGCGGTTGACGATGTCGAGCAAGAAAGCCTGCCGGTCATCCCAAGGAATCCAGGGCAGGCCGTAATAAATCAGCTGGGTCAGCCAGACGAACACCCAGCGCCAGTTGGCGAAGCGTCCGGTCACCGAACGCGGGTGGATTTTCTTGCGGGATTTGTAGAGGGTGACGACTTCTTCCGCCGGGGCTGCGGCGTTGTTTTTCTCTGCGGGCTGGTTCATGGGTCGGGTCGAGGTCTTCGATTGTTCAAAAGCGATGCGCTACTTTACTCCACGGACCATACCCTCGAATGTTCCGCGATCTTGAAGCCGCCCGTCGCCTTTTCCGGCAACCCCCTGATGGGCGGAGAAGCTGCCCACCCTCGATGGGCGGGCAGCAAGGCAAGGATTATTTTTGCTCGGCGGGCGCTGCCTCTCCGCTCGTCGCTGCCGCCGGTGCGGCTTCAGCCTGCTGAGGCGCCGCCGGTGCCGGCTTGACGCCGCCACCGAGCCCCCAGACGTAGGCGGTCAAAAGATGCACCTTAGCCGGACCGAGGAATTCGCCGAACGCGGGCATCTGGTTCTGGCGGCCTTTGGTGACCGTCTCGATCATCGTCTCCTCGCGGGAGCCATAGAGCCAAACCTTGTCGGTCAGGTTCGGATAACCGGCTTCCGGATTACCCTTCGCATCGGGACCATGACACGCGGCGCAGGCTTGCGGGTACAGTTCGGCGCCACGCTGCGCACGTGCGGAATCATGCGACAGACCCGAGAGCGAGCGGACATAGGCCACCACATCCTTCACCTGCTCGGCATCCATGTCGGGCTTGGTACCTTTGGGGGTCATCACGCCCATACGACCGTTGGTGATGGTCTCCTTGATCTTTTCCGGCGTACCGCCCCACAGCCAGTCATTGTCCTTGAGGTTCGGGAAACCCGGGCCGCCGCCGGCATCGGAACCATGACACTGCGCGCAGTAGGTGACGAACAGCCGCTGGCCCATTTCGCGCGCCTCGGGATCGGCGGCGACGGTCATCACGTCCTGCTGGAGGAATTTGTTGAAGATCGGACCATACTTCGCTTCTGCCGCCTTCATTTCCTCGTCGTACTGGCCGCGCATCGTCCAGCCGAACATACCGCGGTTGTTGCCCAAACCAGGATAGAGCGCCAGATAGACGATGGCGAACACCACCGTGATGTAGAACATCCAGCGCCACCAGTTCGGCAGCGGGTTGCTGTATTCCTCGAGCGTTTCATCCCAGACGTGGCCAGTGACCTCGCCCGGTTTGAACTTGGCCGAACCTTGCACCCAGAGGAAGACGCCGCAGCCGATGACGCTGACCGCGACGATGACGACGACGAAGAGGTTCCAGAACCCCACCAGGTCGCTCGTAAAGTTGAAATCCATGACGAATTCCTTTCAGTTGTGCTGTTGACCCGCGCCCTTGCCCGGCTCGGGCGCATCGTCGTCGAGCACCGATTTCGCGGCCTCGTCGAACGGTTCTTTTTGCTTCGCCGAGTAAGCCCACCAGACGATCCCGGCGAACAGAATGATCACCAGGACCGTGAACAGGGAGCGCAGGTCGTTGATGTCCATGTGCTTAGCGCACCTGCTTGAGCGCGAGACCCAGACCTTGCAGGTAGGCGATCACCGCTTCCAACTCGGTCTTGCCTTCCAGGGCCTTCGGCGCCTCGGCGATTTCCTGGTCGGTGTAGGGCACGCCGACCTTGCGCAGCGCCGCCATCTTCGCACTGATGTGCGGATCCTTGAGCGGACGATCCAGCCAGTAGTAGGCCGGCATGTTCGACTCAGGAACCACGTCACGCGGATTCAAGAGGTGGATGCGATGCCACTGATCGGAATAACGGCCGCCGACGCGCGCCAGATCCGGACCGGTACGCTTCGAGCCCCACTGGAACGGGTGGTCATAGACATATTCACCCGCCACCGAGTAGTGGCCGTAACGCTCGGTCTCGGCGCGGAAGGGACGGATCATCTGCGAGTGACAGTTGTAGCAGCCTTCGCGGATGTAAATGTCCCGCCCGGCGAGCCGCAGCGCGTCGTAGGGCTTGACCAGCTCATTGACCGGCGTGGTGGTGGATTTCTGGAAGAACAGCGGCACGATTTCCAGCAGCCCGCCCACGCTCACCACCAAGGTGGTGAGGATGATCAGCAGCGTATTGCTGGATTCTATTTTTTCATGCGTCAATGCCATGATGTCTTGTCTCCCTTGCGATCAGTGTGCGCCGGCAGGGGCCAGGACGGGGGCATTGTCCACCGCCTTGCCGCTGGCGATCGTCTTGAACATGTTGTAGGCCATCAGGATCATGCCGGACAGATACAGCAGGCCGCCGACGACGCGGATGGTCCAGAACGGATAGGAGGCCTTCACCGATTCGACGAAGGCATAGGTCAGCGTGCCGTCCGGGTTGGTGGCGCGCCACATCAGACCCTGCATGACGCCGGAGAT
The DNA here is from genome assembly GCF_004323595.1 of Sulfuricystis thermophila. Lineage (GTDB taxonomy): Bacteria > Pseudomonadota > Gammaproteobacteria > Burkholderiales > Rhodocyclaceae > Sulfuricystis > Sulfuricystis thermophila. The sequence goes on from NZ_AP019373.1 coordinate 1,788,865, forward strand.
CCACAGCGCAGCGATGTAGAGCACCGTGCCGAGCGTGGCCATCCAGAAGTGCACGTTGATCATGCGCACCGAGTACATCTCGGTCTTACCGAACAGGCGCGGGATCAGATAGTACAGCGAACCGATCGACACCATGCCGACCCAGCCGAGCGCGCCGGAGTGCACGTGGCCGACGGTCCAGTCGGTGTAGTGCGACAGGGCATTCACGGTCTTGATCGACATCATCGGGCCTTCGAAGGTCGACATGCCGTAGAACGACAGCGAGGTGACGAGGAACTTCAGGATCGGGTCGTCACGCAGCTTGTGCCAGGCGCCGGAGAGCGTCATGATGCCGTTGATCATGCCGCCCCAGGAGGGCGCCAGGAGGATCAGCGAGAACAGCATGCCGACCGACTGGGTCCAGTCGGGCAGCGCGGTGTAGTGCAGGTGGTGCGGACCGGCCCACATGTAGGTGAAGATCAGCGCCCAGAAGTGCACCACCGACAGGCGGTAGGAATACACCGGGCGGCCGGCCTGCTTCGGCACGAAGTAATACATCATGCCGAGGAAAGCGGCAGTCAGGAAGAAGCCAACCGCGTTGTGACCATACCACCATTGCACCATCGCATCCTGCACGCCGGCATAGGCCGAGTAGGACTTCGGCGTCAGGACACCGGCCTCGAAGACCGGGATTTCGGCGCTGTTGAAAATGTGCAGCAGCGCGACGGCGATGATGAAGGCGCCGTAGAACCAGTTGGCGACGTAGATGTGCTTGGTCTTGCGCGTGCCGACCGTGCCGAAGAAGACGATCGCGTAAGCGACCCAGATCACGGTGATCAGGAGGTCGATCGGCCATTCGAGCTCAGCGTACTCCTTGCCGGAGGTAAAGCCCAGCGGCAGGGAAAGCGCGGCCAGCACGATCACCAGCTGCCAGCCCCAGAAGGTGAAAGTCGCCAGCCCGGGGGCGAACAGCGTCGTGTGGCAGGTGCGCTGCACCACATAGTAGGAGGTGGCGAACAATGCAGAGCCGCCAAAGGCGAAGATCACCGCATTGGTGTGCAGCGGACGCAGACGCCCGTAAGACAGCCATTCGACAACGTTCAATTGTGGCCAGACCAGCTGGGCGGCGACGATGACGCCAACCAGCATGCCGACGATGCCCCAGATGACGGTCATCACGGCGAACTGGCGCACGACCTTATAGTTGTAAGTCGCTTGCGATTGCATGATGGATTTCACCTCTCTCATTGAAAAAACAAACCATTGCCTGCCGATTCGAACTCTTTGCGAAACCCCAGTCGCCCCGACCAGGCCATCGGAACGGCCGAAATCCCTGCGACAAATTGACTCGGATCAAAACCGTGACGCAGGATACTGCAGTTCAGGTTTCAGAAATTGATTCAGGTCAACTTTTCTTAAAGACAATTTTATTGATATGGTTATCAAATTTGTTATTGAGCAGCGTAAAAAAAAGGGTGCGCGGAACGCGCACCCCCAACCCCAACAGAGAGACTAACCGTGAAAACCTGAAACCCTCGCCCGGTCCAAACCACTTACCCCGCGACGAACGGAGCGGAGTATGACCCTGCTGCCCATCACTTGCTTTGATCTGCGTCAACAGATGGCTTGTTCTCCGCTGTGACGGCCGTCGCCTCTTCATGAGGCGTATCGTCGTCCATCAACACCCGGTAGGCCGGGCCTTCCAGATCGTCTAGCTGGCCACTTTTCAGCGACCACCAGAACACCACGCCGATCGCGAAGACCAGCAGCACGGAGACGGGGATCAGGAGATAGAGGCTTTCCATTCGAGCCTGCCTTTCTGCAGCCGCAAGGCATTGACCACCACGAGCAACGAGCTCGCCGACATGCCGATGCCGGCCATCCAGGGCGTCACCCAGCCGGCCATCGCCAGCGGGATCGCCACCAGATTATAGGCAAAGGCCCACAGCAGGTTCTGACGGATGATCCGCAGGGTCTGTCGCGCCAGCGCAACACCCTCGGCCAGATGACCGAGATCATTCGAGAGCAACACCACGTCGGCCTGACTGCGCGCGAGATCGGTGCCGGCGCCCATCGCCACCGAAACATGCGCCTGTGCCAGCACCGGCGCGTCATTGACGCCGTCGCCGACCATTGCCACGGTGGCGCCGCCGTGCTGGATCTCACGCACTGCGGCATGTTTTGCCTCCGGTGTCATCCCGCCGCGGTAATCCTCGACGCCGAGCGAGCGCGCCACCGCCGCGACCGTCTCGGGCGCATCACCGGACAGGATCGTCAACCGTGCGCCCAGCCCGCGCAACTGCGTCAGCGCCTCGCACGCGCCGGGCCGCAAACCATCGCTCAACCGAAACCAGGCCCGCCAGCCCGCCTCGTCACCCAGGGCGACGACCGTATCCCCGGCCGCCAGCCAGCCGGCCATCTCTTCGGGCAGCGGCCGGCCATGCAGTTCGGTGACGAAGGCCGGCACGCCGATGCGCACCGCCCTGCCCTCGGCATCCCGGGCCTCGATCCCCTTGCCGGTGACGGCGCGCAATTGCGTGAGGAGTGCCGTCTTCCCAGCGCCGACTTTTTCACACAACGCCTTGGCCAGCGGGTGTTCCGAGGCCTGCTCCAGCGCCCTCACCTGCGCGAACACCTCCGTCTCATCGAGCCCCTCGGCCACGCGCAGATCGACCACCGTCGGCCGGCCCAGCGTCAGCGTGCCCGTCTTGTCGAAGATCCAGTGATCGGCGCGCGCCAGTGTCTCGATCGCATGGCCGCGCGTCACCAGCACGCCGGCCTTCGCCAGCGCGCCGGTCGCCACCGTCAGCGCCGCCGGTGTCGCCAAGGACAGCGCGCACGGACAGCTCACCACCAGCACCGCAACGCAGATCCACAAGGCATTGGCCGGGTCGACGTTGAACCAGTAAACGCCGGTCGCTGCCGCCAGCGCCAAGAGCACCCAGACGAAATACTGCGCGATGCGGTCTGCCGTTTGCACCAGCGTCGGTTTCTCGGCCGCGGCCTGTTCCATCAGGCGGCGGATCGAGGCGAGCCTGGTGGCCTCGCCGACGCGCTCGAGCCGCACCGTCAAGGGGCTGCCGACATTCACGCTGCCGCCGGTGACCGCATCACCACATCGCTTGGCCACCGGCCGGCTCTCGCCGGTGAGCAGCGATTCGTCGGTGCTGCTCTCGCCATCGACGACGATGCCGTCGCCGGGGATCGTCTCGCCGGGCTTGACGCGCACAACCTCGCCCGCCGCCAGATGCGCCACCGCGACGCGCTCGGCCTCGACCGCCGGCCAATGTGGCAACCGTTCGGCGAACGCCGGAATCGCCCGCGCCATCGCCTCGACGCCCCGGGTAGCCTTCTGCCGCGCCATCATCTCCAGATAGCGTCCGGTGAGCAGGAAGAAGACGAACATCGTCACCGAATCGAAATACACCTCGCCCGCCCCGGTCAGCGTCGCCCAGACGCTGGCGAGAAACGCACTGCCCACCCCGAGCGCCACCGGCACGTCCATGCCGACGCGGCGGAATTTCAGATCGCGCCAGGCGCTGGCGAAGAACGGCGCCGCCGAATAGGCCATCACCGGCAGCGTGAGCAGCAGGCTCGCCCAGCGCATCAGCTGCTCGATGTCCGCCGTCATGTCGCCTTCGGCCAGATACACCGGCACCGCATACATCATCACCTGCATCATGCCGAAGCCGGCGACGAACAGCCGCCACTGCGCGGTGCGCCGCTCCTTTTGCGCCAGCTGCTCGGACTTCGTCGCATCATAGGGATGGGCGCGATAGCCGATCGCCTGGATCGCCTCGAGCAACCGGGAGAGCTTCGTCACCCGCTCATCCCAGCGCACCCGCGCGCGGCGCGTCGCATAGTTGATGTCTACGGCCGTGACACCCGGCTGCTTGGCCAGATGCGCTTCGTTGAGCCAGACGCAGGCGGCACAGGTGATGCCTTCGAGGATCAGCGTCGCCTCGCGCTCGTGCTCGCCGATCGGCCGGACGAAATTCTTCTGCACCTCGGGATGGTCGAAGAGCCCCAGCTCCTGCAAGGCGACGGGCAAGGCCTCGCGCGGGCTTTCCGGCAGCGCGTCGCGGTGCTTGTAGTAATCGGTCAGGCCATTGGCGACGATCGCCTCTGCCACGGCCTGACAGCCGGCGCAGCACATCGCGCGCGGCACCCCGTCGATCTCGACCGTGAAATCGAAGCCCGGCGGCACCGGCAGGCCGCAGTGATAGCACTCGTGTTCGTTGGCCAAGGACTTTATTTCGGCTGCATGCGGATCGCGCCGTCGAGGCGGATCGTCTCGCCGTTCAGATAGGGATTGCGCACGATTTCGGCCACCAGCGAGGCGAACTCGGCCGGCCGCCCCAGCCGCGGCGGGAACGGCACCATCTTGCCGAGCGCATCCCGCACCTCGTCGCTCATGCCGGCCATCATCGGCGTTTCCATGATCCCCGGCGCGATCGTCATCACGCGGATGCCCATGCGCGCCAGATCGCGCGCGATCGGCAGCGTCATGCCGACGATGCCGCCTTTGGAGGCCGCATAGGCCGCCTGGCCGATCTGGCCGTCGAACGCCGCCACCGACGCGGTATTGACGATCACGCCGCGCTCACCTTCGGCATTCGGCGCATTCGCGCCCATCGCCGCGGCCGCGAGACGGATCATGTTGAAAGCGCCGACCAGATTCACCTCGATCACGCGCTTGAAGCTCGCCAACGCATGCGGCCCGTCCTTGCCCACCGTCTTCTCGCCCATCACGATGCCGGCGCAGCCGATCAGCCCATGCACCGCGCCGAAACTCTGCCGCGCCGCATCGATACAGGCCTGGGCGCTTGCCTCGTCCGTCACGTCGGTGGCGACGAAGCGGGCATTCGCCCCCAGTTCCGCGGCCAGCGCCTCGCCCGCCGCACGGTTGAGATCGGCGATCACGACCCGAGCGCCCTGCCCGGCCAGCAGCCGCGCCGCACCCGCGCCCAGACCCGAAGCCCCGCCGGTGACGATGAAAACACTCTCCTCGATCCGCATTGCGTCGTTCTCCCAAAAGCGAAGTCAGGGATTCTAACGGCTGCGGCTCAACCTGAAGATTCAGGCAGCCAAAGCTGCCCGGTGATGTAGCTGCATCAGCTTGTCGCACGGTATGGGCACGATGGCGTAAGCGACGCCATCGACATCGGCGAACTCGACCAGTACATGCTTGCCATCCAGTTCTTCCACGATCGTGCCCACCTGCCCCTTGGCCAGATGCGCTTCGGGCATATCCTCGACTGTCGCCACGACATCATGCAGCTTCATTGCATTCTCCGATCACGAAACAAGTCACCAAGCGGGTTTCTGTCACGGTGCAAAGCCAGGCAGTTCTCACCTTTGCGCAGCGCAAGCCGCGGGTGATCTCGATATCCACACGATAGATTGTGCCCCATTTCGTCTCTGACTGCGCCACGGCCTCAGCATCTTTGACGGCCCTGAGTATTTCATCTGCGAGCCAGCGGGCGTTTGCAACGCTGATCCCCAGTGCGGAAAGAAACACCCGCGCCTTGTGGCGACCTTCCGGATGGGCCGGGTTCAACACATACTCAGTCAGCTTGGCGATATCGATATGCAACCGTTCGAGATTCGGTAACCGCATACCTTCGGCCGCTTCAGATATTCCTGAGCATCGCCATCACCGGCGCGGTCTCGGGCCGCACGCCGCGCCAGAGGAAGAAGGACTCGGCGGCCTGCTCGACCAGCATCCCCAGCCCGTCGGCCACCTGCGCGGCGCCCAGCCGGCGCGCCTGGATCATGAACGGCGTCTCGCTGGGGCCATAGACCATGTCGTATGCCAGCGCGCCGGGCGCGAACAGCCCGGGCGGCAGATCGAGCGCCGCGCCCGCCAGACTCGCCGACGTCGCATTGATCACCAGGTCGAACTCCCCGCCCGCGAAATCGCCGAAGCCGCCGGCCGCGAGCGCGCCAAACGGCGCAAACTGCGCCTTCAGCGCCTCGGCTTTGTCCACGCTGCGGTTGGCGATCGCCAAGAGCGCCGGTTTTTCCTCCAGCAACGGCAGGATCACCCCCCGTGCCGCTCCGCCAGCGCCGAGAATCAGCACGCGTTTTCCGGCGAGCTCGAGTCCCAGCCGCCCGCTGAGATCGCGCACCAAGCCCACGCCGTCGGTGTTGTCGGCATAGATGCCGTCCGCGTCGAAACGCAGCGTGTTCGCCGCGCCGGCGAGCCGCGCCCGTTCGGTCGGCTTCTCGGCCAGTCCCAGCGCCTCCTGCTTGAACGGCAGCGTGACGTTCATGCCCTTGCCGCCGGCAGCACGAAATGCCGCCACCGCCGCGGCGAAGCCATCGAGCGGCGCCAGGATCGCCTCGTAGGACATCTCCTGTCCGGTCTGCCGCGCGAAGGCGGCGTGGATCAGCGGCGATTTCGAATGGCTGATCGGGTGGCCGATCACCGCGTAACGGTCACTCACCCTTCCTCCGTCGGCCAGCGGCAATAATCGGCAAAGGTCAAACGCTGCGCAGCGTTGCGTGGTGGCACTTCGATTTCATCGACTCCCAGCATCGATCGATCCTTCTGCTATGCACACACTAACACACCTGCCTCGCCAGCGCACCCTGTTCGGGAGTAGAGTAAATCTGTTGGCCCATCCGCATGAGGAGATAGACATGGCCAAAACGGTCGGACAGCGCGTCGATCGGCTCGAAGAAGCCCTGATGAAGCTCGCCTATGCCCAGTTCAACAACGAAATGGGTCTCAAGGAACTGCGCGAGGAAAACCTCAAGTTCCAGCGCGAGATGGTGGTGTTCAAGGACGAAATGCGCGCGTTCAAGAACGAGATGCTCGACTTCAAGGACGAAATGCGCGCGTTCAAGAACGAGATGACCGAGTTCAAGAACGAGATGCTCGACTTCAAGGACGAAATGCGCGCGTTCAAGAACGAGATGGCCGGGTTCAAGAACGAGATGCTCGACTTCAAGAACGGGACGGTCGAGTTCAGGAACGAGATGCTGGACTTCAAGAACGAAATGGCCGAGTTCAAGCGCAAGGTCGACGAAGACATCGCCGAGATGAAGCGCGAGCGGCGCGAGATGAATCTGCAGTGGGGCGCGATCGCCAACAAGCTCGGCACCATCGTCGAGGACATCATCTACCCTTCCTGCCGCCGCATCGCCCGCGAGCATTTCGGCGCGCCCGACGAACTCGAATTCGAAGGCCAGCGCATCCGCCGCCCGCGCAAGCGCGGCGACCGGCGCGAATTCGACGGCATCCTCGTCTGGGAAGGCCACGTCATGCTGCTCGAAGCCAAGGCCACCGTGCGCCCCGAATACCTCGAAGCCTTCGACCGCTTCGTGCGCGAAGAGGCCTTCTTCCGCTATTTCCCCGAATATGCCGGCCGACGGCTCATCCCCATCTTCTCCTCGCTCTCGCTGACCGAAGACGAAGTCGCCTGGCTCACCGAACGGCGGCTTTACGCCGTCGCGATGGGCGAGGAAGCGATGGCACTGTTAAACCCAGATTGTCCATTGGACCGGGCTGATGCGCGGTGAGCAGGCGAAACGATCATTTCATCGCCCTACACGGCGGGTAGCGGACTACGGGCGGCATCTTCGCGCCCCCGCTCCTCGCCAATAGACACTGTTATTGGCTCGTCGCGGGGACGCAAATCTGCTCGCCCTCGCCAGCGCTACCCGCTCGTGTTCCAATGGACAATCTGGGTTGAACGGCGCGGCGCTGGGCGTCTGACACCTGCCCTTCCGCGGGTCATCCCATCCCCCAGCCGGGTCGTTGCAAAAACACAACATCCCCGCGCTGGTTTGCGCGTCGAAACGCAATCGGCGCTCGCCACGGCGGCGGCATTGGCGATAATGGCGCCAGCTTCCGTTCAGGGAGTTTTCTGCGGGATCAGTGGCGAACCACGCAATCCTCATGAGGTCATTGAAACCGCTCTTCTTCAACCAAAAGGAGATTCATATGCAGAAGAAAATCATCGCTCTGGCCGTCGCCGGCCTCGTTTCCGGCGCCGCCTTCGCGCAGTCGAACGTCACCATCTACGGTGTCGCCGACCTGACCTTCGACAACGTCAAGGCTGGCGGCGCAACCGATTCGGGCTACAACATGCCGAACCGCAACCGCGTGTCCTCTAACTCCTCTTACATCGGCTTCAAGGGTGCTGAGGATCTGGGCAATGGCCTGAAAGCCGTTTTCCAGTTCGAAAGCGGTGTTAACCCCGACGCCACCGGCGGCACCTGGGCGAACCGTGACAGTTATGTGGGCCTCGGCGGCGGCTTTGGTACCGTCGCGATGGGTAACCTGACCGGCCCGACCCGTGCCCTGGGCGCTGCGATGGATCCGTTCGCCGGCGCAACCGGTATCACCGCCAACACCGGCCTGATCGGTAAGCTGGGCGGCGGCGCAGGTGCCTCGCTGTTCGACACCCGTTGGCAGAATGCCATCGCCTACATTTCGCCCAGCTTCAGCGGCTTCTCGGTCGTGGCGGCCTATGTTGCCAACGAGAACAAGACCCGGGATGGACTGAGTGGGACTGCAGGCCAGCTGAATACCCGTGGCTATGATATCGGCGCCAAGTATGAAAACGGCCCGATCATGGTGGCGGCCAGCTACAACCAGGCCAAGGTTGGCGATATCGCTGACACCAAGGGTTCCGCGACCCGTGTCGGCGCCAAGTACAATTTCGGCATGGGCACCGTCGGCCTGCTGTGGGACCGCGTCAAGTGGGAAGACAACACGGGCAATGCCAAACGCAATGCCTGGTTCCTGCCGGTCACCTTCAATGTCGGCGGCAATGGCAAGATCATTGCCCAATACGGCCATGCAGGCGATGTGACCGACACCTCCGATACCGGCGCCAAGATGTTCGCGATCGGCTACGAGCACAGCCTCTCCAAGCGCACCATGATCAAGGCCGTCTGGTCGCAGATCAGCAACGAAGCCGCTGCTTCCTACGACTTCGGTGTGAATGCCGTCGGGTTCAGCCAGACGAATGGTGCCGGTGCCGATCCGAAGGGCTTCCAAATCGGCATCCGCCATACCTTCTGATCGATTCCTCTCGATCCGAACTCGAACAGCCGCCTGCGGGCGGCTGTTTTTTTTGCTATATTGCCGCGCATGAGCGCGATCACTTTCGACACACACAAGTTCGTCCGCAAACTGCAAGAAGGCGGCTTCGACCTCAAACAGGCCGAATCGCTCAGAGCTTGTGAAAAATTCTTGCGCTATCTGCTGGCTGCGTTGCGCGGTGCTCGCTCCCTCGCCTAACTCCATGTTATGTCTCGGTCGCTGCGCTCCGGGCGCCTTGCCATCAGCCCGCTCGCGACGAATTTTTTTACAAGCTCTCCGTGAAGCCTTGCGCGCTGCCATCGACGAATCAGAGCTCGTCACGAAAAAGGACTTGCAAATCGAGCTGGCGCCCATCAAGGCCGACTTGATGCTGCTCAAATGGATGGTCGGCGCCCTGCTCGGCCTGGCCATCGCCAACTTCGCCAAGCAGTTTTTCTGAACTTCTGGGCAAGACGAAGCCGCCGCCGGGCGGCCGTTTTTTTGCCTCGCTGCCTGCCGATGCCAAAGCTAGGAAAAGGCCGGGGCGAACGCAGCACGCCGACCTCACCATCCACCCGTCGATCAAACCCAGAGGATCGCGCTCGGCAGGTAAGGCGTTTCACGCCACACAAAAAATCGGCGCTGCCGGGACGGCACCCGTGCCCGGCCAACACTCGTGGCGGGCAGACGTGAAAAAGCCCGAAACGGGTTCGGGCTTTTGGAATTGGTGGTGCAGTCAACCACTCATTTTCCAAACCCCTGCGCAATCCTTCGGGCCAGTGCGGAAAGTTTCGGGCATTTGTCCGTTTCACGCTGCCCCGCAGGAGCACGCTATAGCCCCGCTACTCACGGTCTCACTGTATTGCAGCGTCATCGTTCGGCCAATGCCTCGATAGATCCATACTGTCGTGAAGCAGGCGGAGCACCTCGATGACTCGCTCCGGAGCAACCCGGAACACGACGAAGTGACGGCCCTTTCTACCCTGCCGCGCCACATGCAGGGTGCGAATGCCGGGCGTGATGTCGTCCCTCGCTTTGGCCCCCAGGATGTCGGGCCCCTCGTGCAAGGCCTCGATGGCTTCTGTCACGGTGTCGACATAGTACGCAGCCTGTCGAGCACCGAAGTGCTCCGCCGTCCATGCCGCGATGTCGAGCAGATCGGCCTCGGCACTGGCGGCCAGGCGAACACGCCACGGCTCGCTCATGCCTGGGCGAGCGTTTGGTCGGTCACGGTCTTCAGGTGGGCGCGCAAGGATTCCCGGGTATCGAACGTCTTGTAGCGCCCCGCCTCGATATCGGCGATGCCCGCCTTGGCGGCGGCGCGCAGCGCTTCGAGGCGAATGGCATCCTCGGCCTCGCGTTGTTCGACCAGACGCAAGCCCTCGCGCAGCACTTCGCTGGCGTTCTGGTAGCGGCCGCTGGCGACCAAATGCTCTACCAGCGCGGCCTGGTGATCGGTGAGGACAACATTGCGCGTCGGCATGACGATCTCCTTGCAGGAAAGATTGGCATAATATGCCAATTCCACGCTCCAAGTGCAATCCCGATGGCCATGATAGTGACGCTCGCGAGGCAAATCCGCGAAGCCCTGCCAGAACTGGCGTTGCGGGCAGACGTGAAAAAGCCCAAATGGGTTCGGGCTTTTGTATTTGGTGGCAGCCTGAAATATGAAGCGCTGCCATAAAGGCAATCTCGAAACGATGTCAGGCCGCCACCCGCCTCCCTCGCCTTGCACTTGAAGCCTTGCGCTGGGGCTTGGACTCTCCCCCCAGGTGCTCGATCACCACCGGGGGCCGGTTCGGGAATTGCGCGACGAGTTCCAGCCTGCCGCCCATGCTCTCCACATAGTGCCGCAGCGTGGAGAGCAGCATGTCGCTGCGCTTTTCCAGACGGGAGATGGTGTCCTGTCCAACACCGAGCGTCTCGGCCAGTTGTTCCTGCGTCTTCTTGGCCGCCAGGCGCAGATCCTTGAGCGTCGCCAGTTCCATGGCGCGCGCTTCGATGCGCTGCCGCCGCGCCTTGGGCAATGCAGCCATTACATCATCGAGTTTTCTTGCCATCATCGGACTCCTTGCTCTTTCGCTTCACGGTGGACAGATGTTCGTCGAAACGCTCATCGGCCACCCTGATCAGATATTTGTAGAACCGTCGCTGATCCGCGCCCGCTTTGTCGCCGCCGACCAGCAGGATCGCCTGGCGCTTGGGATCGAAGGCGAAGGCCACCCGCCACACCTCGCCCTGCCAGGAGAACCGCAACTCCTTCATGTTCGTGTGGCGCGAGCCCTTGAGTGTATCCACCGTCGGGCGCCCCAGGTTGGGGCCGAACTCTGCCAGCAGTCGGGCGTGCGCCAGTAACTCGTCCTGCAAGCCCTCTGCCAGATCGGCGAACTCCGCGTCAAAGGCTTCGTGGAAGAGGACGGCCCAATTCATGAGCAGATTATGTATTCAATACCATATGTCGTCAAGGCCATTGTTCGACTGTGCTTTTGTGAGCGTGAAGGAATCTGGGATCATACTGGTCATGCTCGAAGATGCTCCGCCATCCGCTGCCGCAACGCAGCGCCCTATACGCTGCGCCATCTATGCGCGCGTCTCAGTCGCTGATTCCGAGCGGCGCGAGCTGACCTCGATCGCCGCGCAGGTCGAGGCTTGTGAGCAGTTCATCATCAGTCGGCGTGGCATGGGCTGGATCGTCTCAGCCGCAGCCTGTTCGATCTGGCCGATCTGCTGTCGCTGTTTGCCGTACATCGATGCCGCATGGAACCTATTCACCGAATGGACGCAGGCCGACACACTCTTTCGCCTGATCTCGCGGGTCACCGTCTATCCGGATCGAGCCGGAATCCAGATCGACCTGCCTGCCCTCGCGCAGTTGATTAATGGGATTGCGCAGGACAGGCAGTGCGCCAAGGGAAAAACCCGTCCCAAACGAACCTGAGTGGCGGCATTTCATATTTCAGTTCCACGTAGAGTAGCAGTTGTCAGCTACAACCGACCGCCCCGAAACCCGCATGGTTACGAGGGGTTGCCTCGCGCACGCTCGCGAGGCAACCAGATAAAATCGGAGAACAGAGAGGCCTGAGAGGGCCAAAAACGCGGAAATTGGAGAGGTGACCCTCGCGAGGTAAACTCGCGAAGGCGCACCAGAACTGGCGCTGCGGGCAGACGTGAAAAAGCCCGAAACGGGTTCGGGCTTTTGGAATTGGTGGTGCAGTTTCCCACCATAGGAAACCCGTCTGCCAGACGGGAGAGGCCGCCGTAGGAGTGATTCTTCACTGGGAGCGCATCCGAGGATGAACCAGACGCCCCCGAGCACTTCCTCGCAAGTTCAGACGGGAGACACCGTTTTCGTGTCGACCAACGCCTGCAAGTGTTCGTGCAGCAACCTCGGGATTTGGCCGCCCGTAAGGAGTACGCCAGCCTCCATGTTCCGGTCCATGGCATGACCAGTCAGGTTGGCGCTGGTGATGAAGCAGACGGCGCCGTCGGCGACGGCGACCTTGGCGTGGACACGCCCATCCGCGAACGGGGCCGCTCGCTCACGCCAGGCGTAGAGCTTCGCGGAAGGAACCAGTGTCCTCATCTTGCCGATCACGTCCAAGGTGATGCTGCCCCCGTGATCCTGTGACGACTCGAGGAGCATCGATATGCTCACCCCCCGCGTGCTCGCATCGTTCAATGCCTTCACGATGGTCGAGACGTCGTAGGCCACGAAACTGGTGACGAACAAGGTTTGCCTGGCCGCACCGATGACCTGCAACAGCGCCTGTTCGGTTCGGCGCGCGGAGACGAATGGCGTCGTCGGACCCGTCCACACGAGCTCGATCGACTGCTGCTTCGATACGCTCTCGAATGCATGACCGGCGGCGAGGAGCATCGAAGCCAACTCGCCGGAACCGACCGACGTGCTCCGCCAAGCATCGACGAGACGATCGACGACGGCTTTGGCCGTAGCCGTGCCGACGGCATCCGACAGGGCGGCGTTTGCCTTCGCGTCCTCGATCTTCCGAATCGCGCCCGCCAGCGCCCGCACTTTCTCCGGCGAAACGAGACAGACCACGGCTGTGACGGCTTCCAGGAGTCTATCCATGTCACAGCTCGGCGAAGAATGCGGCGCTCCCTCGTTCGAGGGTCGGCACCAGCAAAGACCTATCGAGATAACGGTTGCCCCGCTCGCAGGAGGTCTCCGCGACCAGACTGCACGCATGGCACGCGGCGGCGTGGAGGGAGCGATCCTTGCCTGGGTCATGCTCCGAGCAGAGCGGGTCGGACGAACAGACCTTCGCTCGGGTCAGGGCCTGCCGCAGCAGTCGGCCGAGGTTCTCGGGTTTGCCCAGGTCGACGAGGCCACCCAGCGTCCCGTCCGAATCGGGCGCCGCCGTGTAGATGAGGATGCCCGCACGTCGATTCTCGGCATCGGCATAGATCCGTTCACGGATGCTCGCCGCGTTGTAGCCGCATTCGAGTGCCAGCTCGCGGATGAGCAAGTGCGACAGCGTGTGGAGCATGGCATAGCGGATACCCGGATAGCCCTCGTTCGGATCGAGGTGGCGCGAGTTCCGCCAACCCTGATGCCCGGCCACGAGCATCCGATCGACCTGCTGGACACCCGCGAGCGCCTCCCACGCCCGTAGTGCCTCCTCGCTGAACTGGATGAAGATACCCTCGCCATGCACCTGATTCGCCGGCACCCAATCGGGCTTGTGGCGGGCGAGAGCCGCCATCCGAGGGCGCTCGTCCCGATCGCTCGACTCCTCGGGCGCTTCCACGCGGGTGAAGCCCAACAGGGCATTGACCTCTCGGAGCCTCTCCAGCAGCAACACTCTGCGGATGTACCTCTCGAAGCCGGCAGGCGTGTCCACTTTTTTGCTCATGAAGTGTGGGTAGTCGGCCGGCGGATCGGCTGCCGTCAGGACGTCCCACTCCGGGCCTTTGATATCGGCTTGGCCGACGGTGTCCTGCCCGCCGCCGTGGCGATGCGCTTCGATGGCCGCCCAGATGGCGGAGGCCGAATGCTTGTCGATGCCCGGTAGGACTCCGGTCTTCTTCAGCGTCTTCACCGTCACGGCGACGGCGGCCTCCGAGTCCAGATCGTCGAAGAACTCCCAACCATCCAGGATCAGTTGGCCGAGCGGGTCATTGGCCTGGGGGATGGCGAGCGCGGACAGGGTGATCGGAAACCAACCGTTCGTCGAGCCCAAGAGGATGGCCCGCGCTTCTTCGTCACAGTCGTCGTCGAAATGGTCCAGGTGGGGATGCCTGCCTCGACAGCTCGGCAGGTTCTCCTTCCCCGCCTTGCCGAAGGCTTGCGCCATGCTGCGCGATGCCCCACAGGCATCGCACTTCACCCACAGGTTCTCGGTCTGCAACGAGGCACCGCTCTCGAAGAAGCGCAGCGTCCCCTTGCAGGCGCTGTTGCCACCGTGGACGAAGTAGTGCCAGGGGAAGTCGTCGAGGTGGCCATTGCGGCAGGCCAACAGGAAACGCGCAGGAACCGCGTCGGCATCCTTGGCCGGCTGATCGCCCTTGGAGCCGCGACAGCCCTTGTGGACGAAGCGGGTGCGCTCCGGACGGAAGCGGTGCTCCTTGATATCGAACAGGCCGGTATCGAAAGGAGACAACAAGCCGCACTTCACGCAGCGCATCCAGCGCGGGAACGGGCGCACGGGAACGCCGATGTTCGCCTCCGCCGACCACGGATCGACGAGCTCGCTCTTCTGGAATGGGGGCACGCGCAGGTTCTCCACCTGCGGTCCGAGGACCCTGCGGACGGCGGCGAGCAGGCGCGGCTCCTGGATCGGCTGGCACCGGTCCTTCTCCCACTGGTCTATGCCCAGCGTCACCACCGACAGGTTCGGTAGGTCGATCAGCGCGCCTGGGCCATACGTCCACAGCAATTGGCTCGGGCGCACCTCGCCGACGGGGGTTCGATCGGTCATTTTCAGTCCTCGTCACTCGACACCGGGCGGGGCCTCCAGCCGTGACCGTCCGATAGGCGCCCCGTGTTCATGATCAGCCGCACGCCAGGCTCGACCTCGCGCATCGACATCGGGACCGTCCAGTTGTCCCACGCGTGGATGCCGGGCGACTTGATCAGCGGAACCATCGTCGCCGCACGTTCGCCGCGTTTCTCGTAGGCCAAGGTACGTCCCGGGACGCTCGCCTGCTTGGCCCACTCGTCGGCTCGTTCCTTCAGTTCACGTTCGGCCAGTGCCTCGATGACCCGGTTCTCACTGACATTCCAGGCTCGCCCCACCAGCACGTCAATGGCCTTAAGAACCTCGGGCTTGTCGGGCCGGTCGAGTACGGCCGCTCCCTCGTTCGGGCTGAAGTCGGCGTACTCCAGCCGCATCAGGCTCAGCAACGCGCCGGTCAGCCCGCGATCCATGGCGCGAGGCGAGAAAGGTGTCACCGACTGCGCCTCCACGTGCTTGTAGAACGTCGCGTGGTAGTGCTCGAAGGTCTCGTAGTGCGAGAGGTCGCGCGGTCGTGCCCACGTGAGCACAGTGCAGACGAGCCCGGGGAAGGACCGGCCCACACGGCTGGTCGCCTGGATGTACTCGGCCGTGCCTTTCGGCTGCCCGTTCACCGCCATCAGGCCCAGCCGGTTCACGTCCACGCCGACCGACAGCATGTTGGTCGCCAGCACCACGTCGATGGCGCGGGGGTCGCCCTCGTTCCATCTCGTCACGTATTTGCCCACACTCGGATCGAACGCGGCCTTGAACTCGACTTCGAGGGCGTCGAGGTACTTCGGGATGTCCTGGCTGGAGACGCGCGACGTCAGCTCCCGGATGTGGCTGACGCTGCGCTGGGCGAGCGCGGGCCGCTCGACCATGCTCATCTGCACACGGTACGAACGCGTCTGGACGTCGTCCTCGGCCAGCCGTCGCATCCCCCCCAGCTCGCGCAGTGAATTGAAGTAGCCGACCATCGTCATGTACGGGTCGGCGGCCTCACCGAAGCGCTCGAACAGGGCTTGTGCCGCGGTGAGGAAGGCGGTGTAGACGCGAATCAGCATCGCGGGGCGCGAACTGCCGGGCGAGCACACGCAGAGATAGCGACGCCCAGGCCGCCGATCGATCGGACGCTGGACCGAGAAGTAGTTGTCCTCCACGTCCAGGCCATGCGGCGGGAACACCGACACGCGCCGCATGAACACGTTGTTCACCTGTTCCTTGGCTTTGCGGACCGTCGCCGTGGACGCGACGATCTTCGGCTTGATCGTCTTGCCGTCGAGCGTCCACCCGCACAGCTCGTCCACCGCCGATTCGTACAGGCCGACCATCGTGCCCAGCGGGCCGCTGATGAGGTGGAACTCGTCCTGGATGACCAGATCGGGCGGCCGGATGGGGCTGACGGACCTCACCGCCGCCGCGGGCAGGCCCTTGGATGCGCGATGGCCGGTGTTGCACTCGCAGCCGGGCCAGAGCAGGCCATGGCGCTCGCATTCCTGGCTCACCCGGCCGAACAGCGTGCGCACCTGGCCACGCCACGCCATCATGGCGAATTTGTCCACGGTGGCGATCATCATCGTCGGCGGACGGTGGTAGATCTCCTCGTCCACCGTCAGCACCGGGATGCCAGGGTGAGGAAGATTGCTCGATCTGCCACGGGAGAACGGGCAGCGGCTCATCGGATCACCGCAGTAGACGATCGTCCGGCCGCGTTCCTTGTCGACGACGACGTCCCGACCCGGGTCTATGGCAGAACCACACCATGGGCAACTGGTCAGCTGAAGGGGCGATGGTGTTCCAGCGCGGTGTTTTCCGGGGTTCCTGAAATCTTCGATGGCTCGATGCGCTTCCTCGGTCGTCCCCGGGGTCACCTTGTTGCCGACCCACAGACCGATGGTGAAAGGCTCCCTGCCCAAGGATTCGTCGCCCTGGACGAGAGCATCCCGACGGAGCTTCTCCATCGCACAGATCAGCGCCGTGGCGCGCTGGAACTGCTGCAAGGTCAGTAGCCGCAGGGTGTAGCGCATGATCACGGCCAGCCCGCGGGAGCCGTCGTAGCCCCCCAGCTTGCCCTGCAGCCTCCGGATCGCCATGGTGAATGCCGCCACGCCCAAGTAGGCCTCGGTCTTGCCACCACCGGTGGGGAACCACAAGAGATCGGCATAGGCTTCGACCGGTTGCACACGATCCGGGTGCGTCGGGTCGGCCAGCGGCGGGATCGACAGCAACAGGAACGCCAACTGGAACGGGCGCCAGGAAGGCCTCTCGCTCTTCTCCAGCTCGCCGAGATCGGGATCGTCTCCCCGACGCCGTTTCAGAGCATAGACGCTCCGCACGCGCTGTAATGCCATCGCTCGGTTGGCGAAGCGGAACGCGGTCAGCGCCTTTTCGTCGTTCTTCAGCGTGTCGATGGCTTGCTGCAGCCGCGCTCGGATCTCCTCGCACCGATCCAACGCCTGGGCGGCCTGCATGTCGTAGCCGACCACGTCCCGGCCGATGCGGCTGCGCTGCTCCGCGATCCACGCCCCGTAGTCGCGGGTCAGCGTGTTCAGCGCCTCGACCAACTCGGCCACGTCCAGGGTGGCGAGGCGCTGCATGTCGAGCAGGCCGCTCGCCACCATCTCTCTCATCGCTGGGCGGTCGGCGGGATCCAGACCCGGCGTCTCGGTCACCTGTACCTCGTACTGTGGCACGACGGTGGTGCGCACCTCGATGGCCCGCGTCGGGTCGTCCTCGGCCGTCTCCGCATGTACGGCCACGCCATGACCGACCGCGAACTCCACACGGTTGCGGTAGATCATCTCCAACGACTCGCGCTCGGGATCCATCCCGTCCGCGTCCAATACCGGGCGGCGGCGAAAGATGGCCTGGCCTGTGGTCGCGGGTTCCGCTCGCACGATCAGCTCGGGCTGGAACAGCCAGGCGGTATCACGGTTGGTGTCAGGCTCCTCCTGCGCGTTGACCAGGAACAGAGTCACCAAGCGATCACCCTTGGCGTTCCTGGCGCGGACGGAACCCTGGATCCGTACTGCCGGATGATTCGGGTCGGGTGCCTGGTGGGGGATCGCGCCTTCCGCGAGGGGGAGCACCAGCCTTCCACCGCAGGGGACGCGCTGCCAGACTTTGGCTTTGGAACCGTCCTTGCGGACTACCTCGTGCTCGTCGTTGGGCACGCGCTCGTACCTCCCCCAACGTGCCTCGATTTCGATCCGCTCGACGTCGCCGTCGACACAGAAGGTCATGCCGAAGCTGCTGGGCACCAGCGATTGATTGCTCGCGGCGTCGATTTCGTCAGAGGCATCCGATTCGGGTTCCACCTGCCCAGTCGCCGTCCCGAACTCGGCACCCGGTTCGTGCTGGCCAGGTACGATCGGGTCGCTGGGTTCCTCGACTTCTTCCTCCGCCAGCGGCCCCTCCAGACCCTCGATGCCACCTCGAGCCGCTTCGCGCGGAGCCAACTTCCCGACCAGGTAGCGATCGCGCACGCTCATGTCCACGATGCGCTCGTGCGGGCCGCCGGCAGGGCCGAGCAGGTCGTCCACCACGGCCAGTTGCAGCAGTTCGCGAACGTAGGCTCGGTCTTCGATCACCGGCACGGTCGCGACGGTGTGACCGAACGCCTTGGACAAAGCCGAGACGAAGGTCTCCCACGAGATACGCCCGACGCTGCCAGAGGACGGGGGCGTCAGCGACAGGCTGGCCGCCGGTACCGACGCACCGGCGGCGCACACGCGGTCGAAGAAGATCGTGGTCGTCTCGAGGTCGGATCGGATGCGCAGCACACGCCCGGCACGCACCACCGCCCCGCTGGCGTCGAGTACCAGCACCCAGTCGTCCTCGGCGACGGCCTGGTACTGGGATCGGTCACCCTTCAATGTCAGCGTGTAGGGCGCCAGCCTGCGACCGGTGCCGAGGCCGTGGTCGATGGCGATCCAGGCGTTGGGATGGTCGGCCATTCGCTCCTGATCTCTTGTCATAATGCACAAGCCTCATAGGGCACGACCATGTGCATCAGAGCGCTTTCGCTCTTCGTGAGGGTCGCGGCAAAGGTCACAGAGTGCACTGACAGGGTACTAACCAAGTCGTGCTTCTCCGTCTGGTAGAAGTTGCGAAGGATGAAATCGATGAACCAGCGCGGAGAGAGAGGGGCGGATACCGGGATCCGGCATCCCTTGACGTCCCCCAAAGTCAAGTGGCAGAGCGGGTGGACGAGGTCTTGGGCCGCTTCGACGTCGTAATCGAACCGAACTGGGAAAGGGACGATGCGTCGCGAGACGATTTCGATGAACAGCTCGTCACGCATGTATGCATCGGGGTCGTCTTGAAACGAACGAAGACTTGGAGACGGATAGAACGCCAAGCGATGTTTCACCAGCGAGTCCTTCTTGAACAGGTACAGCAGCTGAAGCAGTCCGCCGTCGATGAGCTTGACGCTGTATGAGCGCTTCTCACCGAGCTCGCGATGAAGGTCCTGGTAGTCGATTTCCCCAATCGCGATGGAGACGTGTTCCGCACCGTCGAAAGAGACCTCCCAGGTCTCGTCGGATAGCCGACGCAATACCGGGAAGTTCTGATCGTCGGCGACACCTCGCTCGATCAGGGACGAGAGTAACCGTGAAAGATCGTCCCTCGTGCGTTGAGCAGTCTGTGGTGCAGTCACTTACGCCCCCCCAGCAACCTCAAGAGCTCTGCTTTCTTTTCCGCGTCGAGCTTTTCCAGAGAACTTGCGACATCGTCGAGGTCGAGCTCGCCAGAGACGATTCCGTCGATGGCCTGTTCGAATCCCTTGATCTTCCGCTCCAGACGAGCTTTGTCCGCAGGTGAGAGGTCGCGGTGTACGACACGAAGTTTCGACAGGATCTCGTCGGTCGGGTACGTGAAGTCGAGCCTGAAGTCGTGGCGCTTCAACGAGACGAACTCGTCGAGCAACTTCTCCATGCCGCGACCATGGCCGACTACTCGAACCCATGCCTTGCTGCGGGTGATCGCGGTGAACAGCCGATTCCTCAGACTGGCGAGCCCCATGCCCGTGGTGTCGCAGTCCTGGGCGTTGATGATGTACACCATGCCGGCTTCGTTACCCTTGGCGCGGAAGATGCCGGTGAAAGTCACGGATGGCGTCTCCGTCTTGAAGAACACGTCCGCGTCGGTGTCCACACCCGCAAGATGATTCTGAATGCCCAGATCGAAGAGTGCTTTGCGAATGGGGCCCAATCGCTCGCGTGCCGAGATGGGATCGGGATGGATGACGATGATGTCGTCGTGCCTGAGCTCGTCCTCGGTGAGATTCCTGGAAATTTGCTCGACGAGCCAGGCGTTCTGCTCGGCCTCACTTTCGAACTTCTGGAAATGAACGAGATCGTCGCTTCCGGAGTGCTCCTCCAGGAATCGAGGACTCGTCTCGTCCGTTCGTTCGAGGACGACACGGGAGCCCTTGCGTAGTTCGCCTTCTCGAACCCTGTAACCGATCTCCTCCCACAGGGCCGGCTGATCGAACATCTGCACCAGCCCCGTCTCGGTATTCTTGGTGGGAGCGCGATAGATCCCGAACCCGAGCGAGTGTGCGGTGACCAGCACGGGACGAGAATTGCGATAGCACTTCTGCAAGATCACATCACGCCGCGAGTCGTTTCCGAGCGTGACGTGAGGCCTCCCGTGCTCATCCGCCCCGAAAATCTCTTCGGGCGGCGGAAGCGACGCTCCCGACAGGTTCTGGAGCTCATCGTAGGCGTAGACCAGCCGCTTCGGCTCGCGAAGCATGGAGTAGCAAAGGCGCAGGAAACTCGGTGCGAAGTCCTGTGCCTCATCGACCAGGATGACGTCGTAGAGGGGTTGCGGCAGTCGCGCTGCGCTCAATGCAGTACTGCAGGCGCCATCGAATGCCTTGTCGTTCCCGCCGAAGCGAAGACTGGCGGATCGAAAATCGTGGAAGTCTTGCCCTGACGCCCTGCAGAATTCGTAATAGATCCCGTCTCGCTCGTCGCCGCCTGGCGCCCCCCAAGCGTTGACCACTCGAATCCTGGACCAGTCGGGCTCCTCGCCGGACTGCTCGATGCAGAAGTTGGTGATCAACCGCTTGAATTGCCCTTTCAGCGATCGCGTGTGGAAGGTGACGGCGATTCGCCAATCCGGATGCTGGGTGTGCAGATAGGCGGCCTTGAGCGCCAGTACGATCGTCTTTCCCGAGCCGGCCAAGCCCCGGATGCGCTGAACGCCGTCGACGGTTTCGATGACCGCCCGGTTTTGGCGATGGTCGAGCGTCGCGATCGAGTCCTCGAGGCGCTTCAGCTTCGCTCCTCTGGAGTCGGGGCGAGCGACCTCCCGCTTCGAGCGGCTCTTTCGGATGGACGATAGGCTCTCGATGGCGGAGAGCGTCTGGCGATACAGCTCTTCGCTCGCCCCTTCCCACGACAGCCTGGCGATGACCTCTGCTAGGCCTTCGGCGCTGGCGATGGGATACCCTTCTCGAGCAATGCGCCCCACGTCCTCGATGGCTGGGGCGAAGGTGACGACGTGCAAGGCAGGAAGTAGGCGGCGCCCCTTGACGAGCTCTTTGTGCAGCTTGAGCTTGGCTTCGATCTTGTTCGCGAGGTCATCCTGCCGAGATGCGTATTCACCGACATCGCTGCCCTCGACGAGGTCGAAGAGGATGATGCCTTTCTCTCGAGTAACGAGTGTTGCGTCGAGAAAGTATTTTCCTTCCGGCGTCGCGATGAGTGGGTAACCGAAGAAGCAATCTCCCGTCAGTCTCTCGATGGACGATAGCGCCTTTTCCAGTTCCTCCGACGCTACGGGTTTTCCATTGGTACCTCGAGTGAAATGGAGCCGATTCATGAACGTTCTCCGAAATTGTCATTCGCTTGGACAACCCGATACCGTGCTCCGCGCCGTTCGCCCTGACGTTCGACTTGGCCGCCTTCGAGCAGTCCGGCGATCGCGGCGTTCCATTGGCCGTCCGTGATGCCGGTGGCGGCGAGGATGTCGGATTTTGGATGCCAACCGGGATGGGTCTTCAGGTATTCGAGGATGGTATGGGCGGGCCCAGCTCGGTAGCCGGCGCCCGGTTCGGCGGCCTCGAGGTGGCGACCTTCGTTGGCAAGGGGGATGTCGAATCCGAACGAGGCTTGCCGTTCGGGGGTGGTTTCGGTGCGTTGCGTAGGTGCCCTGCGGGTGGCAGTGCTCGTAGCTCTGCTGCCGTGCAGACCTCGGGCGACTTCCTCCTCGTACCGCTGACGATTCAACTCGGACAGCCGCCGCAGCACTTCCAGCCGTGCGCGCTCACTGATGGTGAAGCGGACGCGATCGTTCTCTGGCAGGTACGGCACTTCATGGAAGCCGTGTTCGAGGTCGAGGTCGTCCCAGCCGTAGGCGCGGGCGACGGCGAGGTCGATCTCACGATGCATCGCGCGCATGGAGTCGATCCGGGTACTACTGTCCAATGGATCATGGAAACGGTTGTAGAGTTGGGTGAGCCCAATCCACTCCTCTTGCATCAGAGACTCGCGATGGGCGTGATAGCGCTCGCCGAGACTTTCGATGTCGTTTTCTCCAAGATCAGGCATCGGCCACGTTTCCAATGCCTCTGTTGTTGAATACTTCAAAGTAGAAAGCCCCATCATTCCGCAAGTCCAGTACGCCCAAGCAGCATGTATAGATGACTGCAAACACACGAACTCGCGCCAATCATCAAAGAAATAAAGCTTAGTAGCCTTATTCATGATGATATTGGTTCGTACGCGCCTGAAAGAAAGATGCTTTG
Organism: Sulfuricystis thermophila; assembly: GCF_004323595.1. GTDB lineage: Bacteria > Pseudomonadota > Gammaproteobacteria > Burkholderiales > Rhodocyclaceae > Sulfuricystis > Sulfuricystis thermophila. The sequence continues at coordinate 1,811,597 of NZ_AP019373.1, forward strand.
ACGTAATGGCAGAGGCCAATATGGTCGTTCTTCGCTCCAATTCTGCAACCAACTGGGGGCGCAGATCCCAAAACTTCCAGAAGCAGTCCTGGTGAATCTGACCCGTCAGCGACTCGCGATAGGGTTTCACCAATTCTTCTACACGGCGGAATGCAGGTCCGTACTGGCGTGCCCGATCCTCTGGCCAATCGCGAAAGTAGATGGCCCATCGATAAGGCTCCAACCTCGGCATGGTGTTGAGGTCCTGGCCATTGAACAACGGGAAGATCACCTCGGCACATTTCGGATCCTCGGCGAGTATCGCATCGCGCTCTTCCGCCGTGAGCTCGAATCCACGCCCCATGATGTCCTGGCCTTGCGAGAACTTTCCTTTCAGAACCTTGAGCTTTTTCGGTCGCGGGATCTCGAAGTCACCTTCGAGCGCGCCATTGATGGTCAAGACTTCTCGCTCATTCAGGACCTTCCGTCCTCTCCATGCCGAACGTGTGACCCACACGATGGAGACGACCACCGCGGCATTACCTGGCCATGGCATCCGCGATAGCGCCCGATAGATGGTGCCGCCCACGCCGATGATCTGATCCAAGCAGACCACGCGAGAACCGGTCTCGGCGATGGACTTCGTCGCCAAAAGTCCGAAACAGCCTTTCGAACCCAACAGCGCGAACGCCCTCAAGTAGAAGTAGACGCAAAGATCGGGCGACCCAACGACACCATTGCGGACGAACTTCAAATACTCCTGGTAGGCCAGTCCAAAGCGACGCCCGATTAGCCGACCTCCACCGAACGGTGGATTCCCCACCATGGCATCGAATCCACCCCTTCCATCGGCAAACACCTCCGGAAACTCCAGCGGCCAATGGAACGGGCGACGTGGCGGCTTGCCCGCCGGGCGATCGGTCGCGAGTGCGGCGCCGGCTCGCCGATGCATCGCGGCCAGCGTCTCTTGGTCACCCTCGATGGCTCGCCCGGCCTGGACGGCAAGCGAGGCCAGGGCGCTCTCCAACGCCGCGCCGGTGCCACCCGCGGTGAACACCTCCCCGATGAACGCATCGGCGATGAGCCCGGGCACTTCGAGCCTCTGGCGTGCGTCGGCATCCAGATGCGCCATGACCTCCACGTCGTGGATATCGCGGATGGGCGTTTCGCGCAGCCGTTGCCGCAACTCGATGGCCTTGCGCACGGCGGTTTCGATGGTCTGACCGAACAGTCGCATCTGCCCCTGGCTCGAAGGGTTCATCGCAAGCTGGGTCAGTTGATCCAGTCGATGGATGCCGAGCAGGCTATCGCCGCACCTGAGGTTGTGGTCGAGGAAGCCGAAGGGCCGCCCCTTGGCGAGCGTCACCAACCATAGAGAAAGCTTGGCCAGCTCCACCGCCAGCGGGTTCAGATCCACGCCGTAGAGGCAGCGCTCGGCCACCAGCCGACGGGCGACGATGGTGCGCTCTTCATCGTTGCGCGGCAGCGGCTCGACTTCCGAGCCGGACTCCGCCACCCGCCCATCGATGCCCACCGTGTGGCCCTGGACCTCGGCCCGCGCCCAAGCCTCCACCAGGCGGTCGGCGAGCCAGCGGCAGGCCTGCACGAGGAAGGCGCCCGAACCCATTGCCGGGTCGCAGACTTTGAGATCCAGGAGTTCCGCGGGGGACTTGAGTACCCATTCGCTGCGCGGCTTGCCATCCGCCGGGCCGACGTAGGCGACGGGCGTGAGCGTCTCGGCGACGATGGCCTCGGTGAGGGACTTCGGCGTGTAGTGCGTACCGGTCTCGCGCCGGTCCGAACCAGTGGTGACCACATAGGCCCCGGCCGGATAGACCAACGGATAGCCCCAAGGATCCATCCTCAGCAAGTGAGCGTAAGGGCGGATCCGTTCGGCGAGGGCGGAATCGCCGTGGCATGCGGTGAGCACTTTACCCGTGAGCGCCTCGTCTACCGGGCGGGCGAGGTCGTTGCGCACACGGCTCTCCGAGCTGCCCGACCGCTCGCGCAGCAGTGCGACCAGGCGCTCGGTGCCGTCGAGCCGGGCGGATTCGAGCTCGGCCAACGTGACCCAGGGCGACTTGGCGCTCTTGGTGGCGTCGAGCTCCAGCGTGACATCGTGGGTGCGTTTGACGGTGCGCTCGAGCAGACCCTCGTAAACGTAGCCGATCTGCTCCACGTCCAGTGCGCGGTAGGAGAGCGTGCGGCCCTCGAACGTCTGAATGGCCTCGAGCAGCAGCAGCACGGTGCGGTTGTCGATGGGCAGCGGCTTCGCGGCATCGGTGCGCCAATGTGACCCCTTGGCTCGGCCCTCGAGGAAGGGGAAACGATCCGGATCGAACAGGGACCCACCGAGTGCGGGCAACCGCAGGTTCTCGTGCTCGATGCCGCCATAGACGGCACGGAACACGGCGAGCAGGCGCGACCAAGCGTCCCAGCGGCGTTCGAGGATCTCCTCCGGCTCGGCACGCAGCTGCATGCGCAGGGTGGAGACGGCGTAGTGGGCCTCGTAGCGCGGATCACCCAGGAGCAGCAGGCCGCGTTCCTCCGCGCAGAGAAGGAACACGAGCCGCATCATCACCGTCAGCGCCGCCTCATAGAGTTCGGCCTCCTTCACGTCGCGCAGCAGTGTGCGATCGCGGTCCTGATCGGCCTTGTCGAGCGCCTGGACCAACACCTCGACCGCGCGCCGCACCTGCTCGCCCAGGGCGTCGGTGACCTCGTCCTGGTACTTCAGCGAGCGATCGAGGAGTGCGGGAAGCCGTTCCGACTCGTCCACGAAGAAGCGCCGTAACCCCAGCAAGTGGACGAAGGCCTGGAGGGTGACGGGCTCCTGAGCCCAGAGGCGCGCGTACCAACTGGCGAAGGTGGTGACCGCGCCCACCGGGGCATCCACCAGCATCCAGCGCTCGCCGTTGGTCACGAGCCCCAGGCGGCAGCCGGTGGCGCGGCAGAGCGCCACCATGCGCTCCGCGGGCGTACTGGCCCAGCCGTCGAGCCGTTGGGTGGCTTCGAGATCGACCTCCGGTCCATGGGTCTGGATCAGCAGCAGCGGCTTGCCATCGTCGCCCACGACGGCGAAGTCCGGCGACAGGCGCACGCCGTGTTCGGGGAGATCGACGACCAGGTTCGCGGCACACCAGTCACGGCGCTTCAGCACGTCGCCCCGGCCGTCCTCGTCCAGCTCCAACCCACGTGCGAGGACCTCGTCGATCCAGGCGGCGTGCAGGTCGTCGAAGCGTGGATCGCCCGTCTCCAGCGCCTCCTGCCACTCGTCGTAGGCCTGCCGTAGCCGTTTGCGCTTGGCGACGTCGAGCGCCTCCAGCCCTTGCGGGAAGGCTTCCTTCAGGACCGGGACGGCGAGGAATGGCCCGGAGATCTCGATGAGCGAGAGCCAGTCGTGGTGCATGGTCATGCGGCACCTCCGGCGGACTCGGGAAGATCCGGAACCCCTGCCGCCAGAAGGAGCCGATGGACTCGATCGAATCTGGCAGGGTCGAGCGTGTCGTCCCCCTTTTTTCCTGGTGGTACCCAGATCACCATACCCGCTCGAGCCCGTGTGAGGAGTACCCGGTAGCGGTTGCGTATGTATGCCTTCTCGACGTCATCTCGGACCCGTTGCCAGGAGCTACCGCGAAATTTCCGGTAATCCCATGCACCCTCTTCTGAGAGAGTGAAGTCACCACCCCAACACAAACCAACCCAATCGAGCTCGAGCCCTTGGCATTCGAATTCGGATGCAGCCACCTCGAGTGCGTGGCTGGATCGACAGTCATCGGAAGGCATCAAGAACCATTTCTCGAAAGAGAAGCCGAGCATGAACGCGCTGGATCTCTCGAGGCCATAGGCGCGAAGCCGTTGATCTTCGGAGGTTGCAAGAAGACCGGGCCGCTGATCTCCTCCGGGGAGGCAATGATCGTGCAACCACTTGCGCGCTTCGTCCAGGCTGCGCGTGACGTAGAGAGGAAACTCTCGTGTGTCAGGAATCGAGACCCTGGCGCCTTCAAGATCTAACCTCAATACGGCGTTCACCCACTCGGTGAAGGTCTGAGCGCGATGGCTACGAACACCGACGCTCAGGTGCGCAAGTGGCTCTTCTCGAACCCTCACCCGATCTGGGATACCACCATCGAACAAGCGATGCCCAGAGACGCTCTCCCCGCCCGAGATGACCTCGGGGGAGGCAACGACTGTCCAATGAGGACGCTCGGCCACGGCTCGTCCCCACTCCTCCAAGCCACCTTCTCCGAGGAATATCTCTTGCCCCCCTCCGACGAGAGCGATGACCACCGCCCAGTCGTGGAGGCGGTCCATGACGTCAAGAAGTTCGGCAGCTTCGGAAGTCGAAACTCCTTGCTTTCGGAGCATTTGGTGCTCGTTCCAAGCCCGCTGAGCTTCGTCGAACACGACGACGTGTTCGTGCGGTCGTGCACTTGGGTTCTCACGGTGGTATCGAAGGAACTGGTGAACGTTCTGTATGAACGTCGAAACTTCGTGCGCGCAATCCTGCCTTCTACGACCGGCTCGCTGCCTGTTCAGTACGAGTGCCTCGCGAACGATCTTTACCAGCGGGCCGTTGCCCGAGAGAAAGATGCCGGACCGTTCTCTACTATCACGGAGTGATGGGTCATGAACAACGTTCAGCCCGGTCAAAGTCTTGCCTGCACCCGGTATGCCAGTGATGAAACAAACATAACGCGTACGGCTGGCACGAGCATCACCAATCACCCGGGCCAGCATATCCGTCGTAGCGTTCAGGTTAGTTGCATAGCTGTGGCTTATTTCTCGGACCTCATGGCCGGCATACAAGCGTTCCGCGGCTTCGATGATCGAAAGCGTTGGCCGGTACGCCGAGTGAATCCAACGATCCGCGTCTATTAGGGAAGGCGCTGATTGGCTCGCGAACCGCTGGGCCGTGATCAGCACATCCGGCAGGTTTTCCTCATTTGCAAATTGAACATCCGCAATGCTTTGGCGTATTTCCGGAGGTCCGTTTACAGTGTTGGGCGCCTTCGTGACACAGAGAACGGGGACGATCGGGTGACCTCGGCTTTCCGCATGAAAGTCGCGCAAATTCAAACAGTACTCTTCGGCCTGCCAACGAGAAGCGTGGTCATAAACATTCGCTCCGACCTTGAACTCGATCACGTGGATCACACCGTCGGCCAATAGAACCGCATCTGGACGCTTCTGCCGTCTTGGCAGCTCGTATTCGAGAATCAAACTCCACGAGGAGCTCTTTGGATTAAGATCGATTAGCCGTCTCGCGGCCAGCCGCAGTATCTCGATCTGCCGCTTCCAGCTGTCGATCTGCGTGGTCCGGGTTGCCTGCACCCCAGTGGATGCCACTGCGGCCGTGAGAGCCCCCAACACTGACGCTTCGTCGACGCACAGGAATCCGTCCAATGTGTAGCTGACGCCTCGGCTCATCATCCAACCTCGCCGGGAACGATGAACACCACGGCAACCGGGAAGGTGCGATCGATGAGCTTGGCGTAGCGGGATTCGATGCCTTGGACCTCCATCTCACGCTCCTCCGGGATGCGAGCGAGCCGGGCCTGCAGCGCGGCGATGTCACGCCGCAGCTGCATGCGTTCGTCCTCGGTGAAGAGCGATAGCTGTTCGGGTTGCTCACTTTTCTCCAGTTCAGACCGAATCGCTTGCTCCAGATCGTCGAGCACGGTGCGGATGTCTTCGATCTCCTTACGTTTGCGGCTCTCCAGTGTGTTGGTCAGATAGCGCAGACGCTCCTTGGAGCGGGCTTCGACGGCTCCAAGGATGGCTTCCTGGTGTCGTTCGAAACGGACGCGAAGTGCATCGAAGAGGTCGGGCGGCGCGGTGAATGGTTTGCCGTCGTCCAGCCACCGTTGGACGTGGGTGATCCTTTCTTCGCGACGGAAGGACTGATCCCGCAGGTAGCCACCGGAGACGGTCAGCTCCTCGTGCAACCGGTGATGGTTGCAGCCGGTGATCACGAGCCGCGAGACGATCACCACTGCCGGACCGTCGAGCAGCGCATCGGGCACGCTGCGGACGCTGACGCGGTGTAGCTTCTTCACGTCGTCGCGGGCCCAGATCTCGGCACGCAACAGGCGCAGGCACATCTGCACCAGGCGATGGTTCAGGTGGACGAGCACGACGTCGTCGCGCCCGCGGGCGACGGCGTGGTCGAAGGTGATGGGGCGGATCTTCTGCGTGTGGGGATGGCGCAGTCCTTCCAGGCAGCGCGCCCAGGATCCAGAGAGCGCAGGCATGCGGAAGACGGTGCCGGGCGGAGCCCCTGGTAGTTCGACGGGCACCAGAGGGGGGCGACCGGCCAGGGCGAGGCCGGTCTTCACCGCCATCAGGATGTGCTGGGGATCGAGGTGGAAGTCCTGCTGGGTGGCCAGCAGCCGTTCGTGCAGCTTGGCGACGCGTTCCTTCAACTCGCGTTCGGCTCGGACGAAGTTCCGGGCCCGGGCGATCCGTGCCTCGGCCATGCGGGTGTCCAGGTCCTTCAGCGAGCCTTCGATGAGGCCGGACATCTGCGGCGCGATGACCGGATTGACGCTGCCCATGTCGGCGCGCATCGAGTCCAGCTTGCGCAGGGCGCGCAGGATGTCCTCGGCATGGCCGCCGACCGAGGTGCCCTGAGAGTCACCCCCATCGACCGGGTGCCAGATCAGCACCTCCCTCTCGCGCTGGCCATGGCGGTCGATGCGCCCGTTGCGCTGCTCCATCACGTTGGGGTTGTAGGGGATCTCCAGGTGGATGAGCATGTTGCAGTGGTTCTGCAAGTCGATGCCCTCGGAGGCCGCGTCAGTGGCGAGCAGGATGCGGACGGGGGAGTCCTTGGGGGAGGCCTGGAACGCTGCCTTGATGGGTTCGCGCTCCTCCTGGGAGAGACCGCCGTGCAGCAGCGCGAGGCGCTCGCCGCCGAAGCCGTGGCTGGCGAGGATCCGATGCATCCACTCGTGCGTCGTGCGGTACTCGGTGAACAGGATCACCCGGCGGTCGTTCCATTCGCCGTTCGGCCCTTTGAGGTGCTTTTCGAGCCAGTCGAGGATGGCGCGGGCCTTGGAATCGACCTGGTTCCTGGCGCGCTGGGCCCACGATCTCAGTTCGTCGAGCATCGCTCGCTGCTCCGCCGTCAGCGGCGGCGTGCGGCGCGTGGCCTCCTCGATGGCCTCGGCCTGGGCATTCTCGACCTCCCGATCGTCGGCGTAGTCCTCCTCGACCCTCAGGATGGCCTTGTGCAGGATGCGCTCGGCCATGGCGTCCCGCTTCTCGGGCCGCGCCTCGGAGAGGGAGTTGGCGTGCTTCTCGAGGGTGGCGGCGAACGCGGCCGGAGACGAGAGCAAGCGTTTCTTGAGCAGCCGGTTGACGAAGGTCGTGCCGAAGCCGTTGCCGGCCCGTTCGGCGTGCTTCTCGCGGCTGGCACAGTAGTCGCTCAGCTTGCGGTGGATCTCACGCTCTTCCGGTGTGTAGTGGATCGGCAGCGCCTGCAGGTTGCGCCGCGCGTAGAGGGGGTTGCCCTGCGCATCGACGAGATCACTCTTGAGGCGACGGATCATCACCTGGCTCAGGCGCTTCTCGTCGGGGAGGATGTTGCGTGCGAAACGCTGGTCGTCCAGCAACTCCAGAAGCGAGGTGAACGACTCGGTGTACCCGTTGTGGGGTGTGGCGGTCAGGAACAGGCGGTGCTGGAAGTGCGGGGCGATGGTCCGGATGAAGCGCGTGCGCTGGCTCTCCAGCGCGTAGTGCGCGCCCGCGGCGGGCGCGACGTTGTGCGCCTCGTCCACGACCAGCAGATCGAACTTGCGCGGATGGCCGACATGGGGCGGGAGCACGTCGCGCATGGCACGCAGCCCCTCGCCGCCCTTGGCCCAATCCATCGACGTGATGAGACGCGGATGCGACGTCCACGGGTTGGCGTGGATGCCGCGCTCGCGCCGCAACCGTTTGATGTACTCGGTGTCCACCACCCGGAAGTCGAGGCCGAACTTCTCCAGCATCTCGACGCGCCACTTCTCCTGCAGCGAGGCGGGGCAGACGATGAGGACGGTGCGGGCGCGGTGCCGCAACAGGAGCTCCTGGATGACCAGCCCGGCCTCGATGGTCTTGCCGAGACCGACGTCGTCGGCGATGAGCAGGTTGACGCGGGCCATGTCGATGGCTCGCACCAATGGATCGAGCTGGAAGTCCTCGATGCTGACGCCGCTGCGGAACGGTGCCTGGAGGAACCCGCGGTCGGCGTTGGTGGCTGCGCCCCAGCGCACGGCGTCGAGGAAGGCGTCGAGCGTGGTCGCGTCGTCCTGTCCGGTGATGGATGGCAGGCCCGCCCGCTCGATGACTTTGGCTCCTGGCTCGATCTCCCAGACGACCTCCAGTTCCTCGCCGAGGCCATCCTCGTCGATCGACGAGAGTGTCACGCAGTTCTGTGGTGCCCCCTCCAAATTCGACGAAACGACGTCGGCGACGACCCACTGCCGCCGGCGCACCCCGACCAGCTGGCCGGGCTCTGGGGTCGTCGAATGGACGAAGCGAGCGTGAGTGGATCGTTGCGTGACGCTCATGAGGCCCTTCCCTTCCGTTCCATCACCCGGTCGTAGATGAGACGGGCGGCCTCGACCGGATCTTCGTGAGACCAGACGCGAATCACTTCCCAACCGAGTTCTCGCAAGCACCGGGTGGTATCGGCATCACGGGTGCGATTGGCTTCGATCTTCGCTCGCCAGAATCCGGCGTTCTCCTTTGGCCAGGTGGCATGGAGTGGACACCCGTGCCAGAAACACCCATCGACGAAAACCGCCACGCGCGCACCGATGAACACGATGTCGGCGACCCGTCGCGGCTTTCTGGACAGTGGCACTTGCAAGCGGTAGCGAAGGCCCAGGGCATGCAGGGCCCGCCGCAGTTCGATCTCGACGTCCGTTCCTCGCTGGCGCACGCGCGCCATGCGGCGGCTGGCTTCAGGCGACGAGGGGCTCACGCTTGGCATTTCGCTCCCTCTCGGCGACGGACCGGGCGGTCTCGTCGACCATCTTCGTCTCGGGCACGACGGCGAGATGCCGCAGGATGCTCCGGCCGATGATCCTTCCCAAAGTGACCGGCACCGCGTTGCCGATCATGCGTCCCAAGCTTTTGAAGTGGATCGGACTACCCGCCGGGACGAAGGAATAGTCTTCCGGGAAACCTTGCAGGATCGCTCCCTCACGCAGCGATATCGCCCGATCCTGCTCGGGGTGTCCGAAGCGACCGTTGCCGAAACCGTAGAACTGGGTGGTGAGGGTCGGGGCGGGTTCGTCCCAAACCATGCGGCCATAGACACCCGGATATGTCCGGCCGCTATCACGGCGGTGGCATTCCGCGATCAAACGTTTGGGCCAATCCCTCCAAGTCCCGCCGGGACGGGATGCGCGGATGCGTTGGAGGTTGAGCTTGGAAAGCTTGGACGCCGTGTGTAGCGGATCGGAAGGCAGAGTGCTGCCCGCCGGTATCGGCGGAAGCTTTCCGATCGCGTCGCGCACGGTTTGGGGTCGCTCGTGGGTGCGCTCTATCAACTCGATCGGCCCGATGCGCGAGGCGAGCAGCACCATCCTGCGTCGGCGTTGTGGCAAACCGTAGTCGGAGCAATCGACGACACCGTGCCAGAGTCCCAGATAGCCGCACTTCCTCAGGGTGGTGACGAAGTCGTGATACACCGCGTGTTTCTCCACCGTCGGCACGTTCTCCATGGTGACGAGATCGGGGCGAACGGCTTCGACCAGATGTGCGAACTCGTACAGCAGTGCCCATCGTGGACTTCCCACCGTGTCGTAGCGTTGGGCATAGGTCGAGAAGGGCTGACAAGGGGCGCATCCGGCGAGGATACGGACGTCCGCGTCACCGAAGAGATCCTTCAGAAACGCTGGTTTCGTCCTCGAAACGTCTCCCTCGATGAACCGCGCGCCATTGTTCGTTTCGAACGGGTAGCGGCAAGCCGGATCGACGTCGATGCCGGCCACGACCGGCACGCCTTCCGAGATCAAGCCGTGCGTGAGCCCTCCCGCCCCACAGAACAAATCGATGCAGGCCAACTTGGTCATTCTTCCTCTCCTCGCGAAGTCGGTCCTGGCGAACTGGGCACGCCGATCCCCAGGGCAGTCAATGGCCTGCCGCCGAATCGGATTCCTCCGACGCCTTGCCGGAGCGCACCCACTCGTCGACCTCGTCGGCCTTGAACTTCCAAAACCTCCCCACCTTGTGGGCCGGCATGTCCTTTTTCGCGATCCACGCGTAGACGGTGTCCCTGCTCACGCCGAGGTATTCGGCTATTTCCTCGACGGATAACCAACGATCGGCCATGGCGCTTTCCATCGCATGGATTCCAGGACGCATATTGTCACAGGATTTGGGCCGGGTAAATGCGATTCATGCCGGTTCAGGCCGGTTCATGCCGATTCGTTGGTCGTCGATCGGTCGACCAACAGCTCGATTTCGGCTTCTCGGCGCATCACGAGTCCCGGCAGCACCTTGCCGCCACCGTAGACCCAGCGGCGTAGCTCCGTTGCGGCGGCAGCCCAATCCCGCTGGTTCACCCGCCGTCGCAGCGTCGACATCTGCAGCCGCCCCGCCCCCAGGTTGAAGGTGAAGTCGACAATGGCGGCGAGCCGCCCCTCCGGCTCGGTCGCCAGCACCGGGCAGTAGCTCAACGTCGCAGCCAGCGCGATCCTGAGGTCTTCCGCCAGGTAGCGCTCCGCCTCGGCCTCCGTGATCGGCGGATGCTTCGGATCGCAGAGATGGCCGTAACCAATCGTCCAGTATCCCGCCGGACAGACGTAAGGATGCGCGCGCCCGGGGTCGTGCTTGGGCACGCGGTGGAAGCCCTCGAAGCGCTTGGCCAGCTCGATGGCTTGTGGAGGAATACGCATCTCTGGCTCTGAACTTGTAAGCAACACTTACCAGTTCGTGGGTCGCACCCGTTCGAACACCCGGCCCAAGAACCAGAAATTCAGCACGCCGGCCCATAGCGCTTGGTCCGCCTCGGTCCAGGCGGCCTGGATGGCCGGAATCCAATCCGCACCGGCCTCGACGGCGCCCACGAACGCCGCGGTCTTGGCGGCGCAGTACAGGGCCATGAACCAGTAGGTGATCACCGGCCTCACGCTGCTGGAGAGCGCATCGGCCCACTTCACGCCAGATGGCCGGCCCTGCGCCGCCACCGCCTCGCGCAGGGTCTCGAGGGCGCCCACGTTCCATGCGGCATCGGCCCCGGCACCGATCTCGGCCATGCGCTGGGCGCCGCGCAGCTTCTCGAACTCCAGCGCCTTGTCCTGCATCGCCAGTTCGTGGCCACGCTCGCCTTTACGGTCGAGCCACTTGAGAATTTCAGGGGCGAGACGGAAGGCCCCGCCGAGAAGGCCACCGAGCAAGGTCTCGATCATTGGCCACCTCCCATCAGCTTGAGCTTGATGGCAGCGCCGACCAACAGCGCGGCCAGGATGCCGGTGGTGATGACCTTGACGGCGGTTCGCCACGCCGTGCGGCGGGCATCGCGCCACGCTTCGAGCAGGTCGCGCAGCTCGCGGATGTCCTTGGCGGCGCTGCCGTTCTCCAGCCCGAGATGGGCAAGGCAACGCTCGGCTCCGCGTTCGGCGGCACGGTCGAGCAGTTCGTCGAAGTCCTCGCGGCGCAGAAGCAGCATGTTCTCGACGAGCGCGGGCGGTTGTGCGGGTTCGGTCATGGCAGGTCTCCCAAAAATGCGACCAATCCGCTAGGAGCGGATTGGCGCGTTAGCCCCGAAGGGGTGAGTTCCAGGGATGGAACGAACAAACCCGCCTGATGCTCGTCGCACCAAGGCGGGTCCAGGGGTGACGGATCGGTGTGAGGGTCAGATGGCGATGCCAGCGCTCCAGCCGGTGGGCTTGAAGACCGTGAGCTTGGCCTCGTCCTCGATGTAGCAAAGCCAGCCCACCTGCGGGGCGTAGTACTCCCAGGCGCCGTCGATCCGCACGGCGATCTGGTCGGCCTTGCCGGCCCAGTCGCCGGTGGCTCCTGGCGGGATGATGTAGCGGTCGCCATCGGCCGGACTGGCGGGTGGCGCGGTCAGGCCGCGGTCTTTGACGGACAGGCCGACGATGGCGCCCAGGCGCTTCAAGTTTGCGTCCATCTCGGTGTGCCAGCCGGATTCGCCCAGCGTCCAGCCGTAGGCAAGGCCCAGGTTCGGGTCGGTGAATGCCATGACAGATCTCCTTGCGGTGCGTTCAAACGGGATTTCCGACGGGTTCACACCCCGCCCCAGTGCTGCCCCCAGCGCAGGCCGTAGCCGGTGCGGTCGGTGGTGCGCACCTGCGCCTGCCAGCTCGTGAGCCCGTCGCGCTCGGCCTCGATCTCGATGGTGACGGTATCGCCGGCGTTGCCCGCATCTGCCGCAGCGCTGGCCACGTCCCAGGTCCAGGTGTTGCCGGTAATGCCCGTTTCGCTGCGCACGAGGGTGCCGTTGCGGTCGCGGATGCGCACGGTGTAGGTGGTGCCGGGCTCGGGGCCGATGTCGCCCTCGTCCTGGCGCACGAGGTAGGCGGTCTGCTGGATGCGGTCGCGGTGCGCCCAGGTGAGGGTCAGGTCGCCGGCGACCACGGCGGGCTCGCGCTGGCCGTTGAGCCGGATGCGCCCGGGTGGGTACGGCCGCGCCTGGCGGCCGGTCAGCACCAGCGGCTGGCCGTTGGCGGCCAGCACGGCATCGCCCTGGTCGGTGGAAGTGCGCGGGATGGCGGCGACGAACACCGACTCGCCCGGGGCGCGTTCGGTGGTCTCGGCGGCCAGCCATTCGCCCACGCCGATGAGCCGCGTGCCTGGCGCATGTGATTGCGGCGTGGTGTCGAGCACGCCGCGGGCGAGATTGACCGTGCCGGCGGTGGCATCGAAGGCGAGGATGGCCACCGCCTCGCGGATCTGGCCTGCGGCATCGACCAGATAGGCGTAGTCGCCGATGCTCAGGCGCTCGGGCTGGGACAGCGCCGTCACCGGCACGGCCAGCGCATCGGCCTCGCTCGCCGACAGTGCCGCATCAAGCGTGAGCAGCGGCGCGTAGTCCTCGCCCGTCACGGGCGCGAGATCGCCGCTGGAGGCGCCGGTGGCCAGTTGCCAGTTGAGCTGCCCTTGGCCACCGGCGGCCGCCAGCGCGCCGACGTAGGTGTCGGTGTCGGTGACCTGGGCCAGATCGGCCCGGCTCAGGTTGCGCGCCAGTTCCCAGTACGGCACTTCCACCGCCAGCACCAGGGCTGGCGGCAGCGCCTCCAGCGGCGGCTCCTCGACGTGCGGCGGCGGCGGCGAGAGCACGG